>NZ_JAGPZB010000020.1:0-23773 GCF_024454115.1 Corynebacterium sp. CCUG 65737
CAAGCTGGGATCGATCCGTCCGTTGGCACCGTCGGCGATTCCTACGACAACGCGTTGGCGGAAACGGTCAACGGTCTCTACAAGACCGAGCTGATCTATCCCCACCGGCCGTGGGCGTCGGTTGGGGAAGTCGAAATCGCGACCCTTCGCTGGGTGTACTGGTGGAACAACCACCGCCTGCACGAGTCATTGGGATACATCACTCCACAAGAGATGGAAGACGCCTACTATCAACAATCACACGCCCAGCCGTTGGGCGTTCAATAAGCGGAACGAAAACCAGGACGCTTCAGAGCTTGTTGCTCATCGGTTGAATTGTCGGCCGCGTAAGACGTTGGGTTTTGCTACTCCTGCGGAGCGGATGGCGGAGCTGTTAGGTTTAGCTGAAAGCTAGGAAATGTTGCAACGACCCCTAGAATCCGCCCGCCCTCGCAGGGGACAAATGCTGTTGGGGTGTAGCGGAGGTAGGTAACTGCCGGCGTGGGGGTCTAACTTCGGGGCGTTTAGGACATTTGTCCCGGATGACCCGTGGAAAGTGCAGCGTTGAGCGTGGAGAGTGGAGGCACGGGTGAGGTTTGGAGGGTGGACCATGGCGAGTGGAGACCCTCACGGTGCGTCCGCGTGTACACGTGACCGAGTCATGCCACACCCACCTGCATCTGTTCGGGTGTCAGCCTGTTGCCCGCCTAGACCCACATCTAGCTTAACTATCCAGCAGTTCGAACCAGGCCGTCAGCCGAGTATCCTCCGCTAAGTCGGCGAAGCTCACATCGTAGCCTTTCTCCTGCAGCCAAGTGAGAACCGTAACTAGCTGCAGAGAGTTCATACCCTGGTCATAGAGTTCCTCGGAAACCTCGATCTCCGCTGGCTCCATCTTCATCGTCTCGGCTACACATCCGCGCAACTGGTCTTCAGTGATTGGTTCCATTAGTTCGCTACCTCAATCTTCCGTTCGGCCGTGCTATCTGCGTTGTTCTGTTGGATTCGTTTATTCACTTTGCCCACCCCGGTGGTGGGGAACTCCTCCACGATGTGCACGTGGTCCGGTACTGCGAACCGCGCGATACCGGCAGCCCGAGCATGCTTCCGGACAGCAAGTGGCGTTAGATCATCCACCCCATCCCTCAGGATCACATAGGCCGTGATGGCTTCGCCCAGATTGTCGTCCGGAGTGCCAACCACCGAAACATCGTGGATATCCGGATGGCTGAGCAACGCGTTTTCGACTGCTTCCGGAGCCACCTTTTCCCCACCGCGGTTGATCTGATCCTTTGCCCGGCCGACAACCGTCAGAGCACTATCGTCGACGGTGACGATGTCGCCAGTAATGTAAAAGCCATCTTCGGTGAATGCCCTAGAGTTGATCTCTTCAGCACGGTGATAGCCCCGGATCGTGTACGGCCCGCGGGTGAGTAGGTGTCCGGGGTGGCCTTCGGGGAGGGGGAGCATGGCGTCATCAACAATGCAAATCTCATCGTGGCTGCTCATGGGGCGACCCTGTGTATTGATTATTTCCTCGGTCGAGGCGTTTAACGGTGTGAAGTTTACGAGTCCCTCAGCCATGCCGAAAACCTGTTGCAGTTGACAGTCGAGTTCCGGCCGGATGCGGCGGGCCACCTCGGCAGATAGCTTCGCCCCACCCACCCATAGCGTGCGCAGAGTGCGTAGGTCGTGGCGATCGCGGGCCGGTGCATGGAGAATGCCCAGTACCGCCGGAGGTACCAGGGCGAGGTGAGTCGCACCGTGGCGGTCAATGGCAGGCAGCAGATCGCTGGGCATCGGTGATTTGGCGAAAACGATGTGCGCTCCGCGCAGCAGCGCACCCAGAATTCCCGGCGAGCTGAGAGTGAAGTTATGCGCCGCGGGCAAAGCGACGAGCAGGCAAGATTCCGTCTCCAAGTCACAGGCTTGCAACGCACAACGGATCGAATAGAGATAATCCGCATGGGTTCGCGGGATTAGCTTCGGTAGGCCGGTCGTGCCACCGGAGAGTTGCAGGAACGCAAGCTCGTCTGCTTCTACATCGGCGGTTGGAGGGGCGGGTGACTCTTCGTTTGCAGCCTCCGAGTGCCCCGTTGATTCGGTAGCCCAGGGAGATTCGGCGGTCTCGTCGATGAGGATCGCTCGAACAGTGCGGCCATCGTCCAGCGGCTCTTGTAGCGTGGCGTGGACGCCCGCAAGGTGCCGATCGGGGCGTGACGTGCTGATGTAGAAGCGTGCTGGCGCGTGGCTGGCGAAGTGGCGCACCTCCGTGGAGCCGAGGTCAGGCAAGGCGAAGATGGGAATGGCGCCGAGCTTCCATAATGCCAAGAGAGTTTCGAGGAACACCACACTATTGGGAAGCTGCAGGATGCAGCCATCGCCCCGGCGTACTCCGGCTTGGTGAAGGTAGTGGGCGGCGGTCTCGACGCTGTTGTCTAGTTCGTGCCAGGACAGGCTGCGGTGGCCGTCCGTCGTGGCGGGTCGATTGGGAAAGGTGGCAACCGTTTGCTGGAAGACATCCCAGTGGGTGTGGTGGGTCCATATTCCCTGGCGGTGGTATTCCTGCGCGAGGGTACGGGGCATGTGGTTGGCCAGTACCTCTGGGCCGTGGCTTCCGTTAAGCGGGCTGAGGTGGGGCTCGGGATTGGGCGCTATGTGTGCTGACGGGGGCTGCGCGGTGCCTTCTGTATCTCCCTTTGCGGCCAGTCCCAACAGCGCACGCACCGGACCGAGTTTGAAGTTGGTTTCCTCGATCTCCTGGTCTGGCTGGGATTCGGCAACGATTCCGCCGCCGGCTCGGGCAGACACTTGGGAGCCTTGAACCGTGGCACTTCGGATAGCTACCCGCCACTCGCCATCGCCGTGGGAATCTGCGTATCCGATGGCGCCGCCGTACAGACCCCGCTCCGGCTCCTGCTGGCGCAAAAAGTCCAACGCAGCAGCGGACGGTGCTCCATTGACTGCCGGAGTGGGGTGTAGCAACGCAGCCAACTCCAGAACGGAGGTATCAGGGTTCCGCAACGTGCCTTCGATATGGGTTCCTAGGTGCCAGGTGTGCGACGTGGCGGTCAGCGTGGGTAATTCCGGAACGTGTAGCTGAGTACACAGGGGTTCAAGAACCTTCCGGATGGCCGTGGTCACGAAGCGGTGCTCGGCGATGTCTTTGTGGGAGAGCGTGAGCTCAATTGCCCGCGCCCAGTCCGTCACCGGGTCCTCCGATCGAGCGATAGTTCCGGCCAGCGGGTGGGAAACAATCCGCGCGCCTTCCTTGCGGATCAGTAGCTCCGGGCTAGATCCCACGAAGAAAGCTTCTTCGGGGCCGTTAGTCGTAGCTACCAGGTGCCCGTGCCCCGTGGCGGAGGTTTCCATGAACCCTCGTAGCAGGGCTTCCGGCTCCACAGGGCTAGCCAGCGTGTACTCCTCCTCGCGGGAAAGCACCACCTTTTGAAACTCGCCACGCCCAATCGCCTCCACGGCACGGCTAACCCGCCGGCCATGCTCTTGCAGGCTGGGGCGTTGTGAGATGTCCACCACGTCGGGAACCAATGGAGCCGTCTTCCAACGCGGAGCTCCCGCGTGCCGCTGAAAGCTCTCGGGGGCCAGCAATACCGGTGCTGTGTCTGGATCGAAGGGCAGCGCTCCCACCACGACGTCTTCCCGTCCTGCCTCCGCCGCCCTACGAAGTGCTGCGGCGGCTTGCTCTACCGTGCCATAACGAGTTTTGACGCCGCAGGTTGTCAGAGTCTGGTCGCTGTCGCTCATGACAAAGCTGGGTGGGCCACTAGCCTCCCCACTGGGCGGACCATCGTGCACCTCCAGCTGTTTCAGCGCGCTGGCCGTATCCAGGCTTCTTCCACAGCGCTTGGCTACCCAATCAATCGTTTCCTGGTGGTCCTGTGCCGTGAAATCCGCAATTCCGTCCGTGATCACAAACGGCTGAATGTCCTTCATAAACGCATCCACCGCGGTGACCTTGCAGCCCATGTGGCCATATACCCCGGTGATAATTAGCTGATCCCGCCGAGCGAAAGCCAGCGACTGGTAAAGGTCCGTGCGCTCGAATGCGGAATAGCGCCACTTCGTGAGTATCTGGTGATGCTTGCCTGGCGCCAACTCTTTGATGATCGACGCTTCCTCGGCTGTTTGTAAACCTTGTCCCCACATATCGCTTAAGAGCCCTCGTCGGGTGGGGTGCTGTTGCGGCGGCTGGGCGGAATAGAACACAGGAATACCCAGCTGATCCGCCGTGGTGATGAGGCGCGCGATGTTGGCGAGCGCCGAGTGTAGCGGTTCTTTGTTCCAGTCATAGGCAGCTAGGAAGTACTTCTGCATGTCGTGCACCAGCAGTGCTGCGCGTGCGGGCTCCAGGGCCCAGGATCTCGCCGGACAATCGGCGGGCAGTGTGGTGGATGGAGTGGGGATGGGATAGGGCGAAATGGGTGGAATCGCCATAGAGATAACCTTTCGTTGGGCTGGTGGGGTACAGAGGCTAGGCATCTAGGGTGGCGCCACCATCAACACGGAGGTCGTGCATGGTGATGTGGCAGGCTGCAGGGGAGATAAGAAAGAGGCATGCTGCCGCGATATCTTCTGGCTGCGCGATGCGTTGTAAGGGGATGCCTAACCGGTAGTCCTCCGGTACACCGGCAAGGGTCTGCGCGGCTCGATCCTCGCCGTGCCAGCTGGTGCGTAGCATCGCGGTGTCTGTGGAACCAGGGGATACGCTGTTGCAGCGCACCCCGTGTGGGGCGCACTCTAGCGCCAGAGTTTTCAACCAGGCAGTCGCTGCCGCTTTGGAAGCTCCATAGGAGGCCATGCGTGCCCGGGGCTGTGCTGCTGCATTGGAAGTCACTGCCACAATTGCTCCAGTGCCGCGATCCACCATGTGCTGGGCGATTGCGGAGCATGTGCGGGCTAAGCCGGTGACGTTGACAGCGAAGTTGTTTTCCCAGGCTCCGGTCTCGTCGGGGTCCGTACCGATACCCGAGACTGTGTCAACTGTGTCAACTGCCGTGGGGCCCGTCAGTGCGCTATCTGGGATTAAGGTTCCCGCGCAGTGGATGAGTGCATCAATGTGCCCGTGAGCTGCCAGTGCTTTCGACAGGTGGCTTTCCACGCTGCGTGGGTCAGTCGGGTTTGAAGAGGTGATGTCTACTTCCGGTAGATCCCAGCCGATCACGGTGTGATCGTTCTGTCGTAGCAGGCGCACACACTCGCGGCCGATGCCTCCAGCAGCACCTGTCACGATCACCGTTTGTTGTAGTTGCGCTTGCTCCGGCGGCGACTCGGTTGGCTGCCGTGTGGCTAGGTGCGGAGGAATGTTGAAATCCATAGCGGACACTGTAATCGACTTAGGTTAGGCTAATCAACGGTGTTATTTTTGGATTTCTTGAGAGGGATGATGAGCGGGTCGCCAGTCTCCGGATCTTCGATCACCCGTGCTCGCAGGTCGAAAGCCCGCTGCAGTAGCTCTGCAGTAATGATCTCCGAAGGCGAACCGGAGGCCATCACCTGGCCTTCATTCATGACCACTAGATAATCGGAATAACGCACCGCAAGATTTAGATCGTGCAGCACCATAACCACGGTGCGGCCAAGCCGTTGGCACAGGTCCTCAACCAGTTCCAAGATGTCCACGGAAGTCGCCAGGTCTAAGTAGGTGGTCGGCTCGTCGAGGAAAAGGATGTCGGTGTTCTGCGTCAACACCATGGAAATCCACACGCGCTGGCGCTGGCCGCCAGAGAGTTCATCCAGCGTGCGGTTAGCAAGATCCTTGGAATCTGTTTGCTCCAGGGCCTCGAGTACCGCCCCTTCGTCCGTGGAAGACCATTGCCGGAACCACGCCTGGTGTGGGTGCCGCCCGCGAGCCACCAGATCGGAGACCAGCAGGCCCTCTGGGGCCACGGGCGATTGGGGAAGTACGCCCAATAGTCGGGCGACCTCCTTGCGTTTCATGGCCGTGATGTCCTGGTTATTCACACGAACGGTTCCCGTATTGAGGTCAAGTAGGCCGGACATGGCACGCAGCAATGTGGACTTACCGCAGCCGTTGGGCCCCACGATGGTAGTAATCTTGCCCGCCGGGAACGTGGCGCTAAGGTCGCGGATGATGGTGCGCTCGCCGTAGCCCACCGTGATCGAGGACGCAACTACGCCGCTGGTGTCGCTTGGCTGTGCTGTATTTGGTAGTGCCGTGTTGTGCTGTGCTGTATTTGGCTGGGGTGTGGAAGAGGTCATGCGTCTGTGCTCCTAGTGCGTTGAACGAGCAGATAGACGAGGAAGATGCCACCTAGGGCGGAGGTCACAATGCCCACCGGAAGTTCCACCGGCAGAATCGCTTGGGTGACGATGTCCGCCCCCAGCAGCAGTACTGCACCGGTGAGCGCCGAAGCCGCAAGCGGTGGGGTGGGTACGCCGCACATTCGAAGGGCCACCTGGGGTGCTACGAAGGCGACGAAGCCGATGGGGCCGGCGGCGGAGACTGCTACCGCAGCTAGGGCCACGGCCAGCGCCAGCATCGCGACCTGTACACCGTTGACCCGCTGGCCGAGTGCCCGAGCCAGATCGGGTCCCAAAGTGGTGGCCAGCGCCTGGTAGCCGATCCAGGCCAGTAGGGGACAGCACGCGATCACCAGAATCACCATCGGGATGGTGGTATTCCAGCCCGCTGTGGCCAAGGAGCCTGTGAGCCAGAACTGCGCTTGGGTAGCATTCCGTAGCTCCGAGCGGATCATAAGGAAATTGATGTAGGAACTGAGCAGCGCGGTGATGATGATGCCAAAGAGCACTAGTCGGTAGGAATCCGCCTGGCGCCGCCACGCCAGTGCCCAGATCGCTGTAGCGCTGAGTATCGCCCCTAGTAGTGCGGCCAGAGGGATTCCGATTCCGGACAGCCAGCTGAGAAATCCGCTGCCACCGCCGAGGACGATGACCGTCACGGCCATGGCTGAGGCGCCCGTGGTGATACCAAGGATATCCGGGCTGGCCAGTGCGTTGCGGGTGACTGTCTGAGTTAGCGCGCCAGAAAGCCCCAAAGCACTGCCGACCGCGATGGCGGTTGCTACACGGGGCATGCGCCAGTCCAGGACCACTAGCCTTTCCACGCGGTTTCCATCCCCGCGGAAGACAACCTCCAGCACTCGGGAAACGGAGATGGGGAAATCACCTAGTCCAATGGAAAATGCTCCCAAGAAAACGATAAGGGCCGCGGCAATGAGGCATACAAGCAGCACTCGTGGGCGCCAAACGAAGGAGATTGGCCCGACCCTGAATGCCGGACGGCCTGGAAACCGCTCGGTAGCGGTGAGCCTATTGCGCGAAGTCTTGTTGAGCCCCATCAGAGCGTCGCCACCTTCTTTCGGTAAATCAAGACGATGAAGAACGGTGCACCCACGAACGCCAGTACAATGCCCACCTGGAGCTCGCCGGGCCGGGCGATGAGGCGCCCCACCACGTCCGCGTAAAGAAGTAGTGCTGCACCGGCTAGCGCGGAGTACGGCAGAATCCACTTGTAATCCGGGCCGGTGAGGGCTCGGACGATATGGGGTACCACCAGGCCGATGAAGCCCAGCGGTCCTGCAGCGGCAGTGGCTGCACCTGCCAGCAGTGCGATGATGCCCATGCCACCTAGTCGCGCGGCCGCAGTGTTGATACCTAAGCCAGCAGCCACGTCGTCGCCCAGATTTAGGATGTTCAGCTGCGGGCCCGTGGCAAAGGCCAGGATCAACCCCAGAACCACAAACGGCAAGACGCTGAGCGCGATGTTCATATCCCGGCCCGCTAGGGAACCGACGGTCCAGAAGCGCATCCTATCCAGGTTGTTTTCACTTGTGAGAACGAAGGCGCTCGTGATGGCACTTAGCACTGCCGACAGCGCGGCTCCGCCCAGCACGAGGGTCAGGGGATTTACCGTGGCTCTGCCCGCGGAAGCTAGGCCGAAGACCAGCGCCGTCGCCGCGATTGCACCAAGGAAGGCAACCACCGCAGTCGCCCAAGGCGCGCTGATGCCCAACAGGGCGTAGCTGGCCACCACGCTCAGTGCCGCGCCGGAACTGATTCCCAGTATCCCCGGATCCGCCAGGGGATTGCGGGTATGTCCCTGGATTAGGGCGCCGGCTACGCCTAGTGCCGCGCCCACGATAATGGCCAATATGGTGCGTGGCAGGCGCAGCTCGGCGACCACGCGTTGGTTGACTGGAACCTCCTCCGGGGAGCTACTGGTAGCCGGGAGATCCCGAAGTGCAGCCCACACGTCCTCTGCGGGGATGGAACGGGCGCCGTACAGGAAACTGCAGATCGTGCCACTGACGACCAGTAGGAGTAGTACCCCCAGACCCAGTAGGCGGCTGGTGCGCACACTCATGGCGTGGCCTCCAATCGCTGTTGCGGCTCACGCCCTGCGCTAGGCCGTGTTAAGCCGAACAACCGTACGCGCCGGTCTGCCCGCTGCTGTCGCTCGCCGAAATCTTGGAAACTGGCCTTGGCCAGCGCCCGGTGCGTGCGGGTGTTGCGATAGTCCGGCTCGCCAAGCACCAGCTGGCACTGCGGGTCTTGCTCTAGCAGTGCTGCGGCCAGCTTGCTCAGAAAAGAAGAGAAGATCCCATGGCCAGTCAGTTCTGGCTTGCCGATTGCGATATGGGCTCCCAGGTCGTGGGGTTGAGAGAGATAGCTGCTGCCAATCTCGTCCCGGTGCGGACGATAGATTTCCACGTACCCCACCGGGGTTGTGGCGTCATTCTCGTCAGACGGTGTAGGAGCTGCGGAGGCATCGCCCCTCGTGGCTTCCTTTGCAGCCCGGATGTGGGGGGAGCGGGGTATCGAATAGGACAGTATTGCGGCGCGAGCGTAGGTGGTGTGAGTTTTTGCGACCCAGTCCTGGCGCCAGCGTTCGGCTGGCCAGGGTTGTTCCCACGTCTCGCGCAAGTGAGGGCGGGACATCCACTCGGCCACCAGATCGGCATCGGAAGATTCGGGATCTGGGTCCGCAGGGCGTAGGGAAAAGGGAGGGTTCATCTGCGGTAACGGTGGCGGGGAAGGGAGGAAATCCGCTGTCGGGATGTCGTGGCGCAACCGGGCCAGTATTTCCTCCGGGCGGGGTTGGGGGCTTCCTGTGAGCAGTGACTCAGGCTGTTGCTGGGGGTCATTGTCAATCATGGGTAAGCATACTACCGTCTATGTGTAAGGTAAGCCTTCACTTGGTAAGGGAATGGTAAGTTGAAATCATTGGCGATCATCGGAGCGGGGCCAAAAGCGCTAGCCGTTCAGGCGAAACTCCACGCTCTGCGCAGCCTGGGCGTTCCAACCCCGGAAGTAACCGTGCTGGATCCGCACGGCATTGGCGGTAATTGGAAGCCTTGCGGTGGGTGGACGGACGGGCGGCAGTTGCTGGGAACCTCGCCCGATAAAGATCTGGGATTTCCCTACCGCACGCGCATCGCGGGCGAGCTCAACGAGGCCGTGGACCGGAGCATGCTGGGGCTTAGCTGGGTGCGCTTCCTTACGGAGTCGGATCGTTATGCCTCTTGGATCGACCGTGGCCACCCCAACCCACCGCACTACCTGTGGGCTAGCTACCTGGAGTGGGCGGCGCAAAAGATGGGAATGCGGGTGGTTCCAGCAACGGTGCGGCTACTCGACGTGACCACTGAAAGTAGTGCCACTAGCCCTACGGGCACGGCCACCGGCACTGCCTCCCAGCCCTGCCGGTGGCGCCTCACTGCCGAGGACACACGTGGCGCCGAGTTCACTCTGGAGGCCGATAGTGTGCTCGTTACCGGCCCTGGCCGTAGCAACGGCAAAATTTCGGATGTTCCGGGTGTGCTCTCTGTGGCAGAATTTTGGGATCTCAAGGCGCGTGGAAGCCTCCCCGAGGTCCCTCGTGTTGTGGTGGTCGGTACTGGGGAATCTGCAGCTTCCGTGTTGGACCAGCTAATTCACCTCAATATTGAGGAAGCTCTGGCCGTATCGCCCCTGGCCACGATGTTCAGTCGTGGGGAGAGTCAATTCGAAAACGAGTTGTATACAGATCCGCGCAAATGGGTGACACTCAGCGAAGCAGCGCGTAGAGACTTCATCCGCAGAACCGACCGTGGGGTGCTTTCTGTGCGGGTGCAGCAGGTGTTAGATTCCGATGATCGCGTGGCACATCGCCGTGGCGTTGTCCGCCGTGTGGAGCTGGCGAGCTCGCCGGACGCTGATTTTCGACTGCGGGTGCATATTGATGATGAAGTGTGTGGCTCCTACACCGAGCTGTGCGATCTCGTCATTGACGCTCGCGGTGGTAGGCCCTTGTGGTTCTGTGATGTGATGACGCCACAGGTGCGCCTCCTCCTGGAGCGCGCACTAGGCAACCAGTCCGATGCAGCGCTGAGCTCCGTTCCGGCCTGGGAGGCCAGTATTGGGGCAGATCTGGCAGTGGAGGGATTGGTTCCGCACCTGTTTGTTCCGGCACTGGCAGCTATGCGCCAGGGGCCGGGGTTTGCGAACCTGAGCTGCCTGGGCGAGCTTTCCGATCGGGTAGTAGCTGGGCTCGGTGTAGGGGACGGCCTGGGCGATAATGCCGCCGATGTGCAGGCTGGCATGCGGGCTGGGGTGCAGGCTGGGGTTCGGGCGGAGGTGCGTTCATGAGTGCATTTCCAGCACCGCGGCCTCATGGCCGCCGAGTGAAGCAGCGCTATGCCACGGTGGATGCGATGATTTGTGCGGCAGTCCAGGAGTGTGGGGTAGATAGCCCACGGCTAGCGGTTACGGGGCCTGCTGGGGCCATTACTTGGCCAGAACTGGCTAGAGGTGCCAGGCGAGTGGCCGGCAGTATTAGCAGCCGCGGGCTGGGTAGAGGGGACCGGATCGCGGTACTGGCGCGCCGGGATACTCGGCTACCGGTAATGGTGGCAGGGATTCTTCACTCGGGCGCAGTCTATTGTCCATTGGAGGTGGATTCTCCAACAGAGCGTTTGCGTTGGCAGCTGGAAGATCTTCAGCCGGAGCTGGTGATGTTGCTCGGTGTGGAGCAGTCTGCGGAACAGGAGCTGCGCCGAGTCGTCGCCGAAGCTTGCGCCGCTGAAGTGTGGATTGGTGGCGCAGAGTGTGACCGCGAAAATATAGATGGATCGGGTGGCTCGCTGCAGGTGAGCGGTGCGCTGTTGGAGGTGAACACGGACATTTGCCCGGAGGATCCCTGTTACATCACGTTCACCTCAGGTTCGACCGGGCGGCCGAAGGCGGTGGTGAATACTCACCGTGGCGTAGCCTGCCATTTGGAATGGAGCGCCCGGATCGTGGGGCCTGGCGAGGAACTTCGTGTGCTGCAGAAGGCGCCGGCGGTGTTTGATGTGGGTATCGCGGAGATCCTGAACCCCCTGGCTAATGGTGGAACGGTGGTGATGCCCGATTCACAGTGGTGGATGGGGGATATCGATGGCTTTTTGGATTTGCTGGTGGATTACCAGGTCAGTGTGCTGTCGATGGTGCCGAGTATGCTCGGCACGCTGTTGGATGTCATGGACGACATGGGTGAGCCTCTGGAAAGGTTGGCTGGGCTCAAGCATCTGCTGCTAGGTGGCGAGGCTGTGCCCAGTGCGCTGGCAGAACGGTGCCTGCGACAGATCGGTTGCCGGGTGCATGGACTTTATGGGCCCACGGAGGCCGCGATGGATGTGCTGTGGGTTGAATATACCGAGGAATTGCTGGCTGAGCTGGCGGGATCCAGCGCGGGGGATGGTCGGCAACCGTCGCTGTTGGGTCTGCCTCAAGACAATGTGAGCTGTTATCTGCGCGCTGAGGATGGGAAAGAGGTTACCGATCCTGGCCAGGTGGGTGAGCTCTGCATTGCCGGGGTGCAGGTGGCTACTGGCTATTGGCGCCGCCCGGAGCTAACGGCACAATCTTTTGTGCCCAGTTGGTACCCACAGGTTGATGGCGGCCGAATGTACTGCACCGGAGATCTAGCACGATGGAACCAGGTGGGGTTGCTGGAATTCGTAGGTCGGGTGGGTGACCAGGTGAAGATCCGGGGCAACCGAGTGGAGTTGGGAGAGGTAGATGCGGCGCTGCGACGGGTTCCTGGTGTGCGGCAGGCGGCCAGTCGTGTCGTTGGCGAGGATTCACCAGTGCTGGTGGGCTATGTGGTGTGGGATCAGGAAGCAGTGGTACTACCGCCTACGGAGGTGGCTGCTGTGCTGCGCGAATCAGTACCGGAGTACATGGTTCCCAGCCGTGTAGTGGCTCTGCAGGCATTGCCGCTGAGCAGTAATGGGAAGCTGGATCGTCGTGCCCTCCCCGATCCAAATTAAGTTAAAAAGTCTCAGATTGCCCTTGTTAGCCTACCCTTGGTGATGGTAGCCTTACCTAATCTTGTTCGTTTAGTGAAATGGAAACCCATTCAGAATGAAGAACTCAAACGTTGTCCGTGCGCTCAGCATCGCCGTGCTCTCCACTACCCTGGTGTTGGGAGCCTGCAGCTCCGATGCAGATGACAAGGCGGAAAATACTTCCTCAGGCGCAAACTCCGCAGCGAATTCCGGCGATAATGCCTCCGAAGTCAACATCAAGCACGCCTGGGGGGAAGACACATACCCCGTAAACCCCGAGCGCGTCGTTGCCATTGGTCCAGCCATCGACAACCTGCTGGCTATGGGCATCAAGCCCTCCGCCGTGGTGGTGTCTGCTAAGGACATGAATGCCCCGTGGCGCGACGGCAAGTTGGATGGCGTGGAGATTATCAAGCAGACCGATTTCAAGACTCTGCCGAAGGAAGAGATCGCCGCCGCTGCTCCGGATTTCATCGTCGGGGACTACTGGACGATCTCCGAGGATAACTACGCACAGCTCTCCGAGATCGCGCCCACTCTGGGTGGTATTGGCACCGAGGGTGAGGGGATCAGCTGGAAGTCGCAGTTGAAGGAGCTCGGCAAGATCTTCAACAAGGAAGATAAAGCTCAAGAAGTCATCGACCAGGATGAGAAAGTCTTCTCCGATGCGAAGTCCGAGCTGCCGAATATCGAGGGTAAGACCGGTGTGGTCTCCCAGTTCGCTCAGGGATCCTTTGGAGCTGTGGCCGACCCGAAGGATCCAGGAGCCTCCTTTATCTACGACCTGGGTATGAAGTTCCCGGAATCTCTGACCGACGGCTCAATCGAGGTACAGCAGGGGCGCGTGACTCTGTCGCCAGAAAACGTCTCCGCCCTGGCTGCGGACTTCATGGTGATCTATAACCGCACCGGTGACATCGCGGAGGTGGAGAAGATCCCGGGCTACTCAGACCTGCCGCAGGTCAAGTCCGGCGCCACCCTGGCGGGTAACGAGGCTGTGGTTGCTGGCCTGAACACGCCGACCGCCCTGTCCCGTGCATGGGTATTGGAGCAGGTCAAGCCTACCTTGAAAGAGATCTCTTAGTCTCTTTTTCTCCAGCACCCCTCGCGAATGTGTCGCCCGGTGTGGCAGCGTGGGGTGTTTTCTTATGCCCTTTCTTGTTCTCTCACTCGCCTCCCCGCTGCCGCCCGCCGACTCACAAGGAACTTGACTTGTCTTCTACGCTGCCGTTAACGAGCGCTCAATACGGTGTCTGGAACGCCCAAAAACTCAACCCCGAATCGCCCTACTACGTGGTTGGTGAGGTACTGCACCTGGGGCCAGGGCACATCGAGCTGGAAACTCTGCAGCACTCCATCGCACAGCTGCAACAGGAAGCTGAGACATTGCGCGTGCGCGTCACGACGGATGGCCTTACCCCGCAACAATCCGTGGTACAGGAAGGCCCCGGGGTCGACCGCGTGATCGACGTGCGGCACGCCGCGGATCCCCAGCGCAGCGCGGAAGCCTGGGTAGATGCGCTACGCGCCGAATGTGCCGAGACGATGCGCACCATGGTGGATCAACCGTTGTGTCGTTATGTCATTATTCTTCTCGACGTCACCGAGACCTGGGTTGTCCAGCTTTATCATCACCTTATTGTCGATGGCTTCTCGGCTTCCCTGCTCACGCGTCGCCTTAGTCAGATTTATACCGCTCGCGTGGCAGGAAAGCAGGCTCGTCCATTCCGGGCAGCTTCGCTGTCCGAACTGGTGGCGCTGGATCAGGAGTACCGCGAATCCGCGGAGCATATCCGGGATAAACAGTATTGGACGTCCGTACTCGCACAGCTTCCGGAAGTTGCTGAGCGCGCCACGATGAATACGGCCACAAAGGCAGAAGGCACAGGGCAAACCACAATCACCACCACCATGCGCCTGGGGCCGGAGATCATGGAGAAGGCCACGAAAGCCGCTACTGATGAGCAGATTACGTGGGTAGAGCTCATGATCGCACTGTACGGGGCGTTTGTTCACCGTCTGTTGGCTCCACGCTCGACCAGCGAACAATTCCTGGCTGTGCCCGTGATGGCACGCTCGCATACGCGAGAGCTCCGCACGCCTGCAATGGCCGTCAATGTGCTGCCACTGCGAGTCAACGTCGACAATCAACAAACGGTGCAGGAGTATCTACACCATGCGGTGGAGTCGCTGCATGGTCTACTGGCCCACCAGCGACTGCGTGGAGAGAGCCTACCGCAGATCACGGGGGACTCCCGGGTGGCTGACGTGCTACACGGAGTGGGAGTGAATGCTAAGGCCTTCACCACCCGGGCGGATTTCGCGGGGGTTCCGGGGCGGTTGCGCAATGTGGCGGGTGGGCCGCCGGAGGATTTGGGATTGGTGCTCACCCCGGCCGAGGATGGCGGACTGGACATGGCTTTTGAGACGGATCCGGCCCGCGTGAGTGCCGAGCATGCGCGGGCTCGGTTGGAGGCACTGCGGGAGTTCACGTGTCAGGCGCTTGAAGACACATCCCGAAAGATCGGGGAGCTGCCACTGCATAGCCAGAGACGGCGCGTGGAAATGTTAGAGCAGCGGCGCGCCCAAGGTGTCGAAGTGGCCGAAAATAGCCGATCGCAGGACGCTCTGAGCACCGCTTTGTCCACGCTGCGAAACCACACACAGGCACATCTGGTGGTTCACACTGCCGATGGCTGGGATACCGAGCCCGGAACTGAGATGTTGGATCGCGAGATACTGGGCGCTGCAGTGCTGAACAGCAAGGATCTCCACGCTGCAGTACATCGCCTGGCTAGTTACTTTCGCCGTGAGGTTCTGGGAAGCGACAGGTGGCGCCAGGCGGAACAAGTCACCGAGCAAGATAGGGCGCGACCAGTGCTCGCTCTCGAGATGGAGCGGGGGCGCGAATTGGCCCTTGCTGTGCTAGCCGCTTTCGCCGCGGGTGTGCCCTTCGTCTATATCGATCCCACCAGTCCTGCCCAGCGCCGTGAGCAAATCCATGCGAACGCTGAACCGGTAGCTAGTGTGGATGCGGCGGCCATCCGCTACGCCCTAGCCTTGGGCAGTACCACCTCGGAGGAGAACGCCGTAGAACGGTCCGCGGAATCGGCAGCCTGTCCAGACCCGGAGCAATTGGCCTACCTGATCTATACTTCTGGATCCACCGGCAAGCCCAAGGGCGTGGAGGTTCCCCGCCGTGCCATTAGCTCTCTGTTTGCCCAACACCGCAGCGGATTGTACGACAGGCCGCACGCGGTGGTGGCGCATACGGCGTCTTTCAGTTTCGATGCAGCATTCGACCAGTTGCTGTGGCTGCTGGCGGGCCACGACGTGCACCTCTACCCAGAACAGGCCACTGGGGATGCAGACAAGCTGGTGGAACACTTCGCTACACAGCAGATCAATGTGGTGGATACGACTCCCTCCATGATGAAGGCGTTGTTGGCCGCGCAGTTATTGGAGAAAGTACCGAGCCTGCAGTTAGTGGTTTTGGGTGGCGAAGAGCTGCCCGCTGAGCTGTGGGATCACCTGGCGGCCACCGGCCTGGAGGTCGTCAATGCCTATGGCCCCACCGAAAGCACTGTAGATGCCCTTTTGGCCCGAGTGGAGCCGGGCGTGGCACACCTGGGGCGGCCCGTTGCCGGTATGCGTGCCTACCTGGTGGATAACGCCCTGCAGCTGGTAGGAGACCAAGAAGTAGGCGAACTGGTTCTAGCCGGTCCACAGCTGGCACTCGGCTACCGTGGCCTTCCGGAGGCCACCGATGCGGCGTTCAAGGAGGACGTTCGCATCGACCCGCGTCGGGCTCCGGAGCGCATTTACCGCACCGGGGATCGGGCACGATGGATTCCTGGGCGGGGCTACCAGTTTCTGGGGCGTGCCGATGAGCAAGTCGAGATCAATGGGCAGCGCGTGGAGCTGGCCGAAGTGGAAGCTGTACTAGCCAGCGTGAACGGCGTGCGGCACTGCGCCGTGGCACCACTGAATCGCAGTGGGCAGGCCACTGTGTTGGTTGCTGCGGTGGTAGGGGATTGGCCCATGGACGCTTCAGATCTGACCGCTATCCGGCACCAGTTGCAAGCTGCTTTACCCGCCGCGGCGATCCCCCGGCGCATCCATCCAGTGCGAGCGCTGCCCACCACCACCTCCGGCAAGATCGACCGGGAGGCCATCGCCGGATACGGACTGCAGCCGCCGACCGCTGGTGCGAAGGAGGATACCGCAGCTCCCGAGGCGACCGAACCCGTGGAGGTCTCTAGCGCAGGTAACGCAACTACAAGCGGTAAAAACGACCCGCTTGCACCGCTCGACCCTGCCCACCTCCTGCTGCATCGCACGGTGTGTGATGTTCTCCATCTACCGCCGCAGCAGACTGATCCTGATCAGGACTTCATCAGTTTGGGAGGGGAGAGTATTGCTGCTCTTCATGTGGCCTCTCGCGCACGTCAGCAGGGGCTGCTGTTGCAGCCGAAGGACCTAATGGGCGGCATTGCGTTAGCGCAGATCCCATTAGACTTCCGTCCTCCGCAGAATCCGCAGGCTCCCCAGGTTTCGCAGGCTGCGCGCCCGACCTTCCTTAGTTCTGGTGAAGACCTGGGCAAGGGGGGTAATTCGAGATCCAATAATGGGGACAATCAATGGCTGGATTGGGGTGTATTGCCGTGGAGTCCGGTGGCGCGCACGCAGATTGCAGCTGCGCCCACCGTGCATGCGATGCGTCGCCACGTGATGTACCGGTGGCTAGATATGCCACCCGGGTGCGGCCAAGCCGATGTGCTACGCGCGGTGGAGGTGCTTCAGCGCCGGCATGCGAGCCTGCGGATGTTGCTGGACTGGGACAACGTAGTGCAGCTGATCCCGCGTGTGCCACTGGCTAACGCCGAGGAGATTGTGGTGGAGCTTGCGCCGGACGGCCCAGATCCGGTGGAGCAGCTGGCCGCCGGCATAGCCCCCGATGGTGGAGTGATGTGGCAGGTCGGACTGTGCAGGGAAGGCGCGCTGGTGATGGTGCACCACCTGGCGATCGATGCGCTGTCCTGGCCGAACCTGCAGCGCGAGTGGAATGCTGTATTAATTGACGCCAACGTGAAGCTTCCCGCGCTCACCGGCCTCCTGCGCGCCCACGGGATGCAGCGTGCCGTGGAGCACCAGGCCGTGCAGAACGTGCCACCGGGATCGGCGGAGCTGTCGGTCTTGCCGGAGTTGCCGGAGAAACTGCTATGCCCACGGGGGCAGGCCACGATGATGTGGCGAAATATTGCGATGCCGGACGCTGCGGCGATGAGTTCCGAGCTGGCGCAGCGTTTTCGAACAGACCGACAGGTCGTGGTGGTGTCATTGTTAGCGCAAGCGCTACAGGCCGTAGGTTTGACCGAGCTTCAGCTGGTGGTGGAAGGGCACGGCCGCGATGGCGGCACCGGTGCCACTCGTTCTGGTGACTATGGCAGCACCGGTAGCGCGGTGGATTGCATGGAGCTGATCGGTTGGTTCACTACGGAGGAGCGTTGGGCTTTCTCTGCGAGGGCTGACGGTGCCTCCGTTCATTCATCCGCCAATTCTCCGAGGTTTATGGCAGCGTGGGTTCGCGCTGGGCGCGAGGCCGAGTCGCAGGCTCAGCCGTGGGATCCAGCTTCGTGCCCTCCAAACCGTCGTGTGGTGATTAATGTTCTGGATGCACAGCCGGAGGAGAGCTTCGGCGTGTTGGAATCCGACGACCGGCGGATGACGGAGGCTCTGACGATAAATGTCTTCCTCACCTCGGACGGCGCAGACGTGGAATACGTGGCGGACCTGGCAGCACTCAGGGATGCATCCCCGACCGTGCTGGAGAAACTGCACGAACAGCTACAGCGTGCGGCGCGGGACCTGCTGGTCGCGGATCGGTTGGTACTGCGCCAAGCACTGCCTAGCGACTACCGGGCATTCGATACACAGCCGACGAACCCTCGGCTAGGCCACAGCTCAACCAACCAGCCCACACCGACCCTCAGCGTTGCTCATCTACGCTCCCTGGAAGCCGCCCACGGTCCCCTGGAAGACATTGTCCCGGCTACTGCCTCCCAGCAGGGGCTGCTGTTCCACGGATTGGCCGGAACCGACCGCTACGTCATTGCCGCCGCCGTGGACCTTACTGGTGTGGCCTCCCCAGAGCTTATCCACCAGTCGATGCGGGCAATTCTGCGCCGCCACGCAGCACTGCGCGCCGTGTTCGATTGCAGCGACCTCCCGCTGATGCTGATTCCGGAGCGGCTCGATCTGCCCTGGACAATCCACGACTGCAGAGACTTCTCACCGGCTGCAGCTCATGCGTTCGTGGAACAGCTACGGGAGTTGCGCGGCCACCGCGCCGTGGACCTGGAATCCGGCCCGCTAGTCACCGCAGACCTGGTGCTGTTGCCAGAGAGTAACCGACTAGAAACCAACCGCCCTGCCACACTTGTGCTGGGCAGCCATCACATCCTCACCGATGGCTGGTCCACCGCCGTGATGCTGCAGGATTTGCAGCGACTGCTAAGCGGCGAGGATCTGGACCCCGCACCCTCCTTCGCGGAATTTGCTCGAAGCCTGTGCCAACGCAGCGTCGAACAACTGGAGCGGGAACACCGCGCCTGGCAACAGATTTTCACCGGCACCGATCAGCCCCATGAGGCCAGCCGCACAGGCGAGCACGGAGGTGTGATTGCGGGCTTGCGGCCGGTGGCGTCAAGTAAAAAGAGCACAACAGAAGCCCCAGAGGTGCCGCACGTACTGCACCGCGACACAGATGGGCGGGTGGCAACCGCCGCGGCGAGCCTAGGAACCACACCCAGTGTACTGGTACAAACCGCATGGTTGCTCACGCTGGCTGCGATGCATGGTGGGCGCCGAGTGACTACGGGGGTGACTCTTTCCGGCCGGTCCGCGGAGCAGCCGCGAATGGCTAGTGCGGTGGGCATGTTCATCACCACACTCCCGTTGCACGTACAACTCGAACCGGGGCACACGCTGCGCCATACCGTGCGACAGGTGGCAGATACCATGGCGCTGATCAGCGAGAACCAGACCACGCCGCTACAGGAGATCGAGACCCTGGTGGGAAGTGCACCGTTGTTCGACACCGCGGTGGTGTACGACCATCACGCACACTTCGGTGCACCGAGCGGTCCACACACAGTGGAGACCTCCGAGTCGTGCCTGCGCATCCAGGGGCTGCGCACCAGCGGTCGCACGCATTACCCGCTGACTGTCGTGTGCCCGCCCGGGGACGTTTTGGAAATTACGCTGGTGCACCGTCCGGATGTGGTGGAACGCATTCTTCCTGACGCCGCCGCGAGGTGGTTCGGCACATTCCTCAATGCACTGTGCGACGCCGCCACCGGTAGGGATCTCCGGTTGGTGGAGTTGCTTCCGGAGCGCGGCGAGTTTGAGGAGCCAGCGGACGGGCAAATAGAAGTAGATGGGCACAGCGAAGTAGAGGAAGCGGATACGTGCAATACCGGTAACCGGGAGCTTTCTGAGGACAACCCCGTATGCGCCCAGGTGCAGGCCGCCATGGAGAGCTTGCTAGGCAACCCGATCGGCCCCGAAGAGAACTTCTTCACCTCCGGTGGTGACTCCCTGCTGGCCATGCGTTTGATGGGTGTGCTGCGCAAGCAGGGCATGCAGTTGAAGATCCAGGACATTGTGGATGCTGGTACTCCGGCAGCCATCGCGGAACGGCTGGGGCAGGGCACTGGTGGAGCTATGAAGGCTAAGCAGCCGCCGAAGCCGCAGCAATCCCAGCGCTTACAGACTGCCGAGCATTCGCAACGCCGCCCGGTGTGGTGCCTCCATCCGATCGGCGGACATGGCTTGGCCTTCGCCCCGCTGGCCAGCCTTCTGGCGGACACTGAGTTCGACACCCGCCTGATCGAACTACCGTCCCCGCTACCCCAGGTGGGAACACTGGCCGAGCTAGCGGAGCTCTACACCGAACAGATCCTGGCCGAGCAACAAGAAGGACCCTTCACGTTGGTGGGCTACTCCTTCGGTGGCGTGGTGGCTGAAAACATCGCTGCCGCGTTGCAGCGCCGGGGCTATGAGGTGCGGTTCTTAGGAATTCTTGACGCCTACCCCAGCGGCAGCAGCCCCAGCTCCGGTACGCATTCCTGGCCGCCGGGCACGCCCGATGGCAGGACAGCCTTTGGTGACTACGACGTTCGGGCAATTGCGCGTGCCGATGGGATGTCACACGAATTGGGCACTGTGGGCGTCGATATAGAAAGCAACATCCGTTTCTGCATGCAGATGCTGCACACAGCAGCACCCACCAGCTACGAAGGCCGGGTCGAGCTAGTGGTGGCAACGCAAAACAACAGTGATGTGGCACACGGGCAGTGGGATCCGGCTGCTGCGTGGAGGCGCCGTCCGGGGGCGTATCCGGTGCGGGTGAGCGAGCTTGAACTTACGCACGCGCAGCTGGTGAAAGCCGATGGCTGGAAGAACGTTTTCCAGCAATGGGCACCGCGGCTGCTGAACAAGAGTTCGGCTGACCGGCCAGCACCCGAGGCGACAGGCATCGACCCTGCGCATGCCGCCCCACCGCATGCCGACCCTGCGCACTGACCCGCTACACACCGACTCACCGCACACCGCCAACCCAGAAACGAGAAAGGAATGACCATGGCGAGGAATAGCCGAGACAGGGAAATCTACCCCATTACGATCCGCGAACTGCAGGTCGATGACATCGAGGACATCACACCAGGGATGCGTCGCATTACTCTGACGGGCGAACAACTACGCGCCCATAGTGCGTTCGGCGTAGACGCACCACCGCTAGTCAGCGATGGTTTCGACGACGATATCCGCATCATCTTCCCAGACCCGGCCACCGGGGAGCGCCCTCACCCCATCACACGGGAGGACGCGACGGTGCTATGGCAAGAGGAGGTCAAAGATCTGTTTCGGACATATACCGTCCGTTCATTCGACGCCTCCCAGGGCCGCCTCGTCGTAGACTTCGCGCGGCATGGCCAAGGCCTGGCCGAGGACTGGTCCGTACGAGCTCGACCGGGAGATCTCCTGTATATCGCAGGGCCGAAGTCTTGCGCAGCGCTGCCCACCCACACTCCGTGGCTACTGATGGTGGGCGACGAGACGGCGCTGCCGGCGATTGCTCGCTGTATAGAGTCTTTGCCCGCCGGGTATAGGGCAGTGGCGATTATTGAGGTAGCCACGCGGGCACATGTCCAGCGACTGGAGTTCGAAGCACAGGTGGACATTCACTGGCAGGTGCGAGACGAGGGCGGGGACTTCGTGGCGAAAGCTACCGAGTTGTACGGAGAACACCCAGAGTGGGCGGCCGAGCCCGCCGCGATGCCCTATGTATGGGCTGCGGGAGAGGCCGGGCGATTGAAGGCGATCCGACGCTGGGTTCGAGCTCTGGGGATTCCGCGGGAAAACGTGGAGATTACGGGGTACTGGCGCGCAATGGCACCGGCACAATCGGAAGCAGGGGCGACGGCTACGCAGGGCGACAGTGAGGGGGCGGAGACAGGGGCTGTGACGAGCCACCGTAATGCGGTGATTGAGCTGCATGAACTCACCGAGATGGGGTCGGCGATTCTGGTGCGCCAAGCCGTAGGGTTGGGGATTTTTGGCCTGATTGATGAGGGCGCGGATCGAGTGGATCAACTGGCCGCAGCAACTGGCCTGCAGCAGGAGCTGGCTCTCCGGATTGCGCGTTACTTGGAGGCAGTGGGGTTAGTGACTTTGTCGGCGGATGCAGCACTGGATAGCTCAGCGGAGGATGTGGCGGACCAACGGGCGGTTCGAATCGGCCTCACTGCGCTGGGCAGCGAGTTAGCAAACCCGGATTCTCCAGTAAGGGATTGGATTGCCGGGCCGGCAGCCGCCAAGACCGCAGCACTTGGCCAGCTAGGGCAGGCACTGCAGAATCCGGCTGATACGGGCGAGCACCGCTGGGACTACATTGTGCAAACCCAGCCACAACTGGCCGTGGAGGAACACGAACAGGCGGCCTCCAGCGCTCAGTGGTCGGCCCCGGCCGCAGCGGAGATTCTAAGCAGCAAGCTACTAGCGCGACAGGATGCTGGCTCGCTTCGGTGCGCGGTGGGAGGTCCGGCCGCGGCGGTGTATGCGGATGAGATTCTACGTAAGATACCGCAGGCCAACGCCGTGGTGTTGGGGTCGTTTTCGGAGGCAGAAGATGACGCAAGGATTTCAGTAGGCGCAACAACTGCAGCGATGACGGAGCCTGGGGCCAGCGCAGAGGAGGTTATGCTGCGCGATATTGCTCCACGCCGCCGGGATCGTGCTCGCTATAGTGCACTGCACGCTCCAACGGTTGGGCGTCGCGGTGAGGATGTGCGCCGGGCGGATTGGGCTGGCACAGTGGCTACTTTGTGTGAGCAGGTAGATGCTGTGGTGCTGGTTGATCCGTGGCGGCGTTGGCCAGCTATAGAGCTGCAACAGCTGGTAGCTGCCGTACTACGTTTTGGGGCGCAGCTGTTCCTGGTGACCCCAGTGTTGCAGGAAAGCGGGGCCGAGGAGCATGACTACGAGGAAGATTTATCACGCCTCGTTCTGTATGGATCGCAGCTGCCCACGGCCCGTGTGATTGCGAAGCACCTGGCTGCCGTGGGTGCGGTAGCGCGTTCGCAGCAGGCGGTGGGGTGGAGTGCCCAGCTGTTCGAGGTGGGGAGGGGAGGTAGGTAACTGCCGGTGGTCGGGCGAACCTCAGGACATTTGTCTCGGGCGAAGCGTGTGGAGGAGCGGCGGACGTTTGGTGGTTTGCTAAACCGTTTCTAAAGTGCCCCCTGTCGGCTGGCCCCTAGCGGCTGAGCTGCCTCCATATCGGCGGCCACACATCCCCCAAAATAATTAACTTAGGGCAGCCTTTTGTGTGGTTAGCCTAACCTGTGTAAGATGGGCGCGGTTGCTGAATCCACCGTAGCTGAAAGAGGCCATCAGCCCTTTGGGGCTACGGGTACTTTACAGCGCCTCAAAGAGTTCCTTACACGTTAGGCTTTCACATGTTTCGAAACAATTCGCTGACCCGTCGAGCGGCGCTGAAGACCGCCGCTGTCTTGGCAGCATCCACTCTTGTTCTGTCTGGTTGCTCCCGAGGCGATGACGCGGCGGCGTCAAAAAATGAGGGCACCGGGGACGAGCGCATCGCCGCAGTTGGCCTGGGAGACAGCGATACCTTGCTCGCTCTAGGTATCCAACCAGTCCTCGTAGCGCCCTGGGGTGCTGAGGGTGATGTTGATGCGTCTGGCGTCGGCCCATGGGCTACCGAAAAGCTCGGCGAAAACAAACCTGAGGTGGTCTACGGTACTGCCAGCGGATTCACTGCGGAAATCCTGGAGAAGATCTCTGCAGCTGACCACGCACCGGCGGGGTCTTCTGCTTTCTGTGACCTGCTTAAGTTCTAGTGGTCGTTGCAACACTGATCTGAAGGGTTGGTGTTGGTGATGACGGTGTCACGGTGGGATCCA
>NZ_JAGPZB010000021.1:0-19111 GCF_024454115.1 Corynebacterium sp. CCUG 65737
TGTCGCGACTGACCTGTCAACCATCAGGAATGCTGTCCCAGGCACGCCGTGTCAACTATGTCATGACTTCAGACACCGTCATTCCCTCCACCACAGAGCTGGCTCCTGGAAATCCGGAGTCAGCTCTTGTTCATTCCTGGCCCCCGATGAAACTGCCCTCATTGGGCCCACGTAGAATCGTCTCCCGTGAGCTAGCGGGGTGAACCCCTGAGCAGCTTACGGGGCGTGGCGCAGTTTGGTAGCGCACCTGCTTTGGGAGCAGGGGGTCGCAGGTTCAAATCCTGTCGCCCCGACAGGGCACCGCTTTACGCGGCGCCCAGGTGAACCTAACGACAACGAAGACAACTAGCCAGGAGAGTATTTCCGTGAAGACTTCCGTGGACAAGCTCAGCGACACTCGCGCGAAGCTGACCGTGACCGTTCCCTTCGAGGAGCTCGGCACGGAAATCGACCAGGCGTACAAGGCCATTGCTCAGCAGGTCAACATTCCGGGTTTCCGTCGCGGTAAGGCTCCGCGCCAGCTTATCGACGCCCGATTTGGCCGCGGCCCGATCCTCGAGCAGGTTGTCAACGATATGCTGCCGACCCGCTACGAGCAGGCCGTCACCGATAACGAGCTGAATGTGCTGGGCCAGCCGCAGATCGAGATCACCGAGATCGAGGACAATGACCACGTCGAGTTCACCGCTGAGGTGGACATCCGCCCGGAGATTGAGGTTCCGGACTTCTCCAAGATCTCCGTCACGGTGCCGTCGATCAAGGTCGGCGACGACGCTGTCGACGAGGAGCTGGACAACTTGCGCGCCCGCTTCGGCGAGCTCAAGGACACCAAGCGCAAGCTGAAGAAGGGCGACTTCGCGGTCATCGACCTCGAGGCAACCGTCGACGGCGAGAAGATTGAGGAAGCCTCCACGGAGGGTATTTCCTACGAGATCGGCCGCGACGACCTCATGGAAGGCCTGGACAAGGCCATTAAAGGCCTCAAGACCGGCGAGTCCGCTGAGTTCGAGTCCGAGATCCAGTACGGCGAGCACAAGGGCGAGCAGGCCACCATCACCGTGACCGTCCAGCAGACCAAGGAGCGCACCCTGCCGGAGCTCGACGAAGAGTTCGTGCAGATGGCCTCCGAGTTCGACACCGTCGAGGAGCTGCGCGAGTCCACGAAGACCCAGCTCGAGGAAAACAGCAAGAACCAGCAGGCTGCTGACATCCGCGACGAGGTCCTCAAGGCCGCGCTGGCACAGTCCTCCTTCGAGCTGCCCACCGCAGCTGTCGACGAGCAGGTCCACAACCAGCTCCACCAGATCCTCGGCCAGATGGCCCACGACGAGTCCGCCTTCGCCCAGCTGCTCGAGGCGCAGGGCACGACCCGCGAGGAGTTCGACAAGGAGTCCCGCGAGAACGCCGAGGACTCCATCCGTACCCAGCTTTTCCTCGATGCTGTCGCCGACCAGGAAGAGCCGGAGGTGTCCCAGCAGGAGCTGACCGACCACATCCTGTTCACCGCCCAGTCCTACGGCATGGACCCGAACCAGTTCATCATGCAGCTGCAGCAGTCCGGCCAGGTGGCAAACCTCTACGCCGATGTCCGCCGCGGCAAGGCACTGGCCGCCGCTATCGCGCGCACCACCGTGAAGGACGAGGACGGCAACACCATCGATCCGAACGAGTACTTCGGTGAACTCGACGAGGACGAGGTTGCTGAGGCAGAGGCTGCCGACGCAGCCGTGGTTGAAGCCGCTGAGGCAGACGCTGCTGGCGCTGACGCCGCTGACGCTGATTCGGCAGACGAGAAGTAAATCTTCGTGCACCCCGGCAGGCTGGACATTCTCCCGTCTGCCGGGGTTTGCCGTTAGCCCGCACGCTGACAGCGAACACAGACCGCCCGGCGGGAATCCGCGACTAGGGTGGGGCGTTACTTGAGACGCAACGAAAACTGATTTAGAAGGAGCACTGTAGATGACAACCCCGGCCACCGGCATGAACCTGGGTGACTCGGTGTACGAGCGCCTGCTGCGTGAGCGCATCATCTTCCTCGGCCAGCAGGTCGACGATGAGATTGCGAACAAGCTGTGCGCGCAGATCCTCCTGCTGTCCGCAGAGGATCCGAACCGCGACATCTCGCTGTACATCAACTCTCCGGGCGGCTCTGTGACGGCGGGCATGGCGATCTACGACACGATGAAGTACTCGCCGTGTGACATTGCCACCTACGGCATGGGTCTGGCCGCATCGATGGGCCAGTTCTTGCTGTCGGGCGGCACGAAGGGCAAGCGTTTTGCTCTGCCGCACGCGCGCATCATGATGCACCAGCCGTCGGCAGGCGTGGGTGGTACCGCAGCTGACATCGCCATCCAAGCGGAGCAGTTCGCGCAGACGAAGAAAGAGATGGCGGAGCTCATCGCGGAGCACACCGGCCAGAGCTTCGAGCAAATCACCAAGGACTCGGACCGCGACCGCTGGTTCACCGCGCAGGAGGCGAAGGATTACGGGATCGTCGACCACGTGATCTCCAACGCCCAAGGCACCATCAGCAACTAACCCGGCAGAGATTCAAAGGAGAAAATATGTCTTTCCAGATGCCTAGCTCCCGTTACGTCCTGCCGAGCTTTATCGAGCAGTCGTCGTACGGCACGAAGGAAACCAACCCATACTCGAAGCTTTTCGAGGAGCGCATCATCTTCCTGGGCACCCAGGTCGATGATACGTCCGCCAACGACATCATGGCGCAGCTGCTTGTCCTGGAGTCCCAGGATCCGGACCGCGACATCACGATGTACATCAACTCCCCGGGCGGTTCCTTTACCTCCCTGATGGCCATCTACGACACGATGCAGTACGTCCGCCCCGACGTGCAGACTGTCTGCCTGGGTCAGGCCGCATCCGCTGCGGCGGTGATTCTCGCTGCTGGTGCTCCGGGCAAGCGCGCTGCGCTGCCGAACTCCCGCGTGCTCATTCACCAGCCGGCCACCCAGGGCACCCAGGGCCAGGTTTCTGACCTGGAGATTCAGGCCCAGGAGATCGAGCGCATGCGCCGCCTCATGGAGGAGACGCTGGCCCGCCACTCCGGCCGCACCGCTGAGCAGGTTCGCATCGACACCGACCGCGACAAGATCCTCACCGCTGAGGAAGCTGTCGAGTACGGCATCATCGACCAGGTCTTCGACTACCGCAAGCTCAACGCATAAGAGCTTTTCGCTTATCGACGCCCCCGCGTCCAGCCTTCACCGGCCTGGATTCGCGGGGGCGTTGTCTTTATTCGCATTCACGCGCCAAACCGAGGAACGGTTCCGGCGCCGCAACAGATCCACGACTTCTAGTCCCGCAGATTTAGTTTGCATCGGGCCTGATCTTGGTAGCCAAAAGACCAGGTCAGAATTCGTTGCCGATGCAAACATGCGAACTAAATCTTGGCACCACTCTTAGCGGCACGGAGTGAGCTTTTCGACGAACTCTTCCGGCGCACCCATCTCGCGCACCTTGTCGTGGTCGTAGCACTTG
Organism: Corynebacterium sp. CCUG 65737; assembly: GCF_024454115.1. Classification (NCBI taxonomy): domain Bacteria; kingdom Bacillati; phylum Actinomycetota; class Actinomycetes; order Mycobacteriales; family Corynebacteriaceae; genus Corynebacterium; species Corynebacterium sp. CCUG 65737. Next base: position 3,502 of record NZ_JAGPZB010000021.1, read on the forward strand.
AAGTTCGACGCCGGATCGCGTCCGTCGTGCTCAATTGGCTGCCAGTCGTTTCCGTCCCAGTGCAGGTATTCCACGTTGTCGGAGCGGTACTTCCCGATCACGGCGAACTGCCCGTCGCAGTAGGTGGAGATGGTGTCACCGATATCGCCTTCCTCTGCGGGGGTCCACTCGCACGGGCCGGTCGGGGATTCGGCCGGTTCCGCAGCCGCGGCTGCGTCAGATGCTTCTTCCGTTTCGGAGACTGTGACCGTGGTGGAGCTATCGTCTGTTTCTGGTTCAGTCTCCTCGGAGACAGTTTCCGTTGTGGTCTCAGGACTCGGGGTGGGTTCTGGAAGCGGGGCGTCCTCGGTGCATGCGGCTAGCCCGAGAGGAAGTAGAGCCGCGCAGACGAGGGTGCTGAGAGTGCGGGTTGCAGAACGAGTGGTCATTGTGGCCTCCGGCAAATCAACCAACAGTTGTACAGGCCAAATTACCTAGGATGAATGGCTCGGCACTGGTTCCGCAAGTCTGTCGTTGAAACTCTTAATCGCATTCCAACATGCCGTCAGTAATGAACGCCGGTGCGCCATCGTCTGCGTAGGAGTCCACGTCGTAACAGTTGAAGCCGGTAAAGGTTTGGCCGTCCGGCTGGATCTCCACCCAGTGGGTTCCTGAAAGCATGTAGTACACGGAGTCGTCGGACTGAGGGGTGTAGCCGTAAGCCCATTCACCGTCGCATTCCCCGAGCACCCTGCCGTCATGCTCCAAGTCTCCTTCTACGGCGGAACAAGACACTTCGACGGGGTCCTCGGACTCTTCAACCGGAGCTTGTTCTGCGGGCTCATTATCGGCAGGCTCTTCTTCAGCTTCAAGCTCGTCGAACACGGTCTCGGTGATGGTCACCGGGTCGAGGGATTCGGGGCTGGCGCTGTCGTCGATAGTGGGTTCTTCGATTCCACCGCATGCGGCGAGGCTGAGCGGGAGCAGAACAGCTGCGCCGACGGCAGCAGCTGCTCGGCGGGTGTTTAGGCGCGGGAGGGCGATCATGGCGATATTCCTTGCATCGTCAAGTAACGGGATGCTTTAAACATAGCCGGGGATCGCGGTTGTGGTGGGGGAAACGCCCCGGATCGGGGCGAGGGGAGACGTCGTAAAGCTTAGACCTTGAGGAACGCGACCAGAGCTTCGTTGAACATGTCGGGCTGTTCCGTTGCCACCTGGTGGGACGCAGACTCAATGACAGTCATCTCGCTTGGGCCCGTGACTCCATCGGCGATTTCGCGGAGTTTGTCGGGGCCGGTGGAGGGATCGTCGGAACCTGCGATGGCCAGGACCGGAACGGTGATTTCCTGCAGGCGCTCATCAAAACCCCACTTGGCCAAGGCATCGCCGCACTGCGCGTACGCCTCCGGATCGACAGAGCCGACCATGGCCTTGAACTTATCGACGACATCACCGTGCTCTGCCTTGAACCCGTCCGTGAACCAGTTGTCCACCGTAGGATCCACGATCGGGCCCATGCCCTCGTTGCGGGCAGTGTCGGAGCGCTCCTGCCACTTGCCGGCCCCGCCGAGGAACGTCGCCGTAGAAGCGAAGACCGCGCGCTCGACCAAGTCGGACGTTGCGGCGAGGTGCTGGGCAATCGCACCACCCATGGACAGGCCCACGATTGCGCAGGAGGAAATGCCCAGCGAGTTGAGGGTCTCGATGACATCGCTAGCGAGGTCGTCGACCGTGGTCATGCCCAGATTGACCGCCGGGACGGGGGACTCGCCGTGGCCGCGGTGGTTAATGCGCACCACTTTGAACTCGTCTTCTAATGCGGGAAGCTGCGCATCCCACGACTCGTGGGTCGTGCCGATGGACGGCAGCAGGACAACGGTATTTTCACTGTTTTCATTGCCGGATACTTTTGCGTCAAGGATTGTCATGGCATTCATTGTTCCCGAACTACCGGCATCTTGCAGACGCGCGATCAATGCCGGTTTTGGCGGCTTGGACGGTTACACTCGAGAGACCGAAACCTCACATGTTTTCTGGTCGGGGGCGGACGGGAATGTTCCACCCGCCGGGTAGCGTTGAGGTTGTCAGTTCTAAGCGGCGAGACAGAAGCGAGAGTTGAGACACATCCCATGGCAGTAACGCAAGACAGCTCGGATTTGCTGAAGTGCTCCTTCTGCGGCAAGAGCCAGAAGCAGGTGCGCAAGCTCATTGCCGGCGGCGGCGTCTACATCTGCGATGAGTGCATTGAGCTGTGCAACGAGATCATCGAGGAAGAGCTGGCCGGCGCTCAGGCGCAGGAGACGAGCGATGACGGGCACCTGCCGCGTCCCTCTGAGATCACCTCGTTCTTGGACCAGTATGTGGTCGGGCAGGACCGCGCGAAGCGCACCTTGGCCGTTGCTGTGTACAACCACTACAAGCGTGTCCGCACGGAGAAGTCCGCTGCATCGGGGGCTCGCAAGCGGGATGAGGACGTGGAGATTGCCAAGTCCAACATTCTGCTGCTCGGGCCGACAGGCTCGGGTAAGACCTACCTGGCGCAGACCCTCGCCCGGATGCTCAACGTGCCGTTCGCGATCGCCGATGCGACATCGTTGACGGAGGCGGGCTATGTCGGCGAGGATGTGGAGAACATCCTGCTGAAGTTGCTGCAGGCAGCAGACTTCGACGTGAACCGTGCCCAGAACGGCATCATCTACGTCGACGAGGTGGATAAGATCTCCCGGAAGTCGGAGAACCCCTCCATCACCCGCGACGTGTCTGGTGAGGGTGTGCAGCAGGCGCTGCTGAAGATCCTCGAGGGCACCGTCGCATCCGTGCCGCCGCAAGGTGGGCGCAAGCACCCCAACCAGGAGTTCATCCAGCTGGACACGACGAACATCCTGTTCATCGTGGCGGGTGCTTTCGACGGTTTGGACAAGGTCATCGCCGAACGCGTGGGCAAGAAGGGAATCGGCTTCGGCGCGGAGATCGATTCGGCCGCGGAGCGCGAGGAAGCCAACATGCTCGCCCAGGTGCAGCCGGAGGACTTGGTCAAGTTCGGTCTCATCCCCGAGTTCATTGGCCGTCTGCCGATTCTTGCCGCTGTGGAGAACCTCGACGAAGAATCCATGGTGCGCGTGCTCACTGAGCCGAAGAACTCGTTGGTCAAGCAGTACCAGCGCCTGTTCAACATGGATGGGGCGCAGTTGCGGTTCGACGACGGGGCGCTGTATGCCGTGGCGAAAAAGGCAGCGGAGCGCGGCACGGGTGCCCGTGGCCTACGCGCGATCATGGAAGAGATCCTCGTCCCGATCATGTACGACCTGCCGGACCGCGATGACGTGGACGAAGTGGTCATTACTGATGCGGTGGTCAACGACGACGCTGAGCCGGACTACGTGCTCCGCGACGCCAAGAAGTCCGCTTAAGCCGGGGACTTTCAGCGAGCTCGACCTACAGCGGGCTCGACCCACAGCGTGCCCCGCTTAGAGGGTGCCGGCGCCGCTGCCGTTGTCGTAAATGTCGTCGGCGGATTCGCCCACGCTGTAATCGACGGGCAGAGCATCGTCCCCTTGCTCAACGTCAGACGAGCCTGCCTGCATGTCCCTCGGCAGCGACACTGTCAGGTAAGAATTATGCCCAGTGTCGGGGATCGTCGAGGTCAGGAATGACAGCACGAGGTCAATGGTGAGCCGCCGCATCCCCTCCGTGTTGTCCGGGGTGAACAGGTTGATTGCGCCGAAACTGTCCATCGTGTCCTTGTTTCCCACACGGAAGAACGCGATCGAGGCGATGATGAAGCCAAGGTCAGAGGCAGACACACCGGGACGGAATGCCCCGGCATCCTGACCCATCATGAGTAACCGTTCGATCTGGAGGATCATGTCCATGTTGCTCCAGATGGCGGTCACGTCGCTCTTGTCCAGAACCGGGTCGAGGTTCTCACGCAGGAACAGCTGGATTGAGTCCGGGTGCTGGACCATCTGGTGGAAGATCGAGTCTACAAAGCGGCGGATGCCCTCAACAGGCACCTTGAAGGTGCGTTCGAGGAATTCCTGCGGCGGGGAGAAGGACCATGCAGCGCGTTGCAGGGCACTGACGTATAGGCCCTTCTTGTCGCCGAAGTGGTAGTGCAGCATGCGTTTGGTCACGCCGGCTTCCGCCGCAATGGTCTCCAGCCGGGTGGCGGCGTACCCGTTGCGAGCGAATTCGCGCAGCGCGACATCGACGGCCTGCTCGATGCGGGCCTTGACTGCGGGCGCGGAGTGGCCAACCGGATTGCGCTGCGCGGTCAGGTCGGACACGTCTGCCTCCTCGGGGCCGGGGGATAAATACTTAATTGATCAACCATAAGATTGCCTAAATTGTTCGCACGGTGGGCGAATATGGGGGTAAACGGGGCAGTCAGGGTGGAAAAACCCTAGAAGAACGGGGGTAGCATGGACCTGGAGGACAACCCCGGCAGGGGGTGAGACGCTACAGCAAGGAGATCATCCACTATGACTGCACCGAACCAACCCGTGAAAGTCACTGTCACCGGCGCCGCCGGCAACATCGCGTACTCGTTGCTGTGGCGCATCGGTGCTGGCGAAGTGTTCGGCCCCGACACCCTGGTGGACCTGACGCTGATGGACATCCCGGACAACGTGCAGAAGGTCGACGGCGTAGCCATGGAACTCAGCGACTCTGCGTTGAACAAGATCTGCAATCTGCACGTCACGGATGACGCGAAGAAGGCTTTCGACGGCACGAACGCCGCGTTCCTCGTCGGCGCGAAGCCGCGCGGCAAGGGTGAATCCCGTGCGGACATGCTGGAGGCCAACGGCAAGATCTTCATCGACCAGGGCCGCTCTATCAATGACCACGCAGCAGATGACGTGCGTGTGCTGGTGATCGGCAACCCGGCCAACACCAACGCCTACATCGCCAACAAGGCAGCTCCGGATGTCGGCCCGGAACACTTCAACGCGCTCATGCGCCTGGACCACAACCGCACGATCTCGATGCTGTCCCAGCAGCTGGACGAGCACTCGAGCCGTTTCGAGTCCATCGCGGTGTGGGGCAACCACGGTGACACGATGTTCCCTGACATTGAGTACGCGACCGTGGGTGGCCAGCCAGTGAAAGACCGTGTGGAGCGTGATTGGTATGTCGAGGAGTTCATTCCGCGCGTCGCTAAGCGTGGCTCCGAGATCATCGAAGTGCGCGGGCGCTCGTCTGCGGCCTCTGCTGCGTCGGCGGCCGTGGACCACATGCGCGACTGGGTGGCTGGCACTGAAGGCAAGTGGGTGACCTCGGCTGTGGTGTCGAACGGTAGCTACGGGGTCGATGAGGGCCTGGTTTTCGGTCTTCCGGTCATCGGCATCAACGGCCGCTGGAGTGTCGTCGAAGGCTTGGATTTGAACGAGTTCCAGCGCGAGCGGATTGATGCCAACATTGAGGCACTGCGCGCGGAAGCGGAGATCGCGGACAAGCTGTTCTAGAGCTTTCCCCCTTATCAGCGCGAGCGTCGACCCCGCTAGACTGTTCTGCGTGACTGAACAAAGCGGCAAGACATTCAACGAGTCCCTCATCGGTGCCAACCGCGCTGACTCCCTGCCGAAAAGCTGGGAGCCGCAGGAGATCGAGCAGGGCATCTACGAGGATTGGGTAGCTAAGGGCTACTTCACTGCTGATCCGGCCTCGGACAAGCCCGCCTACTCGATCGTGCTGCCGCCGCCGAACGTGACTGGTCAGCTCCACATGGGTCACGCGCTCGACCACACGCTGATGGACTCCCTGTCACGCCGCAAGCGCATGCAGGGCTTCGAAGTCCTGTGGCTGCCGGGCATGGACCACGCTGGCATTGCCACCCAGACCAAGGTCGAAGCCATGCTCAAAGAGACCGAGGGCAAGGACCGCTACGACTACGGGCGCGACGAATTCATCGGCCGTGTGTGGGAGTGGAAAGAAAAGTACGGCGGCACCATCACCTCGCAGATGCGGGCGATCGGCGATTCCGTCGACTGGTCGCGGGAGCGATTCACGCTTGACGACGGTCTGAACCGCGCCGTCGTGACCATCTTCAAACAGCTCTATGACGCTGGGATGATTTACCGCGACTACCGCCTGGTCAACTGGTCGCCGGTGCTCGAGACGGCTGTCTCTGACATTGAGGTCGTGTACAAGGACGTCGAGGGCGAGTTCGTCTCCATCCGCTACGGCTCGCTTAACGACGATGAGCCGCACCTTGTTGTGGCCACCACCCGTGTTGAGACGATGCTCGGCGACGTCGCCATCGCGGTCCACCCCGATGACGAGCGCTACACGGACCTGGTGGGCCAGGAATTCGACCACCCGTTCCGCGACGACTTGAAGATCAAGGTCATCGCCGACGACTACGTCGACATGGAGCTGGGAACCGGTGCCGTGAAGATCACCCCGGCGCACGACCCGAACGACTACGACATGGGCCTGCGCCACAACTTGGACATGCCGATCATCATGGACGCCACCGGCCACATCGCGAACACCGGCACCCAGTTCGACGGGCTCGACCGCTTCGACGCGCGTGTGCGAGTTCGCGAGGAACTCGCACAGATGGGCCGCATCGTCAAGGAAGTCCGCCCTTACGTCCACTCCGTCGGCCACTCCGAGCGCACTGGCGAGCCAATCGAACCGCGCCTGTCGCTGCAGTGGTTTGTCAAGGTCGACGAGCTCGCCCGCATGTCCGGCGATGCCGTCCGTTCCGGCGACACCGAGATCCACCCAGAGTCGTTGAGCAAGCGCTACTTCGACTGGGTGGACAACATGCACGACTGGACCATTTCGCGCCAGCTGTGGTGGGGCCACCGCATTCCGATCTGGTACGGCCCCGAGGACGAGAACGGCGAACGCGACATTGTCTGCTGTGGCCCCGACGAGGAGCCGCCGGCCGGTTACGAGCAAGATCCGGACGTCCTGGACACCTGGTTCTCCTCTGCCCTGTGGCCATTTTCGACGATGGGCTGGCCGGAGAAGACCCCGGAGCTGGAGAAGTTCTACCCGACGACCGTGCTGGTCACCGCCTACGACATCCTCTTCTTCTGGGTTGCCCGCATGATGATGTTCGGCACCTTCGCAGGCACGCAAACCCCGGATGTCCTCGGCACTGGCGCCGACGGCCGTCCGCAGATACCTTTCGAGCACATCTTCCTCCACGGCCTCGTCCGCGACGAGAAGGGCCGCAAGATGTCGAAGTCCCTGGGCAACGGCATCGACCCGATGGACTGGGTGCGCGACTACGGCGCGGACGCATTGCGTTTCGCCCTGGCCCGGGGTGCGAACCCGGGCATCGACCTGCCGATCGGCGATGACAACGCCGCCTCTGCCCGCAACTTCGCCACCAAGCTCTACAACGCGACGAAGTTCGCGCTCATGAACGGAGCTGCGCTCGGAGAATTGCCGCCCCGCGAGCAACTCACTGATGCGGACCGGTGGATCCTCGACCGCCTCGAGACGGTGCGCGGCCACGTCGACCAGCTTCTCGACGACTACCAGTTCTCCAAGGCCAACGAGGAGCTCTACCACTTCGCCTGGGACGAGCTGTGCGACTGGTACCTGGAGATCGCGAAGACCCAGATTCCACGCGACATCGATGCTGCGAGCGAGGCGGACCGCGCACGCGGCCGCAACACGCAGATCGTTCTCGGGCGCGTCCTGGACGTGGTCCTGCGCCTGCTGCACCCGACGATGCCGTTCGTCACCGAGGTCCTGTGGAAAGCACTCACGGAAGAAGAGTCGCTGTGCCTGGCACCATGGCCGACAGCGGAGGACACTAATGGCGGCGCGCAACCCGACGAGGCCGCGCAGCGCCGGATTGAGGACGCAATCGCCCTGATCACTGAGTTGCGCCGCTTCCGCTCCGACCAGGGTGTCAAGCCCTCGCAGAAGGTTCCGGCGAAACTCGACTTCGCGGCAGCCGATCTGGTGGGGCAGGAGGAGCTGGTCCGGTCGATCGCGAAGGTGGAGGCTCCGGAGGAGGGGTTTGCGCCGTCGGCAAGCATTGAGGTGCGCTTGAGCCAAGCCACGATCGATGTGGCGCTGGATACCTCGGGCACGGTCGACCTTGCCGCTGAGCGCAAGCGTCTGGAAAAGGAGCTCGCCGCCGCGCAGAAGGAGCTGGAGACCACCGGTAAGAAGCTCGGCAACGAGGCTTTCCTGGCGAAGGCGCCGGAGGAGGTTGTGGCGAAGATCCGCACCCGCCAACAGGTCGCGCAGGAAGAGGCCGAGCGCGTCACCGCGCGCCTCGACGGATTGGGAGGATAGTTTGAGCGACGACAGCTTCCATGTCGACATGGACGAGGACGGCCTCGTCCTCAACCTCGGGGAAGGGCAGGAGACTGGAGAAGAGACCGTCGAAAAGCCTGTGACGGAGCGTGACCTCGCAGCACTTGCGCGCGTCGAGGAGGAGCTGCGGGCGCGGTGGCCGGAAACGAAGCTGGATCCGTCGTTGGAGCGCATCGAGATGCTGATGGATCTGCTGGGCCAGCCGCAGCAGTCCTTCAAGGTCATTCACGTCGCGGGTACGAACGGCAAGACATCGACCGTGCGGATGATCGAATCGCTGTTGCGCACATTCGGCGCGCGGGTGGGCCGCACCACAAGCCCGCACCTGCAGACCGTCACGGAGCGCATCGGTATCGACGGCGCGCCCATTCATCCGGCCGACTTCGTGCGCGTGTACGAAGAAATCAAGCCCTACATGCAGCTTGTCGACGACAAATCCGACCACCCCCTGTCCTATTTCGAAGCGATTGTCGGGATTGCTCTGGCGGCGTTTGCTGATGCCCCGGTGGATATTGCCGTCGTCGAGGTAGGGATGGGCGGAACCTGGGACGCGACCAATGTCGTCGATGCGGATGTCGACGTGATCATGCCGATCGGGCTGGACCACACCGACTACCTGGGCGACACGATCGAGCAAATCGCGGGGGAGAAGGCCGGAATTGTGAAGAGCCCGGAGTCCGTGACAGTGGTCGCGGACCAAGAGCCCGAAGCCATGCGCGTCGTGCTTGAGCGCACCGTCGAGGTCGGTAGCGCGGTGGCTCGTCTGGGGCAGGAGTTCGGCGTGGAGTCCTCCACCGTCGCTGTTGGTGGACAGACGTTGACACTGCGCGGGCTATCGGGCGAGTACGACGAGATCTTCCTGCCTCTGTCCGGGCCACACCAGGCGCGCAACGCGGCAGTCGCGTTGGCCGCCGTGGAGGCGTTCTTCGGCGCTGGTGCCGGCAAAACTCTCGACGTGGACTTGGTGCGCGTCGGGTTTGCCGCGGCGGTCTCGCCGGGTCGCCTGGAGCGCGTCCGCTCCACCCCGACGACGTTCATCGATGCCACCCACAACCCCCACGGCGCTCGCGCGCTTGCCGCGGCTTTGGAGCGCGACTTCGAGTTCGCGCGACTGGTTGGAGTGCTCGGCATTCTCGACGACAAGGACGCCCTCGGTATCTTCCAAGCCCTCGAGCCGGTCTTGAGTGAAGTAGTGATCACCCAGATGTCCTCCCCGCGCGCCACCGACGCCTTTGAGCTCGCCGAGATCGCCCGAGATGTCTTCGGCGAAGAGCGCGTCCACGTCGAAGAGCACCTGCCGTCGGCCTACTCGCTGGCAGTCGAACTCGCCGAAGAAGCCCTCGAAGCAGTTGGCGTGCAATCCGGTTCAGGCGTGCTCATCACCGGCTCGGTGGTCACCGCGGGTGAAGCACGCGCGATGTTTGGAAAGGATCCGCAATGATGTCCGAGAAGCCTCGCAAGCCGCGCGAGTCTCGTCGATCTGACGACATCGAGTACGGCCCGCTCGGCCCCGGCCAGGAGCCGGTCAAGGACCCGATGAAGGGCCTGTCCGGAGTGATGTCCGGAACCCTCATCATGGAGGCCATCACGATCTTCCTCTGCCTGACCGTGATCCTAAAAATCCAGGAAGGCGCGCTGTGGACCACCTTCAACTGGGTGTTCGTCACCGTGATGGGCTTCGCCCACCTCATTGCCGCTTTCGTGCAGCGTCGGCCGGGCGCGCTGTGGTTGAACCTGGGGTTGCAGGTGCCGCTGATTGTGGTCGGTTTCTTCATCCACTGGTCCGTCGGCGCTGTGGGGATCATGTTCGCCATCGTGTGGTTTTTGGTGGTCCAGATGCGTTCGGACATTCTGGAGCGTCAGCGCCGAGGACTGCTGACCACGCAGCACTTGGGGACCTAAGGACCTGGAATACTGCTCGAGGTTTTCTGGAATACTGCTCGCCCATTACTGCTGGTCAAAGACGTGCGGAACGGCTTATAAGTGCGAGCAGTATTCCAGAGCTGAGCGGTCATTGGGAATCGGCTGGTTTTCCGTGATCTGGCGGTGTGATCTTTCCTATACTTGTGGGGATGTGTAATCCACGACAAGTTACTAAGGAGCTCCATGTCTGAAGCTGTTTACATCACCCAGGCCAAGCGCACCCCGATCGGCACCTTCGGCGGCTCGCTGTCGAAGACGCCGACCATTGACCTCGGCGCGCACATCGCCAAGGCTGTGATCGAGGAGTCCGGCGTTTCCGCTGATAACTTCGACTCTGCAGTGTGGGCCAACGTGGTCACGACCATTCCGCGCGACAACTACACTTCCCGTGCGGTCTCTCTCGAGGCAGGCATGCCCAACAGCTCCCACGCCTACGGTGTCAACCGCCTCTGCGGTTCCGGCGTGCAGGCCATCATCTCCGCTGCCCAGCAGCTGATGACCGATGATGCGAAGCTCTCCATTGCCGGCGGTGTGGAGATCATGTCCCAGGCACCGTACTCCGTCGAGGGCATGCGCCAGGGCCGCAAAATGGGCGACGGCCGCCTGATCGACTGGCTCACCGGTGCTCTTACCGACCCGATGGGCAACGGCGGCATGGGGATTACCGCTGAGAACATCGCGGCCAAGGTCGGCATCTCCCGAGAGCGCCAGGACGAGTACGCACTGCAGTCCCAGGAGCGCGCCGCTGCCGCTATCGCTAACGGCGAGTTCGAAGAGCAGATCGTTCCGGTCGGCGAGTTCACCACGGACGAGCACCCGCGCCAGACCACGCTGGAGAAGCTGGCGGGGCTGCGCCCGTCGTTTAGCAAGGAAGGCACCGTCACCGCGGGTAACTCTTCCGGCATTAACGACGCTGCTGCTGCCACCGTCATGACCAACGAGTCCGGCCTGAAGGAATTCGGTCTGGAGCCGATGGCGAAGATCGTCTCCTGGGGCCTGGCTGGCTGTGACCCGGCCACCATGGGTCTCGGACCGATTGGCGCTGTGCCGAAGGCTCTGGACAAGGCTGGCCTGGACCTGAACGACATCAAGCTCATCGAGTCCAACGAGGCTTTCGCCGCACAGTGCATCGCTGTCGCTGACGGCCTCGGTTTCGACAACGAGAAGACCAACATCCAGGGTGGCGCTATCGCTCTCGGCCACCCGATCGGCGCTACCGGCGTCATCCTGACCACCAAGCTCATCCACCAGCTGAAGAACGCTGGCGGCGGCCTCGGCCTTGTCACCGCGTGCATCGGCGGCGGCCAGGGCATCGCTCTCGTACTGGAGGTTTAAACCATGACTTCGAAGGCTCAAGACATCACAACTGCTGCAGTGCTCGGCGCTGGTTCCATGGGTGCCGGCATCGCCGCCCACATGGCCAACGCCGGCATCAAGGTGCACCTGCTGGATCTGCCGAACGAGGAAGGTGACCGCGACGGCCGTGCCCAGAACGGCATTGACACCCAGGTTAAGCGCCACGGTTTCCAGCGCCCCGAGTACGCCAAGCTGGTCACCCCGGGCAACACCGAGGACCACCTGGACCGCCTCGGCGAGGTCGACTGGATCGTGGAGGCCGTCTTCGAGGACATCCAGGTCAAGCGCGACACCTTCGCTAAGGTTGACGCGCACCGCAAGCCGGGCACCCCGGTGTCCTCCAACACCTCCACCATTCCGCTGGAGGTCCTGCTGGGTGAGGCATCGGAGGAGTTCAAGCGCGACTTCTCCATCACCCACTTCTTCAACCCGCCGCGCGTGATGCGCCTGGTCGAGTACGTCGAGGGCCCGGAGACCTCCGCCGAGATCAACGAGCAGATGCACCACGTGCTCGAGCGTCAGATGGGCAAGGTCGTCGTGGATTGCCGCGACACCCCGGGCTTCATTGCCAACCGCATCGGTAACTTCTGGATGGCTGTCGGCGCCAAGACCGCGTTCGACCAGGGCATCAAGCCGGAGCAGGCTGACGTCGCTTTCGGCCGCCCGTTCGGCGTGCCTCGCACCGGCATCTTCGGCCTGTTCGACTACGTGGGCATTCAGCTCGTCCCGGGTATCTGGGGCTCGCTGCTGAAGGCCCTGCCGGAGTCGGACGCGTACCACGACTACAACATCGTCGAGCGCGACGAGTTCAAGACCCTCCTGGACAAGGGCTTCACCGGCCGCACCGCCGAGTCCGGCTTCTACCGCGGCCGCGACGAGGTTTACGACTTCGAAGCCGGTGACTACCGCCCGAAGGAGTCCTTCGAGGTGCCGAAGGACGCCAAGGAGCTCATGGAGTCCGGCACCCCGGAGGGGGAGTACGCCAAGGAGGTCTTCAAGACCTTCATCAAGTACTGCTGCGACACCGCTCCGGAGATCACCGACACCGTCGACCAGATCGACATCGCCATGCAGCTGGGTTACGGCTGGAAGAAGGGCCCGTTCGAGCTCGCTGATTCCATCGGCATTGACTACGTCGCATCGCTTTTCGACGACACCCCCGCCCTCCTCGAATCCGCCAAGAACGCAGGCGGGTTCTACGCCGACGGCAAGGTGCTCGGCACCGACGGCACCCTGACCGACTTCCCGGAGCGCGAAGGCGTGATCAAGGTTGCAGAGCTCGTCGACGGTGCTGAGGTCGTCGCTGAGAACGAGGACGCTGCAGTGTACAAGCTCGGTGAGGGCGACTACGCAGGCTTCGGTGTCTTCACTTACAAGACCCCGATGAACTCCAACTCCAACAACGTCACCGAGCTGCTGACCCACGCCCACGAGTGGGACCTCAAGGGCCTGGTCATCGCTAACGACGAGGAGCGTGCGTTCTCCGCCGGTGCAGACCTGGGCACCATTGCCAAGCTGTCTGGCCCGGAGGGCGACAACGAGGAACTCCGCCGCACGATCCAGCAGGGTATCGATGGTTTCCGCGCGCTGCGCACCGCCCCGTACCCGGTTGTTGGCGCTGTGCGCGGTGTCGCGCTCGGCGGCGGCATGGAGATCCTGTTGCACACCGACGCGTCCGTCATCCACGCCGAGACCCGCGTGGGCTTCCCGGAGCGCAACGTTGGCCTGTTCCCGGGCTGGTCCGGCCCGGTGCGCCTGCTAGAGCGCCTGGTGGAACTCGGTGTGCCGAACCCGCACAAGGTCGCGTTCGACGCGTTGCTGGGCACCGTTAAGCCGGTGCCGGCTGCGAACATCGACTTCTGGCGCGACAACGACGAGATCATCCAGTCCCCGGACCACGTCGTTGAGGGTGCGCTGGAGCTGGTGAAGAAGCTTGCCGACGGCTACACCGCCCCGGCCGACGCCGAACTCCCTCTCACGAACGAGACCCTCGAGTACACCGAGGGCTCCGAGACCGACGCCGCCATCGGCGAGGCCCTCGCCTCCGTCTTCGCCGGTGAAGGCACTGCCTCCGAGGAGGAGCTGGGTAAGCGCCAGTCCGAGGCAGCCGCCAAGGTTCTGGCCCGCCAGGAGAACCACGACCGCGCAGTGGCTATGGCCACCACGCGTAAGCCGCTGAACAATTAGCACGCCCCAAGGCACTGCATGCGACCTCCGAGAACCGGCCCCGGGTTTCTACCTGGGAGCCGGTTCTTTCGCATGTGGTGCGAGTACTTAGATACGCTTATGTGAGCGATCCGATCCGAGTAACAGGAGCACACGACAATGCAGATCCCCTTCACCCTGAATGCGTGCGCTGTAGCGTTAGCGTATCTCGGCCGACACGTTCTCACCGGCGACGAGAGGGCTCAGGTCACCGGCGAATATCCGGTGGATGGAATGGCAGCGTTCATCGCGCTCAATGACGAGCATGCCTCGATCGAGGCGACCTTCCTGCTGCCGGGGGTGGTCTCCGAAGAACCCGAGGTTCTGGTGTTCAGCAATGCTCCGCAGATGCCCGCTTTCGGGATGTGCCGGTTCGTCTTTTATGAGGACCGGGTGATGGCGAAATCGACGATGTTTGCCAGCGAAAGCCTCACGTCAGGGCAAGTCCAGTCGTGGTGGAACACCTGCCTTCGCGAAATTGATACGTGGTACCGCGAGATGGCTAGCCACGGGTTCATCGATGTAACGGTCCCTGTGGCCATCCCCGAACAGTTCAAATTGAACTCTGACATTTATGACGTGTACAACGACGAATGCACTCCCGACGACGAGGTCGGACCCCCAGTCACTGCGACCCGTGTGGCGCGCAGCATGACGCAGATAACTGGTGCGATGCCGCAGGTACGCACCACTGACACTGGGCAATTCGTAGAGACCAGCATCGGCGGCCAGCAAATGGACATCGAAGTCGCAGACGGTGCGCTCCGGTTCATCATCGCGTCGTCGCTGCCGTCCCGGCCCGGTTTGGGGGAGGCGCTTGCGCACTCGATCAACTGGCTGAACATGCAAGAGGCGGCTCCCGTAGCTTACGTATACGATAACGGCGACCACATCGAGATGTTCACGTGCGGGGTGGTAGATACGAGCATGGGTTTAGACGACGCCGCTTTGACCACGGCCATTAGAAAATGGGGCCCGTATGTCTACGATTTCAACGAGCAGATCTTCAACGATCTGCAAAGACAGTAAGCGCTAGCCGTCGGGTTTCGTCGCTGATCATGCAGCTTGTGTCATGGGAATCGCGCTGCGGGAAACGTTCGATGCTGGTAACCGCGGGCGAGCGGCTGCTGGCTGATGTCGAGCACCACGTGCGCATCGGGATTGATAACGTCACTACCCATGGAACTTGTCCCGTGGGACCAGGTCGATGAGATCCCCGACGTCGCTGACGACATTCTGGAATCCGTCGAAGACGAACTGACGGTGCGCTTCACACATGTCCCGCATCCGTACACGCAGGATCATCTGCGGTCCTTCATGGACGCTCCTCCAACCGGGGTGACGCGGTGGGTGATCGTTGTAGAGGGGCGCTATGCCGGAAACATTGAAATGCGGCAGCAGTCCGGTCACGAGGCTAAACTGGGCTACACGGCCGCCCCGTGGGCGCGTGGGCGCGGTGTCATGGCCGATGCGGTGCGTGCCGTTACACAGCACGCACATGAGGCTGGCATCCACCGCGTCGAGCTACGCGCCGCAGTGGATAACCACGCTTCTCGTCGGGTCGCGGAGCGAGCCGGATTCACGATTGAGGGAATCTGTAGGGATGCCGAGCTGCTGCGTGGCGAGTACAACGACCTTGCGGTGTACTCGCACCTGGCTACAGACGCCGACTAGGCACAAGCTTCAGGTTTGATCCGCCCGAATAAGGTCCAGAACCCTATTCAAGCCCGATTTACATATCCTGACCAGCGCAAACGCTGAAAATCAGACACACATTCGAGGATGCGGACGTTTTTTGGACAGTTTCAATCTCACGCTACATTGACTTTTCGGTATTCGGCAATGCTCAAACCAT
>NZ_JAGPZB010000022.1:0-13912 GCF_024454115.1 Corynebacterium sp. CCUG 65737
ATGGTTTGAGCATTGCCGAATACCGAAAAGTCAATGTAGCGTGAGATTGAAACTGTCCAAAAAACGTCCGCATCCTCAAATGTGTGTCTGGTCGGCGTGTCGCGGGTTGGGCACACTTTCTGTTATTTGAGGGGCCCTTTTCTGATTCCTATCGAGTGTTCGTAGTCGGTTGGGATAGCGTTGTCGTAGAAGGCTGGTCGGCCTGTTTGGTGGTCGGCTTTGTTTCGGTCTTCTGAGACAAGGTCGGGAACTTTGGCGAGTTGATCTTGTCCGTAACCGCACTGCCTGGCGATCTTTAACGGGTCGTCAGGCAGATGCGTTTTCGAGTGCAGGTACCACTCGAGCATCTTGCGCTGCCGCTCTCCTGATCTACCGCGGTGGGCGTCAGCGATGCGTTTGAGTTGGGCGTTGACACCGCCTTCAAGACTGTTGGTGGTCGCTGCCCACCGGTTAGGTTCGAGCGCTTCTGGCGGCGGTTGCAGGTAGGTGAACAGCCAGTTGCTGCGCGATAAGTACAGAAGCGAGTGATACGCCTTGCGCACTCGGATGTGGGTCCATTCCCACTGGTGGTTAAGGGTGCGGCGTTCTTTGGACACCGGAGTTTTCTCGTCCAGGAAAGCCTTGAAGACCTGGCCGAAGTCGTGCAGGCGCAGTGTCCATTCCCTGGCTTGGTCCAGGTTGGTGATCTTGGTCAGTTTCAAAGCTAGGGCGTAGATGGCTTTGCCGGCATCAGTGCGGGGTCTGGATGTGGTGTAGCGGCGGATGACGCGTTGGGCGTGCACGAGGCAGCGTTGGATCCGAGTGTTGGGCCAGCAGGTTTTGATGGCGGATAAGGCGCCTTGGCCGCCGTCGAGGACGACGCACAATGGTTCGGCGATGCGGCTGAGGAGTTGTGTGTAGGCGTGGGCTGATTCGCGTTTGGTCCAGTGCCAGGCGATGACGTGGTCGCAGCTTGCGGCAACGAGCAGGCAGCCGGCGTCGGTGTAGGTGCCGTCGATGAAGATCTGGTCGTAGACCCGGTTGGGGTCCGGGGTGTTGGGGGCGTCGATGAGCCAAAACGATTCAAACCGGCGGTCTAAGGTCCACCTGCTAACTCCCGCTCGCTTGGCTACCTCAGTCAATGGGGCGGTGCCGGTGACGTAGGAGTGGAACGCTGTGAAATCCCGGGCCCGGGTGTGGTCTGTGCGGCGGCGTGTGGTGGAGGATCCGCAGTCGGGGTTTTTGCACCGCCATCTGGTTGTGCCTTTGGAGGTGGTGCCGTTTTTCTTCATTTTCCCAGCACACATGGGGCATCGTGGTCTGTTTGGTGTCACTGGGAAAGCACACCAACACCCGGCTAGCACACGCGGGTGCCATTCCGGTGGATTGAACGAAAAACAGGCCCGAATAAGGCCCAGAACCTTATTCAAGCCCGATTTACACAGCCTGATCAGCAGATACACTGAAAATCAGACACACATTCTGCTACTTAACCCCTCATAGTCACCAATCCTACCCTTTACCCCTATGGGGTATCAAGTATTATCCGATTGGTTTGAAGGACTCGGAGACGCGTGGCCGGGTGCGGCGGATTGAGGTGAGGCCAGAGACGACGGGTCCGCGCAGGAGTACGTGTCCAGTCGGAAGGGTCAACCGCGTCCAGCGGCCGGCGGTGGAGATCGCGGCCTCTCCTTCGGAGCTGAGGAACCCGAAGACGTAGGCGGCGAACGCGACGCCTTGTGGCAGCGACGCGAGGGCTGTGTCCGGGGTGCCCCAGACCATGCCCCGGATCTTGCGGGCGACATCGTCGCCGGGTTTGTCGGGAAGTGCTTGGGCCACGGCCTCGATGCCGGCACGGACGCTACGCATCAGCGTCAGACTGGACACGTCCGCAATGTATCTCCACCCGTGTTGTGGGGGTTCGACGCTGGTCCAAGCGGGTGCCAGCGAGGTCTCCGGCAGTTCGAGGGACAGGGGGTCGACGGTCGCGGTCAGGGTTTCGACGGTGACGTCGCACTGCAGCTCGGGGTCGGAATGGAGCGTGCGAAGGACGAGGATCGTAGGGGTGCGGTCGAGCGGACCACGGGGCGTTGGTACACCGCACTCATGCGCAGCAGCCCGGCCGCGGCCTGCAAGCGCACGCCGTGGGCGCCGGCTCGCCTGGCCCGTTGAGCGAAAGTGGGCGCATCGCGGGCGGACGGCGTGTCGGTGAGGATCAGGCGTGGAGGGCGTCGTGAGGGCTTCCCGCCGTGTCCTGGAACGCGGCCTCGGGGTCCGGGATTAGGAGCGGACGAGTCGGTTGATGGCGTCGGTGGCTTCCTGTATCTTCTCGACGGCCGCCTCGTCGCTGAGCTTCGCTGCGTCGAGCACACAGTGCTTGAGATGATCGTCGAGTAGACCGGTCGCGACCCCCTGGAGGGCGCGGGTCAGGGCGGATACCTGGGTGAGGATGTCGATGCAGTATTTCTCTTCATCGATCATCTTCGCGATCCCTCGGGCTTGACCCTCAATGCGCTTCATACGGCCGAGGTAGCGCTCCTTGTCGTTGATGTATCCGTGCTGATGAGAATCGGTGTCGACAGACATGGGCATGTCCTTACTTCTGGCGTTCCAGGACGGAACGCGTGCTGGCTTCGGGTGTGAGGTCGATGCGCCGCAGGAGTTGGGCGTTGAGCGCGACGACCACGGTGGAGGCCGACATCAGGATCGCGCCGATCGACATTGGCAGGACGAATCCCACCGGTGCCAGGATGCCGGCCGCAAGCGGCACGGAGATGAGGTTGTATCCGGCGGCCCACCACAGGTTCTGCTTCATCTTACCGTATGCGCGTCGTGAGAGCTGGATGATGGAGAGCACCGACCGGGGGTCGGAGCTGGCCAGGATCACCCCGGCCGAGGCGATGGCGACATCGGTGCCGGCGCCGATCGCGATGCCGACGTCGGCCTGGGCCAGTGCCGGGGCGTCGTTGACGCCGTCGCCGACCATGGCGACCTTCTTGCCCTCGTGCTGCAGTTGGGCGACCTTGGCGGACTTGTCCTCGGGGCGGACGCCGGCGAAGACGCGGTCGATGCCGAGCTCCCGTCCGACCTCGTTCGCCACGGCCTCGGCGTCGCCGGTGATCATGACGACCTCGACGCTCAGGGCGTGGAGGGCGTCGACGGCGTTGCGGGATTCGGGGCGGATCTCGTCGGCGAGCTTGAGGCCGCCGACCACCTGGCCGTCGCGGAGGACGTGCAGGATGATCGCGCCCTCAGAACGCCATTCCTCGGCTGTGCCGACCTCGTGCTGGCCGGTCTCCTCAAGCAGCCGGGGGCCGCCGACGCGGACCTCCTGGCCGGCGACAGTCGCGGTGACTCCGACGGCGGGCGAGGATGAGAAGCCGCTGGCCTGCTGAAGGGCGAGGCCCTTGTCCTTGGCGGCGGCGACGATGGCCTTGGCGAGCGGGTGCTCGCTGTCGGCCTCGGCCGAGGCCGCGAGGGCGAGGACCTGGTCGGCGTCGAGGTCGCCGGTCGGTTCGACGCCGGTGACGGTGGGCTCGCCCTTGGTCAGTGTGCCGGTCTTGTCGAAGAGCACTGCGTCGACCTGCCGCATCGACTCCAGGGCGAGGCGGTCCTTGACCAGCACGCCGCCGCGGGCGGCGCGCTCGGTGGCGATGGAGACCACGAGCGGGATCGCCAGGCCGAGGGCGTGGGGGCAGGCGATGACGAGTACGGTGATGGTACGGACCACGGCCTCGTCGGGCATGCCGATGAGCGTCCAGACGACAGCGGTGACCAGCGCCGCGCCGAGAGCGAACCAGAACAGCCAGGCCGCGGCCTTGTCGGCGATCCGCTGGGCGCGGGAGGAGGAGTTCTGGGCCTCGGTGACGAGCCGGTTGATCCCGGCCAGGGCGGTGTCGTCGCCGGTGGCGGTGATTTTCACCCGCAGGCCGGAGTCGGTGGCGACGGTGCCGGCGGTAGCTGTCTCGCCCTCGCCCCGAGAGACCGGGCGGGACTCGCCGGTGATCATGGACTCGTCCATGTCGGCGCGGCCGTCGACGATGGTGCCGTCGGCCGGAACGCTGCCGCCGGGGCGCACGATCACGACGTCACCCACAACGAGGTCGGCTGGGGCCACCTTAACGACGTTCTCGCCCTCGACGCGCTCGGCCTCGTCGGGCAGCAGTGCAGCCAACGAGTCGAGCGCCGAGGTGGTCTGGGCCAGGGAGCGCATCTCGATCCAGTGGCCCAGCAGCATGATCACGATCAGCAGCGCCAGCTCCCACCAGAACTCCAGCTCGTGATGGACAAGCCCGAGGGTCGCGGCCCAGGAGGCGAAGAAGGCCACCGTGATCGCCAGAGCGATGAGCAGCATCATCCCGGGCTTGCGGGACTTCAACTCGCTGACGGCGCCGGTGAGGAAGGGCCTGCCGCCCCAGACGTACATGACGGTGCCCAGTACCGCGGCGACCCAGCCCGCCCAGCCGGGGACCTCGTAGCCCAGCAGCATGGAGAACATCGGCGAGAGGGTGACCGCGGGGATGGCGATGACGAGGTTGATCCAAAACAGCCGGCGGAACTGGCCAACGTGGTCCCCGTGGCCGCCATGGCCGCTGTGATCTCCGTGGCCGCCATGGCCGCTGTGATCTCCGTGGACACCGTTCTCATCGAGGCCCGTGTGGTCTGAGTGCTGCCCGTGGTTCATGGCGTGGCCCTGGTGTCCAGTGTGCTGGCCCTCGTGCGTGCCGTGCGCCTCCGCCGAGGCGTGCGCGGACACAGACCCGTGGTGATGCTCGCCGTGAGCGGGTGCATCGGTTCCGTGACCGTGGTGCTGGTGTGAGTTCGGGTCCGTCATCGTTCTTCTCCTTCGTCATCGAGCCATGCCGCTCACCCGGTCGCCGGGCAAGCGAACGTCGGCTCAGGGCGCTGGTTGGATCTCGCTCTCGACGACCCACTTGTGGTTCGTCATCTTCATGCCGTCCGTCTCGTAGTCGACCATGTAGACCGTCTCATCGGTGGACGAAGCGATGGTGGCCCTCGCGCCCTCCATGCCCTCCATGTGCTTGGCGAGCAGCGTCACCGCTGTGCCATCGGTCAGGCGCTCGTCGCCGGCATCCTCGATTTCTTCCTGCACGACCCACTTGTGGTCCGTGACGGGGTCGCCGCCACCTGCGTTAGTGTAGTTCACGGAGTACGTGTACGTGTCGAATGCGCCGGAGATCGTCGCTGTCGCACCGTCCATGCCTTCCATGTGGTCGGCCGTGAGCTGTACCTCTGTGCCGACCGGGTATGTGGGGTCACTGGCTTCGGCGATACCCTCGGGTGCCGGTCCGCCGTCCATCGGGTGCTCCATCGAGTGATCCATTTCCTCATCTCCGCTTTCTGCATTGTCGCCGCCGTGGCCCTGCTCCTCAGTAGCCGAAGGGTCGGTCTGCTGGTCTTCGTCTGCTCCGCTGCTGCAACCGGCGAGCACGAGTGTCACTCCGAGCACTCCTGCTGCCAGCCCTGCTCGCAGTCTCCTCTGCATGTCAGCTCCTTTCATCATGACACCTACCCTATACCCCCCAGGGGTACTAGTCAAGGATTGCGCGTTGTACCGGCGTGAATCGATCGAATTGTCCTTCTCAGAGGGACTGCTCATGTTGGATGGGCAATGCGGCGATGAGGGGATGGTCGAAGCCCGCCGGTCCGATCTTCGCGGCTCCACCGGGAGAACCAAATTCGTCGAAGAACTCGACGTTGGCCTTGTAGTAGTCAGACCATTCGTCGGGCAGGTCGTCTTCGTAGTAGATGGCCTCGACGGGACAAACCGGTTCGCAGGCTCCGCAGTCAACGCATTCGTCGGGATGGATGTAGAGCGAGCGTTCGCCCTCGTAGATGCAGTCGACAGGACATTCGTCGATGCAGGCGCGGTCCTTGACGTCCGCGCAGGGAAGCGCGATCGCATAGGTCATGGCTGCTCTTCTTGGTCGGGTGCGGTTCGGCGGCGAGAGTCGGTGGGGAGTTCGGAGAAGTCGTCAGTCTCTGCCGGATCTGCGGCCGGCTAAGGAATGCGCAGGCGTAGGACGGTGGCTGCAAGGCTGAGGGCGATGATGATCGCACCGAGGACTGTCATCGTTCCTGACAGGGTGAGTACCGGCACGAGCAACCCGGCGACGATGGTGGGCACGCCGAATGCCAGGTAGGCGACCGTGTAGATCACAGCCATCACGGCGGCGCGTTCCGACGATGCCGTGTGGGGCATGAGTGTGCGCAGCACCCCGAGGAACGCTGTGCCGAACCCGGAACCGACGATCGCGACCGACACGACGTAGGCCGGGTAGGAACCGAGTGCGAGGGCGACGATGCTCGCTGCGGTGCCGAATGCCAGGGCGCTGGTCGCATACAGGCTGATGGTGCGGGCGGAACGCCGCTGCAGGACGGACGAGGCGGTGATTCCGGAGATCGCCAGTGCGAAGATGACGATGCCCGCGTGGGTGTGCGTGGAGCCCCCGAGCTCACTGCCGACGAGGCCGGCTCCGAGCGCGAGGAAGAGTCCGTTGGTCGCCCACCCGGCGATAATCGCGGGCACACCGGCGGTGAACATGCGGCGCAGGTGCAGTGGCACCATAAACCGCGGGCGGAGGTCGCCACGTCGTATCCGGGTCTTGGGGACCAGTTCCGGTGTGCTCCACACCGTCGCTGCCACGGTGAGGAAGGCGAGCACGAGCGGGCCGAAGACCGCAGTTGTCGGTTCGGGGGTGAGATCGAGGAGCAGCGCAGCACCGAGTGCCCCGGTCCCGAGACCGATCATCGGCCCGATCGTGTTCCACAGGGCTGCGATGTTCGGATGCGACGGCGGCTCGAAGTCGATCATCATCGCCGACAGGGCCGGGATGAGCAGACCCGCTGCGAGTCCTTGCAGAGCGCGGGCGACCAGGAGTGTCGCGAGGCTGTCGGCGAACCAGAACATGGCCAGGCTGAGTGCCAGCGCCAGGGAACCGGCGGTTACGACCGGACGTCGGCCGATGTGATCGGAGAGCGGTCCGAGGTAGAGCAGCGCGGCCAGGAGGGTGAAGGTGTAGACCGCGAATACGAGTGTGGTGGCGACGGGGACGAGTCCGAGCTGTTCTGCGATCTGGGGGTAGAACAACGACGGCGCGCTGGCAGCCGCCATCATGAGAATGGTCGCTGCCATCGCGAGCGCGAAACCCCGCCGCGGGATCTGCCTCGTATAGTCGCCCGCCATCGTCTATGCCTGCAGGCCGTGGAGCTGCTGACCCCACTGGTAGACGGTGCCGACCGCGTCGATGCCGGTGACGCCGACGACGGTGCCGTCGGTCTCGTGGCGCACGATGAACTCCTCGCCGGCTTCCACCTGGGCGTCTGCACCAGCGGTGTACCCGACTCCGGAGATCATCTGACCGTAGACCAGCGCCATGTAGGGGCTGCGCGGCAGGTAGGTGCCCGGATCGTCGCTGATGTCGAGGTCGTGCAGTGCGGCCTGTGCGGCGTGCGTGCCCTGCGCGGCGGCGTCTTCCCAATGGTCGATGCGCCAGACGCCCAGTGCTTCGTCGTGATGCGTAGCTACACCTCCGGCGGCGTAGACGTGGTCTGCTGCGGCACGGAGGCGATCATCGACGTCGATGCCGTTCGTCCACGGCGACGGGGCTGCGGGCGTCGTGCCGAGCGCAACGAGGAGTAAGTCGGCCACGATGCGTTGATCGTCGTCGAGGGTGATGGCAACACCGGATTCTGTTTCGTCGACATGCTGGAGAGTGCGACCGAATCGAGTCTGCACCTTGGCGGCATGGTCAGCGGCGAGGCGCTCAGCCACCGGCGCCCCAAACGCTCCGATGCCGGGAACAGAACTGCGAGAGACCAGCATGACCATGTGTCCGTCGGCTTGCAGCGACGAAGCGGTCTCGGCTGCGATGATTCCGCCGCCATAGATCGTCACTCGCGCCGGCCGTGCCAGGCTGGTCAGCAGATCGCGGATACCCATGGCATCTTCCAAGGAGTGCAGAGCAGTGACCCGGCCTTGTCCGACGTCGTCGCCTTCGAGTACACCCGCGGGCAGAGAGCGGGGCACGCTCCCTGTCGCGACAATGAGCGCGTCGTAGGAGACCTGCGCGCCGGAGGTCAGTTGGACCCGCTTCGCCGTAGTATCGACATCGAGCACGGTGTCGGCGATGACCTCAATCTGAGGTAGCGGGAGCTTGATCATCTCCGGCGGGGTCGGGCCGAACGCGATTCCTTTGATGAGCATTCGCGTGTAAGGCGTCTCCCCGGTGCGGGTCACCATCGTCACCCGGACGTCGTCACGTGTGGCGAGAGTGCGGGCGGCTGCGGCTCCGGCTGCTCCTGAACCGAGGATGAGGACGTGTTGTGTGGTCATAGGGAAACTCCTGGGCTGCAGGTCGTGATCGATTTGGTGTGCGGGCGTCAGGAGCGAACGAGACGGGCGATGGCCTCGGATGCCTCGCCGAGCCTCTGCTCGCTGACTGGTCCACCGGCGAGGGCGGCGTCGAGGACGCAATGCTTGAGGTGATCGTCGAGCAGTCCGAGGGCGACGTTTTCGAGTGCCCTGGTGGCTGCGGAGATCTGGGTGAAGATGTCGATGCAGTAGCGGTCCTCATCGATCATCCGATCGATGCCGCGGATTTGGCCTTCGAGGCGCCGCAGGCGATTGCGGTACGTCGCCTTGTCGCTGATGTATCCGTGGACGGACGGATCGCCGTCGCCTCCCGCCGGGCAGGTGTCGATGTGAGGTTCGGTCATTGAGGTCGGGGTGGTCATGTCGGTTCGCTCCGATCAGGTGCCGGGGTGCCGCAGCGGTGCCGCGGCACCCCGGCACGCTGGTGGATTACGCCATGTTGGCGGCGTATTTGGCGGGGTCCGAATCAAATGCGGGGCCGCAGCCGGCGCAGCAGAAGTAGTAGCGCTCGCCCTTGAAGTCGCGGTAGAGGCCGGCGGCCTCGGCGGTCTTCTTGCTGACCGGGGTGCCGACCATGACCGGGCAGGTGGTCATGTCATCGGCGCCCCCGCCGAGCAGGTTCTCGCGTCCACCGTTCTCGGCGGCGGGGTTAGTCTCGTTCGTGCTACAGCAGTTGCTCATTTTCTGGTGTTCCTTCTGTATCGGATTCGTATGGATGGGTGGGTTCTGTATCGGATTGGTATGGATGGGTGGGTTCTCGTTCGTCACTTCGTGGCGACGCTCTTGAACCCGCGCAGGCGGAGGCTGTTGCCGACGACGAAGACGCTGGAGAACGCCATCGCCGCGCCTGCGAGCATGGGGTTGAGCATGCCCAGCGCTGCGACTGGGATCGCGGCGGTGTTATAGGCGAATGCCCAGAACAGGTTGGTCTTGATCGTCGAAAGTGTCTTCCGAGACAGACGGATCGCGTCGACCGCGGCCCGCAGGTCGCCGCGGACCAGGGTGATGTCGGAGGCCTCGATCGCGACGTCCGTGCCGGTGCCCATCGCCAGGCCCAGATCGGCCTGCGCGAGCGCGGGGGCGTCGTTGACGCCGTCGCCGACCATCGCGACGATCTTGCCCTCGCCCTGGAGACGGGTGACGACGTCGACCTTGTCCTTGGGCAGCACCTCGGCGATGACCTCCTCGATGCCGACCTCGGCGGCGATCTGGCGGGCCACGGCCTCATTGTCACCGGTGAGCAGCACCGGGGTCAGGCCGATCTCCTTGAGCCCGCGGATCGCCTCCGCGCTCGTGGGCTTGACGGTGTCGGCGACGACGAGGATGCCGCGCGCAGCACCGTCCCAGCCGATCGCGACGACCGTCTTGCCTTCACCCTCAGCTTGAGCCTTCGCCCGTGCGACCTCCGGAGAGAGCTTCTGTGACCAGTCGGCCAGCAGCGACTCGCGTCCGACGACGACCGGGGTGCCCTCGACGATGCCCTGCACGCCCTTGCCTTCAACATTGGCGAAGTCCTCGGGCGTGGGCAACTGGCCGACTTCCTGGGTGGCGCCCTTGGCGATCGCCTGCGCGATCGGGTGCTCCGAGGAGTCCTCCAACGCACCCGCGAAGCGCAGCAGCTCGGCACGGTCCACACCGGATTCGGTGATCACATCTGTCAGGGTCATCTTGCCGCTGGTGACGGTACCGGTCTTGTCGAGCACGACGGTATCGACCTTGCGGGTGGACTCCAGCACCTCTGGGCCCTTGATGAGGATGCCCATCTGCGCCCCGCGGCCGGTGCCGACCAGCAGCGCGGTCGGAGTCGCGAGTCCCAGCGCGCAGGGGCAGGCGATAACGAGCACGGCGACCGCTGCGGTGAACGCGGCGGCGACGGGGAATCCGGCTCCCAGCCAGGCGCCGAGGGTGATGAACGCGACGACGATGACGATCGGCACGAACACGCCGGAGATCGTGTCAGCCAGACGCTGCACCTCGGCCTTGCCAGTCTGCGCATCCTCGACGAGCTTCGCCATCTGCGCAAGCTGCGTGTCCGAACCGACACGGGTCGCCCGCACGACAAGGCGGCCGCCCGCGTTGACGGTGGCACCGGTGACCGAGTCGCCCTCGCGGACCTCGACCGGTACGGACTCGCCGGTGAGCATGGAGGCGTCCACCGCGGAGGAGCCGGAGACCACGATGCCGTCGGTGGCGATCTTCTCACCCGGACGAACGATGAACTCGTCGCCGACCTGGAGGTCAGAGGTGGGGATCTTCACCTCAACGCCGTCGCGGAGCACGGCGACTTCCTTCGCGCCGAGCTCCAGGAGGGCGCGCAGCGCGGCCCCGGCCTGGCGTTTGGAGCGCTTCTCGAAGTAGCGGCCGGCGAGGATGAACATCGTCACGCCCGCGCCAACTTCGAGATAGATGTTCGCCGCGCCATCCGAGGGAGCGATCGTGAACTCGAACGGGTGCGTCATCCCGGGTGTGCCAGCGGTTCCGAAGAATAGTGCGTAGACGGACCACAGCAGTGCGACCGAGGTGCCCATCGAGATGAGTGTGTCCATCGTCGCGGTACCGTGCTTGAGGTTCGTCCATGCGGCCTTATGGAACGGCCAGGCTGCCCAGATGATCACCGGGGCGGCAAGCGCGAGTGAGGCCCACTGCCAATATACGAACTGCAGTGCGGGGATCATGGCCATGGCGATCACGGGAACCGTGAGCACAATGGCGCCGACTAGCCGATGGCGCAGCGAGGTGAGCTCAGTGTCTTCCTCCTCCCCGGCCTCGGTCTCCGACGTGTTCGCCGTGGTGCCCTTGGGCTTGGGCAGCGCAGCCGTGTAGCCGGTCTTCTCGACCTCGGCGACCAGCAGGCCCGGATCGTAGCCGGCAGGCACGGTGACCTTGGCCTTCTCGGTGGCGTAGTTGACCGTGGCCGCGACGCCCTCGAGCTTGTTCAGCTTCTTCTCGATCCGGTTCGCACAGGAGGCGCAGGTCATCCCGCCGATCTCCAGCTCGATGTCCGGCCCACCGATGGGGGGCGCTAATGTACTCATCCTCTTCCTTCTCTCTTCATCTCTCGTGCGACGCCAGGCCCTGCGGGTCAGTGGCCGCCGGTATGCGAATCGTCTGTCTGCGAGCCGTCACCATGCTCGGCGTCGATCACGAACTCGGCGGTGTGCACCTGCCCATCGACCTGGAAGTCCAGGTAGAGCAGGTAACGGTCGGCGGTCGGGGCCTCCGCTGCGAATCCGATCTCGGGTCCGGCCGTGTCCCTGGCCTGGGGCTCGTCGCCCTCGGCGTGGACGTGCAAGTAGGCGAGGTCGCCTTCGCGCAGCGCCACCAGGTGGCCAAACGCGCCCAGGTAGGGCTCCAGCGTGGTCACCGGCTGACCGTCGCGCTCGACCGAGATGGTGAGCTCGCTTGAGGTGCCGGCGGTAAGGTCGCCATTCAGGGAGACGGTGTATCCGTCGACCTCGTCGGTGGTCTGTGACTCGGTCTCAACAGGGGCGAAGTCGCCCGCCACCTCGACGGCGCGAGTCAGGGTGATCCCTTCGGCTCCCTCGCCCTCGGGTGTGAAGTCGGCGTACACGCGGTAGGTGCCCGCCTCGTCCCAGGTCCACGGCACCGACCAAGTGCCTGTGCTCGTGTCAAGCTCGGGGTGCACGTGCTGGAAACCAGTACCATCGGTGCGAACGGCGATCAGATGCAGGTCCTTCTCGTGCGCGGTAGTGTACTCGGTCACCGCTTCGCCGGACTCGTCGAGGATCTGGAAACTCAGGTCTCCATCCTCGCCTGCAGCCGTGGGAGCCTGGACTGGGGAAAGTACGAAGCCGTCCGCGCTTGCGGAGACCCCGTTCAGAGTGGGCTCCGCAGTTTCTTGCGCAGCGCCGCCGTGTCCTTCACCGTGTGTGTTCACGTCACTTCCTTCTGCCCATGCTGCTACGAAGCTGTCAGGAATGACGGCGCCGGCAAGGCCGAAGGCCCCGCCGAACGCCACCACCAGCCCGGCCCCGTAGAGCGCAAGCCGTCCTCCGGCCTTCATCAGACACGCACCGCCGAGTAGCCGGCCTCCTCGACCGCCGCGAGGACCTTGGCATCGTCAATCTCGCCCTCGGCGGTGACGTTAAGCTTGCCGGTCTGCGCGCTGACCTGGATGTCCTGGACGCCGGGGATCTCACCGACTTCCTCGCGGACCGACATCTCGCAGTGCCCGCAGGTCATGCCCGTCACCTGGTAATTGTTCGAAGCCATTATGTATCCTCCTTGTGTCTCTGTAGTACCCCTACCGGGTACCTGTACAAGTCAACAGTATACCCCTGGCAGGTATTCCGCAAGAAGGGGGTGGTCGTATGAGCCACATCGCACGCGTGCTGCAGACGATGGCTGGAGCGTCCGACATGCGCCTCGTGGCGAAACGATGCTGCGGGGCGACCCGCTGGACGGTGTCGCTGCGCGTCGGAGAGTAGTGGTCCCGGTCTAATGAGAACCGTGGACTTCCTTGCCACGTCGGCGAAGGCAGTGACGACCGGTACGGGCCGGACACCACCAAACACCGATCAGTCGCTGGTGCTCATGGTACGAAGCCGGCCATGTCAACTGGATTCGCAGGCGTTCGAGATTGGTGAGTGGAACAGACGAATCCCAGCTGGAGTGCTCAGTTACGCCGGAGACAGTTAGCAGCCCCTGTGCAGGCATTAGTCAGGAAAAATAACCCCTCACAGGTTGCTGGCACTGACGCTTTTAAAAACAAAGGGTTCGGCGCACTCGTGCAGGCGGCCCGGGAGTCTCAGGAAGTCTTCGAAACCATCACGGCAGATCCAGGCAACCTCAATAAGTTCCTGGAGGTGCTAGCGCACATGATTGTCGCCGCCAAGGACGAGCAGCAGTCAAAGTAATCATCACGATAGGCACCCTGTATTAGTGATTACCGGTAGGGGTGCCCTCATCTAGTAGTTACGTGGCGAGAACGGATGATTACCGTAGGAGTTGCACTCTTAGTACTCTGAAGTGTTCGTATTCGATTGACTCAGAAATCATTAACGAGTTCTAGCCCTGCCTGAGGGGCGAGAGGCAGGGCTAGAACTTATACATAGTGGCCGTTCGGGGGGAAGCAGCCTATAACCATTGTGCGGAGCTTCGACAAAAGTCACAAGGGATTGTTCACTCCAGTGAGCATTGGCAGTGAGGAAGAAAGTACTGGGGTTTATCTATGTGGTTTCTCTTTAAAGGCTCTTTGGTTATCTGTAGTCCTGGAGGCTGTGGTGCTTGGAGTAGTCCTGGTTGCCTCGGTGACAACCAAGCCTTTGATTTGGACGGCAGTACACATGAGTACCGCTAACCCCTATGATCCATAGTCGATGTCTTGTATCTATGCAGGATACTCTGCGGTTTTAGCATTTGTTGCAATATATTTCAAACACTGTTACTGCAGGTAAAACATATCTTTATGTGTGTCTCGCACAAAATGACAGTCATGTGTGGGTTAAGGGTCAAAATGTGTGTCCGGAATCGCCGATTTTCATGGGGTGACCTGTAGGTTTCAGGAAAGTATATGCT
>NZ_JAGPZB010000023.1:0-12306 GCF_024454115.1 Corynebacterium sp. CCUG 65737
GGAAAAAATAAACACCAAGACGCCGGTTTGTCCACCATGTCGCGACTCATCTGTCAACAATGTCGCGACTGATGACACAGTGGTGTCCCCGACAGGATTCGAACCTGCGACCTTCGGTACCGGAAACCGATGCTCTAATCCGCTGAGCTACGAAGACGTACTGCTTGAAGCAGCGCACCTGACTCTAGCACCGCCGGTGATGAGAGACTTAATCGGGCATGAACCGCATGGGCTCCCGCTAGATTGAAGAAGACAGACGCTAGTCCTAACTTCTCGGGAGAGACAATGAACCGGTTGTTACCTGCAATCCTCGCGGGTGTTCTATGCGTGAGCGGGTGCAGCTCGGAGCAGAGCGAACCAGTCGAGGTCACTGCGACTGTCACAACAACGCACACAACAAGTGCGAGCGCGACCGTTGTGAACTCGCCGTCAGCGCCTCTGGAACCGGAGAATGTCTCCCGCGACACCGTACGTCACGTGGTCGAGTGTCTCGAAGGAACGCCCGGGCCAGCGCTGTGGTCGGACGGATCCATTGAACATTCGGATTATTGCTTCTACGCCAACGACGGGCCCTCCTATCTCGAGCAAGAAAGCCAGTCTGGTTTGCTCCCAGGAGGGGCAGCCGTGAACGGTTACGGGTACGACGAATACGGCAACCCGAACCCATCCAGCGGCGAATTGCAGGCTGAATGGGGCTGCCAACAGGGATACCTCACCGACCCTGAGATCTGCTCGTACTTCGAATAGGACTGACCATGCAGGAATCCCACACCCGTCCCAGCACCGGCAAGCTCGTCTTTTCCGCGCTCTTCACCGCCGCCGGGTTACTCCTGTGCGTACTCGCGTTCCTTCCGGCTGCGGGCATTTCGCAATGGCTCAGCACCCGGGTCGTGGTGGCTCAGGCAGTCTCCTTCCCCATTGCTTTCGGCATCGGGCTCGCGGTCATTGCGGCGGTACTTGGGGCCTTCCGGTTTGTCGTGGCGCCGCTTGTCTGGGCTGTGGCCGCCGCCTGCTTCATCGCCGCACCCGTGCCGCCGCTTTTGCCGGGCTCTCTTCACGCGCAGGAGATGTCCTCTGACAGTGGGGCGTCGGAAAGCTTTTCGACGCTCCGGGTGGTCACCTACAACAGCCAAGACACCCTGACTGCCGCAGACGTGCAGGACATCGTCGACCGTTTTGACCCGCACGTGGTTGTTCTTCCGGAGGCGAGCAACGACAAGGCGGTAGCGGCGTTCGCGGGGACGTCCTTCGCGGAGCGTGTCTTCACCTCGGAGCAGGGTGGCGGGATCGCACCCACGAGCATGGCGGTGCACCCCGACCTCGGAAACCTGGAGCCCGTCGATGCCCCGCCGACGACGTGGGGTTCGCTCGCGTTCCAGACTGGAGCCGGGCCAACAATCGTGGCAGTGCACACGACTGCCCCACTGCCCAGCATCATGGATCAATGGCGCGGAGACCTGCACAGTATCGCGGGCTGGGTCGATGCCAACGTCGATGAAAAGGCGATCATCGCCGGCGACTTCAACGCCACCATGCGCCACGGCCCCATGGCAGATTTGGGGCCAATGGAGGACTCGGCACGAATGTGCTCCCGCTACCCGGAGGGCACATGGCCCACGGACGGCATCGCGGGTCTGCGCTCGCACATCGACCACGTGTTAGTCCCCGCAGCCGGGGTGGACGGTTGTGCAACCGTCCGCGTCGGCAACGGGGACCACTTGGCGTATTTCGCTGAGATTAGTACAGCTCAGCGTTAGGGATGACGATCCAGCAGATGATGTAGATGAGCAGACCAGACATGCCCGCGAGGAACAGCGCAACGAACACGAGGCGCACGAGCGTCGGGTCAATGTTGTAGGTCTCGGCGATGCCGCCGCACACGCCAGCGATGTAACGGTCGTTCATGGAGCGCACGAGCTTTTTGTTGTTACGCGGATGGGGGCTGGGTTGGTAGGTCATGATGGCGGTTCCTTTCTCGGGTGGGGGTGGATGTTGTTGTTAACTGCTGTTCACGCTGACAAGACCCATTCAACCCATTCGCGGCACCTGCGACAACGGGGATTGCCCTGATATTGACCCTGGGTTTTACCCTGAGGTCAGCTCCACCGGCCCGTCCGGGACTTGGCGCTTACCGCCGGGCACGTTTTCGACGTCCATCACACCCTGGAAGAACCGCTCGAGTGCGGGAATGTCTTCGGTGTTGAGGTGGTCGAATACCACGCGCCGGACGCTTTCCACGTGGTCCGGCACTGCCCGGTAGAGCGCGTCCCGGCCGGTCTCCGTCAGGCGCACCAAGACACCACGTGCGTCACCCGGGCTCTTTTCCTTCGACACCAATTCGCGGCGCTCCATGCGCGTGATCTGGTGGGACGTGCGCGAGCGGTCCCAATCCAACTCGGTGCACAAGTCGCGCAGGCGCAGGCTCTCCCCCTCAGCTTCGCTGAGAGCCACGAGGACTGCGTACTCGGACGTCGACAGCTGCGCACTGCAGAGCAGCGTGTCCTCCATGACACGGGAGACCTTGCGGGCGGCCTGCAGCATGAGACGCCACAGAACCTGTTCCTCGTCGGTAAGCCAGCGCTGTTCTGCCTTCATGGCGTTCTACATTAATACGAAAAACTATAAACTGTGATCCGGTTAAGAATTTCCCTTTGCGAACCTTTTCAATTCCTGGATGGACGCGGTCTTCGCCGCCGAGACGCGGTCGAAGCGGTGCGGGAAGCAGGTGAGCACGAAGACCTGGGCTGTTTCGCCCGCCTTGGTGAACACAGCGTTCATGGACTCCAGGCGTTTCGGGTCGGTCGCGCCGAGGGCATCGTCGATGACCACTGGCACGGGCGTTGTCCCCTGCTCCCCTGCGGCCACCAGGTCAGCGATGGCAAAGCGGGTGAGCAGCGCCATCTGCTCTTTGGCTCCACCGGACAGCTCCGATAAGTCCACTGTCGTGCCGTCAACGGTGCGGGCCTGCACCCGGAGCTGGTCGTCGAGCGTGAACTCGGTGCCGGGACCGAACACGCGGCTCGCATGACGCTGCAGTGCCTGAGCGAACGGAGCGGCGTACTTCGCGCGCGCAGAGTCACGGTGAAAGACCATCGTGTCACGCAGCAGCTTCGCCGCGTTCGCTTTGCGGTGCAGCGCATCACGGCGCACGGTCGCGGTCTCCAGTTCAGCGCGGGCGCGGTCGAGGTTCTCTGCTTCACCGTCGGCGCTGTTAACGGTGCTCAGCAGCTGCAGACGACTTTCGTGGGCATGGCGGTGGCGCCGGTTCAGATTGTCCAAACGGTTGCGTTCACCCTGGAGGCGCTCCTCAGCGTGTTCTGGGTCGACCAGTTCGACTTGCTTCTTCAACTCGTTAGCCTCTGCCGCCGCGGCGGTCTGCGCAGCGGTCGCGGTATCGCGATTGGTGGCCAACTGCTCGTCGGAAAGCTTCTCGCGTGCGGCGGCGAGCTGGGCGCGTGCGGCTTCGACATTGCCGCGCTGCACTTCAATGCGGGTCTCCAGTTCCGTCAGCGCCAGCGTGTGCGGTTTCGCGCGCAGCGGGGTCATCTTCGCGCCAAGGTCCGCCACGGTGTCGCGAGCTTCGGCATCGGCACGGCGGGCCGCGTCGAGTGCTTCTTGCGCTTCGTTGACAGGGGGGATCTCGCCGTCATGCGTCGCGACAGCTT
Organism: Corynebacterium sp. CCUG 65737; assembly: GCF_024454115.1. Lineage (NCBI taxonomy): Bacteria > Bacillati > Actinomycetota > Actinomycetes > Mycobacteriales > Corynebacteriaceae > Corynebacterium > Corynebacterium sp. CCUG 65737. Next base: position 3,666 of record NZ_JAGPZB010000023.1, read on the forward strand.
CGCGCAGCCGGGTCAGCTCCTCGCGCAGCTCGTCAGCCTCAGCACCACCCAGGATGTCGGCGCGACGGGAACGGGCGGCCTCTAGAGCTGCCGCCAACTCGCGGTGCTCATCCCGCAGGCGGCGGGCACCGTCTAGGTCCTCGCAGCCGATCGTAGCGAGCAGGCGGTTGACGTCCGCTTCCACGTTGTCCAGATCCGTGGTGGCGGTCTCTGTCCCGGCGGCGGCGCGGAAGGTCAGGGTGATGTCGGAGATGCGGATCTCAGTGCCGTCGAAAAGCGCGACGGAGTCCGTGCCACCGCACGAGACCTCCTCACCGTTGACCGTGAATGCGGCGCCAGCCGGCCCGGCAATATCAAGCCGTGCTGCTGTCGACTCCACGATTCTGCGCTGCACGGTCAGGGTACTCGTGGCATCCTCAAGCGCGCGGACGTCAGCATCTGTGACCCGGCGCTCCGGCTGCGCCTTGACCAAGCGGGCGATCTCTTGCTCGACAGCGTCCAGACGGGTTACAACTCCGTCGAGTTCCTCCACCCGTGCCCGTGCATTGGCCGCGGCAAGCGCTTGCTCAGCGGACCCGAGGTTGTCCCGCGCGGTGACTGCGTGCGCACGGGCCTGCTCGTGCGCTTTCTCCACCTCGGCCAGTGCCTTCCTTTCGGCGTCAGCCTTTTCACGGGTCGGCTCGTGCTGCTCCTTGAGGGTGTTGAGGGCGGCTTCGGCGTGTTCGACACCGGCGATGACAGCCTGGCGGGATTCGATGTCGTCGTTGGCGCGTGTGAGATCCTTTTCGGCACGGTCAGCCTTGTCCTGTGCAGCGGCGAGTGTGGCGGCGAGTTCGCGCGCAGCTTCGGCTTCGGCAGCACGGCGGGACAGCGCCTGCTCTGCCTCGGGAAGTTCGGCCTCGATGGCGGCCATGTCCACGCCGTGCTGGGCATACGCGTCGACCGCGGTCTCGTAGGCCCGCATGGGCTGCTCGGCGGCAGTGACCTTCTGCTCGGCGGCTTCAACCGCTGTCTCGGATTCCTTGAGGTCTTTGGTCGGCTTGCCGGATTTGGTGAAGTACCGCAGGTACTCCTCCTCCACGCGGCGCATGAGCCCGGAATCTTCCGCTTCTTGCGCAGACTGGCCACCGGCACCCTGGGACGTTCCCAGCGCACGGGTGAAGGTGGGGATCCCGGCTGCTTCGATCGCATCCGGCAGCGCGCCTTGGCGCAGGAACAGGGTGTCCATCAGCTGCTGGTCCACATGGTTCGCCAAGATCTCGTTCAGACGGTTATGCGCCTGCTCACCGGTGAGGTTCTCGGGCCGCGGGGAGAAGATCTTCAGCTCAGCTTTTCCCTTTGCCCCTTTGGCGAAGCGCTTGTAGATCTCGAACGTGTAGGGGCCGACAGTCGCGTTGAGACGCACCTCCGGCAGCTCGTCACGCCCGACCGGGTTGAGTTTCCGGATCTTCGTGGAGGTGTGCTTGATGTTCAGCACCGCGTCGAGCGCGTCCAGGATGGTCGACTTACCGGCCTCGTTGTCGCCGTGGATGAGGATGACGCCGGTATCTGGGATGTCAGTCAGCTCGAGGTGCTCCACGGCGCGCACATTGTCAATGATCAGGGAGTGAATGCGCATTATTTCGGCTCCTTGCTCAGACGGAACAGCAGGTTGACGGCGTCACGCGCGGTTTGGGGATCGCTCGTCTCGGCAGCGCCGAGCAATGCAGACATGGCATCCCGGGCGTACCCGGACAGCGGCAGGTTGGCCAGTTCCTCATCATTCGGTTCGAGGTGGAGGTCCATGAGCCGTTCGCGCTCATACAGTGCCCCGAACACATTGCGCTGCGCGGCCAGGCCTTCCTCGAGTTCCCGCGTCGCCTCCAAGCCGAGCGTGCCCGCCAAGGAATACTTCACCGCGGTGCGACTCTTGTGCGGGTACGCCTCCAGCTCCGCAATGACGCGGCGCACGTCCTCACCGTCGCTGACCTCCCAGTGCAACGCATCAAAGGTCCATTCGCCGACGGCATGCTCGTTGACATCGACGTCGACATCGGTCGCCGATCGCTTATCGACGCTCACCACCAACGCCTTCCCCGAGTTCACCTCATTCCCGGCCACATTGCCGCGCCGGTCGTGAAAGTCCGTGGTCTCCGGGGAACCGGAAAACCAGATCCGGCCGCTGGCACCCACTGGTCGGGCAGAATGGGTGTCGCCCAGTGCGACGTAGTCGACCACTCCGTTCGCCAGGGCTTGCTCCAGACCGGTCAGTGAGATCAGAGCTGGGTCATCCTCTCCCCTACCTTCAGCCTGGCCGTGAACCACGAGGATGCGGACGCTGTCAGTCGGTTCGAGCTGGGCAAGAGCACGGGCGGCCAAGTCCTCGTTGGCGTAGCGGGCCAGCAGCGGCGCGCCGACGATCTCCACGCCCGGGCGGACCTCGACAGGCGTGCTATCTGCCAGAACGGTGACATTGCTGAGCTGAGCGGCGTGTTCCAGCGCAGCGCCAGGCAGCAGCGGGTCATGGTTGCCCGGGAGCAGGAACACCGGCACGGGCAGCGAGCCGAGTACTTCGAGGGCGCGGCCCATCGTGCGTTCACTCAACGCGTTCGCGTCGAAGACGTCACCCGCAACGACGATGAACTCCGCACCGTGCTCCCGGGCCAGGTTTCCGAGTTTCTCCACCGCGCGCAGGCGGGAATCCTCAAAACGCGATTGAGCGTCGCTGTCTTCACCGTCGAGGAACCAGCGCGTCATTCCCCATTGAAAGTCCGAGGTGTGAATGAAGGTTACGTGTGTGGAGTCCTGTCCCGAGCCCATGCCTTAACAACTACCAAACGACCCGGACACCGCCACCACAACCCCCGAACATCCGTTCGGACGCACTGGCGAGCGGGGCGTTCACCTGCGCGTCATCTCGTCGTACAGATCCTCCAGATCAGACACCGCCCGCAACTGGTCGATGTTGGTGAAAGAAATCGTCTGCATCGCCTTGTGCAGCAGATCCAAGTCCGAATCCTCGATCATCGGGGCGGTCTTCGGTTGTGGCAGATCCGGCAACTCGTGGCCCGTCCAGAATTGCTCCGAGCCTTCAGCCGCAGATTGCTTTGCCCGCTCGCCAGCTGTTGTGCGCAGTTGCTGTTCCAAGGTGTTCAAGTCGAGGTTGCGCAGGCGAAAGATCAGGGTGGGATCAGCGTCGATAAGCTCCGCGGCTTTGATGGCCACCGCAACCCCGTGCTTGCACACGTCGTAATTATCCGGGCAGTCGCAGCGGAAGCGGATCTTCTCCCCGTCTCCAGCAACAAGGGCGTTAAGCAGCTCTTTATGGAAGCGTCCCGTGCGGGCGGCCTTGAGCGCGTTGGCATTGTGCGCCATGAGTTCCAGGGCTTGTTGGATCGCGTCCGCATCGCGGTACGGCAGCAAGATCATCGTCGTGAACGGCTCGTTTTGGCTGCCGGCGACAGAGCCGGTGAAGCGGCCGATCTCAGTGCGGACTTCGATGACATTGCCCTCATCGGCGTACTTGCGGCCGCGGCCGTAGCGCCCCTGGTCGGCACCGCGCTGAGCGGCTTGCAGAATGATCTCCGCTGCCGGGTTGAGCCGCAGCGAACGCGCGGTGCGCTTGAACGGCACCTCGACGGTCTCAGCACCGGCTTCAGCCTGTTCGCTGCGCGCTTCTTCCGCACTGGTCACCTTTTTGCGCTGCGCGAAGTTGACCCAGGTAACGTTTCCTTCTTGCGGGTGCGCCATGGTTTAGTCCTCCCCTGCTGTGCGGTAACTCATCAACGTGGCCAGCTCTTCGGTACCCAGCTCGGTGATCCAGCCTTCGCCTTCGCCCACGACAGCGCCGGCGAGTTTCAGCTTGCCGTCCAGAATGTCCTGGATCGATTCCTCCATGGTTCCCCGGGTGATCATCTTGTACACCTGCACGTTCCGGTTCTGCCCGATGCGGTAGGCGCGGTCGGTCGCCTGGTTCTCCACGGCCGGGTTCCACCAGCGGTCCATGTGAATCACCATCGACGCCGCGGTGAGGTTTAGGCCGGTGCCGCCGGCACGCAAAGACAGGATCATCGCGCGGGGCCCGTTCGGGTCCTGGAAGCGCTCCACCATCGTGTCGCGCTGCGTCTTGCTCAAGCCCCCGTGGAGGAAGGGGATCTCGTGGCCCAGCCGGTCGCTCAGGTACGGCTGGAGAATGTCGCCGAACGCCTTGTACTGGGTGAACACCAGCACCCGCTGATCGGTCTCAATCGCCTGGTCAAGCAGCTCCATGAGCATGGCCACCTTGCCGGAGCGGTGCTTGCCCTTGTCCGTCACTGGCGAGCCGTCCGCCTGGTAGTGCGCCGGATGGTTGCAGATCTGCTTGATCCGCGTGATCGTGGACAGCACCAACCCCTTGCGGGCCATGCCGGTGCGGCTTTCCAGCTCCTTCTGCATTGCGTTGACCAGCGCGGTGTACAGCGCCGCTTGCTCCGGGGTCATATCGACGGTGACCACTTGCTCGGTCTTCTCCGGCAAATCCTCAATGATCGCCGGATCCGTCTTCAGTCTGCGCAGCACGAACGGCCCGGTGAGCCGCTGCAGGCGCTCCTGCATGCTGTCGGCGAGTGCTTCATCCCGGCGCGACTCGATGACTTTGGAGAAGTGGTTCCGGAAGAACGCCTGCGAACCCAGAATCCCGGGATTGACAAAGTCGAGGATGCTGCGCAGTTCCGCCAGCCGGTTCTCCACCGGGGTGCCGGTCAGCGCAATGCGGTGGCGCGCCCCAATTGCCCGCACGCTTTTCGACGCCTGCGTCCCCGTATTCTTAATCGCCTGCGCCTCATCGAGCACAACGTGGTCCCATTCGACCAATCCGAGCGTCTTGTAGTCCCGCCCGGCAATGCCGTAGGAGGTGATCAGCACGTCGAGCTCACCGATCGCGTCCACGAGCTCCTGTCCTTTGAGGCGGCCAGAGCCGTGGTGAACGCCGACGCGCATGCCTGGCACGAAGCGCTCTGCCTCCCTGGCCCAGTTGCCCACCACTGAGGTCGGAGCGACCACCAGCGTCGGGCCGGTCTTGCGGCCTTGGTCCGCCTCCACGGCGAGCAGGCTGAGCAGTTGGAGGGTTTTGCCGAGGCCCATGTCGTCGGCAAGCACGGCCCCCAGCTTGTTGCGCGACATGAAGTACAACCAGTCCACGCCACGGCGCTGGTAATCGCGCAGCTCCGCGTGCACGGTGTCCGGAATGGGCTGGCGTTCCGGTGCGGGGCGGTCAGTGCCGCCGACGAGCGCGTGAAGCCAGCCCGGGGCGTCAACGTCGCCGGCGATCTCCAGCCCGCCGGCCTCCTGCTCTGCCGCCGACTCGAGCGCGAGCTGGCGCAGTTCGTCAGCGGTGATCAGGCCGTCTTCGACCTCCTTCTCCGTCAAGGACTCAATGTATTTGCGCGACTTGCGCAGGCTCGCCTGGTCCGCCAGCACCCACTGGCCCCGCAGACGGATCAATCCGGATTTGGAGGACACCAGCTGGGACATCTCCTCCGGGGTGAGCTCTGTGTCGCCGAGCGAGAGCTTCCAGTCGTAGGCGACCAGCTGGTCGAAACTGAACCGGCTGACCTCGCCCGGCTCCGATTCTGCAGGCTCGGTGACCGAGAGCTTCGCGGTGGTCTCCATCCGCTGCCACGCCCGCGGCAGCATGACCTTGATCCCGCGCCCGCCGAGAACGTAAGCAGTCTGGCCGACCAAGTTCATGATCTCGTCGGTGCTGAGGTAGCTGTCCCAGTCACCGTCTTGAGGCGTGCGCGGGGTCTCCGGGTGGCGCGGGTGCAGCTCTGGGTCGAGCAAGGGCGTCACTTCGACGGCCTTGCGCAGCTGGGTGCGCAGGCTGGCCATGGTGGACATGTCCAACTCATCAAGGCGGATCGGCCGGGGCGCATCTGTGCCGGACCGGACTTGGGCGCGCACCGGCCACTGCACAGGCGCGGGTTGACCGTTAAGTTCCCCGCCCAATCCGTCAACCATCATGGCGGCATCAGACCACTGCGGGTCCGCCGGTTCCTCAACGATGAACACCAGCTGCACGTTCACCGCAGTGATCGAGCCGTTCCAGTGCGCGATCTGCTTGGACACGCTCGCCCCACCCCGCCGCAGCGGGGAGGACTTCAACAGCGCGTCGGCAAAGTCGTGCCACGGGTAGACGCGTTGTTCGCTGCGCACATGCTCCAACAAGCCGGAGGCGATCCAGTGCACCAGGTTCGTGGAAACGTCCTCCGCGACGTTCAAGTTGTTCACCGTGATCACGCCTGGGGCGGCGGCGATCATGTTCGCCAGCCAGCCGCGCTCCTCTAACCCGGTGCCCAACTTCCACTCGGGGAACCACATGCCGTCGTCAGGACGCACGCGGATGCTCACCCGCCCGGCGCGGACGAACCGGGTCAGACCGGTGTAGAGACGGATGATCCAGTACAGATCCGGGGCAATGGAGGCGCGCTGGGCCGCCGTCGCGGCCGGCGTCGGCTCATCCAGCATGGCCACCTGGCTCAAAAACCGCACCGTCTCCTCGGGCGAGAACGCAGCCGTGGGCACCTTCAATTGCACCTGCCGGCCCTTCGGTGTTTGCAAAGTGATCGGGTCGCGGCGGCGGAACCGTGAGTCGTCGATAAGCGACTCCACAACCTGGGGGAACGTGCCTTCCGGAACCTGCGAAGGCAAGAGAATCTTGTGCCCCTCCACACGCTCAACCCAGAGGTTGAGCCCTGAGGCGGGAAGCCACAGGCCGTGGAGGAGGAATTTAGGCATAACCTCTTTTCTACCACCCTGGGCGACCAACAGAGCAGGCGCGAAAAGTTCAGGCACTCAGCTGTGTGTTATCCTATTCCAAGCTTTTTATCCGCTGCGAAACTTCATTCAAGGAGCGCACATGACTGAAAGTACGTGGATGATCATCGCTTTGGTGATCTACCTCGGCCTGATGCTCGCCATCGGTTACTACGGTTGGCGCCGCACCACCCAGTATGGCGACTACGTCATCGGCGGCCGCGACCTGCCGCCGTTCGTCGCCGGTATTTCTGCAGGCGCATCCGACATGTCCGGCTGGCTGCTCATGGGTCTGCCCGGTGCCTTGTTCGTCTCCGGCATGAGCGAGCTGTGGATCGTCATCGGCCTCTTTCTCGGTTCGTGGGCCAACTGGCAGTGGGTCGCTCCGCGCCTGCGCGCCTACTCGGAAGTGGCCAACAACTCGATCACCCTGCCGAGCTTCTTTGAAAACCGCACACACGATCAAACTCGCGCCCTGCGCGTCATCGCCGCGGTGATCATCATCTTCTTCTTCACGTTCTACGTCTCCTCCGGCATGGTCGCCGGCGGGCGTTACTTCGAGTCCACCTTCGACGGCGACTACATGACCGGCATGCTCATCGTCGGCGCCATCACGGTGATCTACACCTTCGTCGGCGGATTCTTCGCCGTGTCCTACACCGACGTCGCCCAGGGCCTGGTCATGTTCGCAGCACTGATCATCGTGCCGGTCATGGCCCTATTCGCCATCGACAACCCCGGCGGCATCTTCTCCTACCCGCTGGACAACCCCTACGGCCCGTGGGAAACCGGCAACCCGGACTACTTCAACTTTTTCACCGGTGTCTCCGCGGCCGCCATCATCGGCAACCTAGCGTGGAGTCTGGGTTACATGGGCCAGCCGCACATCATCACCCGCTTCATGGCGCTGCGCAGCCCGCACGAGGCACGATCAGGCCGCAACTCTGGCCTGATCTGGGTGGGCATCTGCTACATCGGCGCCGTTTTCACCGCGATCATCGGCGCATCCTTCTTCGGCCAAACGCAGCACTCCGTCACCGACCGCGAAGGCTTCGAGACGATCTTCCTGGACATGACCCGCGTGCTGTTCCACCCGCTGTTCGCCGGCCTGGTGCTCACCGCTGTCCTCGCCGCGATCATGTCCACCATGTCGTCCCAGCTACTGGTCACCTCCTCCGCCCTTGTCGAAGACCTGTTCCGCGGCTTCACCAAACGCGAACTGCCCCAGCGCACCTTGCTCATCGCCTCCCGCGTCATGGTGGTCATCGTCGCTTTGGTGGCCATTCTCATGGCCGCCAACCCGTCCGAGACCATCCTCGGACTGGTCGGCTTCGCGTGGGCCGGTTTCGGTTCCGCATTCGGCCCGGTCATCATTGCGTCCCTGTTCTGGCGCCGTCTCACCGCGCCGGGTGCCATGGCCGGCATGATCGTCGGTGCGCTGACCGTGTTCATCTGGGGTTCCATTCCGGCCACATCTGGCCTGATCTACGAAATGGTTCCGGGCTTCATCCTGGCCACTCTGGCCATGGTCATTGTCTCCCTGGCCACCAAGCCGGACCCCGCCGCTGAGGCCGAGTTCGACCGCGCCGGCGCCCTCACCGAGTACGCCATGGCGCACCCGGAAGTCCCCTTCGACCAGGCGTTGAAGGACACTCAGGTGCGTGGGACTGACAACGCGATGTCCGGCCACGAGCCGCGGTGATGTAGCGGGCCCTGGGTTACAAGGTCGCGCCCCGGCATCCAGGCCCCCAGCCCCCTGGTCCATGAACCTCTGCCTATGAACTGAGTGGCCTCCCGGGACTGTCAATGGGTGAATGCGCCACTTCGATCGAGAGGTGGTTGTTGTGGCCGGTTGGGTTTCAGAGGAGAT
>NZ_JAGPZB010000024.1:0-10593 GCF_024454115.1 Corynebacterium sp. CCUG 65737
GGTGGATCCCACCGTGACACCGTCATCACCAACACCAACCCTTCAGATCAGTGTTGCAACGACCACTAGAACTTAAGATGAGGGGCATACACGCCAAACGCCCCGCGGCCAGGTTCGGAACCGTGGCGCACGGGGCGTCGATAAGCAATGCGCGGAGAACCGCACAACGCGACTTAGGCGGCAGCTGCCTTCGGGGCGTTGACGTCCTCCGGCAAAGCGTTCTTGGCCACCTCGCAGATGGCGGAGAATGCAGCGAAGTCGTTCACAGCAAGGTCCGCGAGGATCTTGCGGTCAACCTCGACCTCAGCCAGCTTCAGGCCGTGGATGAGGCGGTTGTAGGTGATGTCGTTCATGCGGGCTGCAGCGTTGATGCGCTGGATCCACAGCTTGCGGAACTCAGACTTGCGTGCGCGACGATCGCGGTACGCGTAGGTCTGGGAGTGCAGCCACTGCTCCTTCGCCTTGCGGTACAGGCGGGAACGCTGGCCGCGGTAGCCCTTCGCGGACTTGAGGATGGCGCGACGCTTCTTCTTGGCGTTAACTGAGCGCTTGACACGTGCCACAGTGATACTTCCTTACTTCTCGTTACGGATTGTTTCTGGGAGGCAGGGCGCTCTTAAGCCTTGCCGAGGAGACGCTTGGTGCGCTTGACGTCACCCTTAGCAACGTCGGTGGTGCCGGAGAGCTTGCGGCGGCGCTTAGCCGACAGCTTCTCGTTCAGGTGGCGCTTACCGGCCTGCTCGCGGCGGAGCTTGCCAGAACCGGTGACCTTGATGCGCTTAGCGGTGCCCTTGTGGGTCTTCTGCTTCATGTCTGTAAATCCTTTGGTGCTTCTACGATCTACTTCTTGCCCTTGCGAACCGGGCCCAGGACCATCGTCATATTGCGGCCGTCCTGCTTCGGACGGGACTCGACCTGGCCGACCTCCTGAATGTCCTCAGCGAGGCGCTCCAGCAGGCGGTAGCCAAGTTCCGGACGCGACTGCTCGCGGCCGCGGAACATGATGGTCACCTTGACCTTGTTGCCCTTCTCCAAGAAACGCTCAACGTTGGCTTTCTTGGTCTGGTAGTCGTGCTCATCAATCTTGGGCCGGAACTTCTGCTCCTTGACCACTGTCTGCTGCTGGTTCTTGCGGGACTCGCGGGCCTTCTGGGCCTGCTCGTACTTGTACTTGCCGTAGTCCATGATCTTGCACACGGGCGGCTTTGCATTCGGCGCAACCTCAACCAAGTCGAGGTCTGCCTCGTATGCAAGCTTGCGTGCGTCATCGGTACGGACAATGCCAACCTGCTCGCCGGACGGGCCGACGAGACGAACTTCAGGAACACGGATGCGTTCGTTGATCCGAGCTTCAGCGCTGATGAGAACTCCTAGAGTGTGAAGGGTTTCAATGGTTCGCTACCGAACCGCAAACGCAGCTCCCCCAAACAAAAACCCACGCTCTCTCAGAGATAGCGTGGGAGTTCATCCGTCCACGGCAGGCGCGCTTACGCGAACCTACCGTGATTTTGACCCTTAGCCTTCCATCTAGCTGGCGGCATCAGGTGGGAGTAACTCCACTTGCAACCCGCGCTTTGCATCTCCAATGAGAAATCGGTGAAACATCGCGCAAGGCGGTAGTGAATAGAACCCTAGCATCCAAGGTCACGTTCGGCCAAATCTCGGTAACGAGGTGATAAAAACACCTTCCCGGATGGAACCATTTGGAGCGGATTTCAGTCTAAAGGGTATGACAAGCAACGAGAAGCTTCTAAGCCAGCTAGAAGAACTGCGCCGTGTGACCACGCACAGCCAACAGCTTATCGACGACATTGTCCACTCCCTTGCCCCGCTAAATTCCGACCCTGGACCCGTTCCGGTGCCTTCGTCTGCCCCCGCAGCTGTGTCAGCTCCCGCCGCGCCACCACTGCCTCAGCAGCCGCAGCCTCCCCAACCCCAGGCGGGGCAACCGTCGCCGTATCCAGCGTCACCGCCGCCCATTGGCCCGACGATGCCTGTCGCCCCCTCAGCCCCACGAAAGCCGAGTCTGACTCCGGAGCAGAAGATAGTCCGGGTAGCAGCCATCATCGGTTCTCTCATTACCTTCGCAGGCGCCAGTTTCGGTATCGCCCTGGCCATTCAAACCGGTCTCCTCGGCCCCGTTGGCCGCGCGGTGGGCGCGCTCATCTTCGGGGTCGCGCTACTGGGCATCGGTATCCGGGTAGACACACGCCGCGGTCCATCGGCAGGTGTCACGGCGTTGTACATCACATCTCTACTGGTCATCTATGCCGACCTGTACTACGTCACCTGGGTGAAGCTCTGGCTCCCAGCCCTCGTCTTGAGCGCGTTCTTCATATTCCTGTGGATGATCTATCTCGTTCTAGCGACCGTACGGAACAATCTGGGCCTCGTGCTGTGCATGTGTCTGTCCATGTTCGTCTACCACTTCTGCCTGTACCCATTCGATGTGCTTCAAACGACTATCGCAATGGTCGCACCGCTCTCGGCACTCGTAGTCACGTGGAAACTCCGTGCCGGCGAAAAGAATCTCCACGCTTTGGTGCGCACCGCTACGGCGGCGCTACTTGCGTGGCAGACTCTGTGGGTCTCGAACATGCTTGAAGAAGGCCCAGTAAACGTCATTGTTGTTAGCGCGGTAGCCGGTGCAGTCATGCTCGTTGTGTCGGAGCTGTTCATCCCGGCCACACCGGCCGCCCAGTCACAGAACCCGCCGATCCTGAACGCGGTCATCATGCCCACTCTTGTCATGTGGACATGTTTTGGAATCACAGACGCTTGGTCCGTCTGGCTGCCCGTGGTTGCAACATGCATCGTGTGCGTCCTCGTCACTCTCACTAGGCGCGCCTCCGACACCATGGTCAACGGTTGGCTCATTGTCACGCCGTTGACGTTCCTTGTCGCTTATGCAGTCGCATCCTTGGAGTGGTCCGTTCTCGGCTACACGATCTACGTAATCGTCTTCATGATGGCCTTCATCGGCGCAACCTTCCTCTTCCGTACCCGCCCTGTACATCTTCCCGGCGTGACGTTTGCGTGGGTGATCGTCCTCTTCATCAACGTCCGTGTGCTTCTTCTGATCACGGCGGGCGGTTACACGGGGTTCGGACTCGATCCTTATATCTTCATTGAGGCGATCGCACTCTCAGCCGTCCTCATCGTCGTCGCGACTCAAAGGAAACTCTGGCGCACAATGCCCACCGAGGCCCAAAACGCTCTCGCGGGAGCAGGACTCATCTTGGCAATGGTCTCGTGGGTCAGCATCACCACTATCATCGGTGATTTCGTTGCGCCGCGGCCTGAGCCGAGCGATCAGCCATTCTCCTCTCGTGATCGCAGTTCGCTGACAGGCGCTGACATTGGATTCCTGATCGGCCATATGTCCGTCTCGATCGCCGTGATGGCTCTCGCCTCCTGGCTGCTGTTGAAACGACCACGCCCCGAATCCGGTTCGAACCCGAAGTCCGCGCGCACAGCCGGCCTGGTTCTCGCCCTAGTCGCAACAGGAAAGCTCGTGTTCTTCGATATGGCCTCCCTGAGCGGCATTCCAAGGGTACTGGCGTTCACCGTCTCCGGCCTGCTCCTTATCGCGGTCGCGGTTCTGGGAGCACAACGAAACAGTGGCTCGCAACCTCAGCCCGCGGCAACGGCGGCACCAGGAGCACCAGAGACACCGGGACCTTGTGGTGTACAGGCCCCCGCCGCAACACCGGCACATGGTGGCCCGGTACCTCACAAACCCCAACCTCCGCAGGACACTCCACCGCCAACCCTTGAGATGTAGGAGCGCTACTTCTCCACCCGCGCTCCCGCCCGGAGTAGCCGTGCTTCGCGGGGGTCGGGCGGGTCGCCGATCCCCCGCACTGTCCCGGAGGCCTCCGTTTCGGCTACGTACATGGTCCAGCCGAAAGTCGCGGGTTCTTCAAACGGCCCTTCCGGCACCTCTCCATACAGACGGACGAGGTCAATGTGCTCACGCGTGCCTGACGGATCCGGTGGAATCACGAATACACCGAAGGTCGTGCCTAGCTCGTCCTCAGCGAGCGACTCCCGCGCGTAGTCGATGACCTGGAGCACGTCGGTCGCTCCGCGGACAATTTCAGTCCGCTGGATGAAGTAGTCCTTCTCACCGTCTCCGCTGTACTCCCAAAAACACACGACGTACAGCGGATCGGAGTGCTCGAGGCCGTCAGGCAGGACTACTTTCTCCCCGTCAGCGAAGAGCACGACGAGGTCGTCGCTCGTCGACTCGGACATGGTCGCCTCCTTGCTACGTCGTCAGCACATCCGCGAGGAACTTGCCCGTGAAGGACCCCTTCACCTTGGACACCTTCTCCGGCGTGCCTTGCGCTACGACGGTTCCGCCGCCGGAGCCGCCCTCCGGACCCATGTCGATGATCCAGTCAGCGCATTTGATCACGTCAAGGTTGTGCTCAATCACCAAGACGGTGTTGCCCTTGTCCACCAGGCCGTTGAGCACGAGCATGAGCTTGCGGATGTCCTCGAAGTGCAGGCCCGTTGTGGGCTCATCCAGGATGTAGATCGTCCGGCCGTTGGAGCGCTTCTGCAGCTCCGCGGCGAGTTTCACACGCTGGGCCTCGCCACCGGAAAGAGTCGTAGCGGACTGACCCAGTCGAACGTAGCCAAGGCCGACATCGCACAGCGTCTGCAAGTAGCGGTGGATCGATGTGATGGGCTCGAAGAAATCGGTCGCCTCACTGATCGGCATGTCCAGAACTTCGGCGATGTTCTTGCCCTTGTAGCGGACCTCGAGCGTTTCGCGGTTGTAGCGCGCGCCGCCGCACACTTCGCAGGGGACGTAGACGTCCGGCAGGAAGTTCATCTCAATCTTGATCGTGCCGTCACCGCGGCAAGCCTCGCAGCGTCCACCCTTGACATTGAAGGAGAAACGCCCCGCCTTGTAACCGCGCACCTTCGCTTCTTGTGTCTCCGCGAACAGGTTGCGGATCTTATCGAAGACACCGGTGTACGTCGCCGGGTTCGAGCGCGGCGTGCGGCCGATCGGCGACTGGTCCACCTGCACGAGCTTGTCTAGGTGCTCGAGGCCATCGACCTTCTTCACACGGCCAGGCACTTGGCGCGCACCGTTGAGGCGGTTCTGCAGGGTCTTCGCCAAGATCTGGTTGACCAGCGTGGACTTGCCGGAGCCGGACACACCCGTCACCGCGACGAGCATGCCCAGCGGAATGTCGACAGACACGTTGTCCAGGTTGTTCTCGCGGGCACCGACGACGCGCAGCTTCCGCTCCTTGTCCAGCGGGCGGCGTGCATCCGGAACCGTGATCTCCTTGCGGCCGGAGATATAAGCACCGGTCAGGGACTCCTCGACCTTCTCAATGCCCTTCGGCTCGCCCTGGTACACAACTTTGCCGCCGTATTCACCGGCGAGGGGGCCGACGTCGATAAGCCAGTCGGCGGCCCGAATGGTGTCTTCGTCGTGCTCGACCACAACCAGGGTGTTACCCAAGTCGCGCAATTTCTGCAGCGTCGCGATGAGGCGCTGGTTGTCGCGCTGGTGCAGGCCAATCGACGGCTCGTCGAGCACGTAAAGCACACCAGCCAGACCCGAACCAATCTGGGTAGCCAGACGGATGCGCTGTGCCTCACCGCCGGAGAGCGTTCCCGCAGAACGCGACAGCGTCAGGTAGTTCAACCCGACATCGAGCAGGAAGTGCAGGCGCGCCTGGATCTCGCGGAGCACGGCCCCGGCGATCATTTCCTCGCGGTATCCGAGCACGAGGTTGTCCAGGTACTCGGACGCGTCTTCGACGGACAGCTCGGTCAGCCCCGCAATGGACTTCTCCCCGTGCGTCTTCGAATCGAGACGAACCGCCAAGATCTCGGGCTTGAGGCGCGCACCGTTGCACGTCGGGCAGGCGACATCGCGGGTGTAGGCGAGGTACTTCTCCTTCGCGTGCTCCGACTCGGACTGCTCGATCTTCCTGTTCAAGTAGCCCTTCACGCCTTCGAACGCGGCGGTGAAGTTGCGTTGGCGGCCGTAGCGGTTCTTGTAGCGGACGGACACCTTCGTGGAGGTGCCGTCGATCAGCGCCGTGCGGTGCTTTTTGCTTAACGACGACAACGGCTCGTACGGATCAAACCCCTCCGCTTTGCCGAGCGCGACGATGAGCTTGGTGAAGTAGCCCTTGTTCGGCGAGGAGTTCCACGGCTGGAACGCGTCGACGGCCGGTGCGTCTGGGTCCGGAATCACCAGGTCCGGATCGATCTCGCTGCGGGTGCCCAGGCCGTCGCACGCGGGGCATGCGCCGAAGGGAGAGTTGAAGGAGAACGCGCGCGGCTCGTACTCCTCCACGTTGAGCGTGTGCCCGTTCGGGCAGGCCATCTTTTCGGAGAAGATTTCCACGCGGTTCGGGTCGTCCTCGTCGCGGTCGACGAAATCGAACCCGACGAGACCGTCGGCAAGCTTCAATGCTGTCTCGACGGAGTCCGTGAGCCGCTGCTTCTGGCTTTCTTTCACAGTGAGACGGTCGACGACGACGTCTATGTTGTGCTTGACCTGCTTTTCCAGCTTCGGCGGATCCGACAGCTGGTAGGTCTCACCGTCGACGTTGATGCGGGCATAGCCCTGCGCGGACAGGTCAGAGAACAGGTCGACAAACTCGCCCTTGCGCTTGCGCACGATGGGCGCGAGCACCTGGAACTTTGTGCGCTCCGGGTTCTCCATGACGCGGTCCACAATCTGCTGCGGGGTTTGCCGGTCGATGACGGCGTCGCACACCGGACAGTGCGGGGTGCCGGCGCGCGAGTACAGCAGACGGAGGTAGTCGTAGATCTCCGTGATCGTGCCCACCGTTGAGCGGGGGTTGCGGTTGGTCGACTTCTGGTCAATGGACACTGCCGGCGACAGACCATCGATATAGTCGACATCCGGCTTGTCCATTTGGCCGAGGAACATGCGCGCGTAGGAGCTGAGCGATTCGACGTAGCGGCGCTGCCCTTCCGCGAAGATCGTGTCGAACGCCAGCGAGGACTTGCCCGAGCCCGACAAGCCCGTGAACACGACCATCTTGTCGCGTGGCAGCTCCACGTCGATGCCTTTGAGGTTGTGTTCGCGCGCTCCGCGCACAGTGAGTTTGTCGGCCACTTGTCCTCCATTTCGGGCGTTGCGGGTCCTCGAACGAATTTACCAACACATCTACGTCCCTGTTCATTCCCCTACAGTGGGGCGGCATGGACCTCACCTTGCATCACGTGTCTGTTTCTGAGATGGGCAACAACTGCTATCTGCTGTGCTCGCGGGGGCAGGGCTTGCTTATCGACGCCGCCTGCGAGCCCGACACCCTGCTCGCCATGGCCGAATCTGCCGGAGTGGAGATCACCGATGTGCTGACAACGCACCGGCACTGGGACCACGTCGGTGCGCTCGAAGACATCCTTGAACGCACTGGTGCGACTCATTGGGGTTCCTTCCTCGATGCCCCTGCCCTGCCGGTTGCTCCCGACAAGGAACTGCACAACGAAGACACCCTCGAGTTCGCCGGGCACTCCTTCCCCGTCTACATTCTGCGCGGCCACACTCCGGGCGGTGCCGCTATCGCGGCTGAGATCGACGGCACCACCAATCTTTTCGTCGGAGACTCCCTCTTCCCTGACGGGTTGGGCAAGACCAACGGTGAAGGCGACTTCATCCGTCTCTTCAACGACGTGAAAGAGCGAATCTTCGATCGCTTCCCCGATGACGCGATAGTCCGCCCGGGCCACGGCGACCCGACAACTCTCGGTGAGGAACGGCCGAAGCTAGACGAGTGGTGGGAGCGCCGCTGGTAGGTCTCTGCCGGAGAATTTCCGGCACGCTTGCCGTGGAATCGGTCTACAGTGGGTAGAGAAAGACCCCTATAAGAAAAGGAATAGTGAGTATGATCCGCAAACTTGCTCGCCCCATGCTTGCGTCTGTGTACATCGCAGACGGCGTGGGAACCGTGACGAGCTCCTCTGAGCACGCTAAGGGCGCAGAGAAAGTCGTCAACACCATTAAGTCTGTGCTGCCGGCACAGTACGCAAGCTACATTCCCTCCGACCCGGAGACTGTGGCAAAGATCAACGGTGGTGTGAAGATCGGCGCGGGTGCCACCTTCGCTCTGGGCAAGATGCCGCGTCTTTCTGCTGGCCTGCTCGCAGGGTCCACCGTGTGCACCCTGATGGCCCGCAACGCGTTCTGGGAGGCCAAGAACGACGAGGAGAAGGCCAAGATGCGCACCGGCGCTCTGACCAACGTCGCTCTGCTTGGCGGTGTTCTGCTGGCTACTGCTGACACCGAAGGCAAGCCGGGTCTGGCATGGCGCGCACAGGACGCCGCGAAGCGTGCGAACAAGAACATCCAGTCCGCTCTGCCGACTCAGTCTGAGACCGAGAAGGCCATGAGCAAGGCCAGCGAGTGGTTCCAGAATACCGCGGAGACTGTCTCCGAGGGTGCACAGCAGGCAGCTTCCGAGGTCGCTGACTACGTCGACGACAACAAGGATGACTGGAAAAAGACCGCGTCCAAGTTCGCCGACAAGGCGCAGGATGCTGCGTCTGACGCTGCCGACTGGGCTGAGGGCACCTACAAGGACCTCAAGCCGAACAAGCTTGAGCAGGCCCGCATGAAGCGCCAGGTCAAGGGCTTCATTGGTGACGCTCAGGACAAGGTCCAGGATCTGACCCCGTCCGAGCTGGACAAGTTCAAGGCCAAGCGCAAGGTCAATTCCGTTGTGAGCGACCTGCAGGGTTCTCTCGATGACCTCGGCCCGTCCGAGTGGGAGAAGTTCAAGGGCAAGCGCAAGGTCAACAAGGCTGCTGACAAGGCGCAGGGCCGTGCGCAGGATGCCATCACGAACCTGCAGCACGCTTTCGATGAGCTGGACGCCTCCCCGAGCTGGTGGCAGAAGCGTAAGTGGAAGAAGAGGGCGAACAAGGCCGAGAAGCAGGCTAAGAAGGCTGTGAAGAAGGTGCAGAAGAAGCTCGGTTAATTCACCGGGTCGCACCTACTAGCCCCGCGGCAGGGAATACTCCCTGTCTCGGGGCTGTTTGCTTACTGGCACACTCCTTCGGTGGGAAGAGAAAGGTTAGGCGCTCGGTGACAGATTCCAGGATCGCCCAGGAACAGGACTACGCGGATGCTTTGTTCGGCAGGCTCGACGCGGAGGTTCAGGCTGCCCAGCGACGGCTTGAGGCTGTGGCGTTGGACGTGGACCCAGACAACCCGGATGCGGATGCTTTGGTTCGCCGTGAGACGGAGTATCACGGCCTGAACGCGAAACTGGATGATCTCAACGTCGCTGAAACCGGCTTGGTTTTTGGGCGGATCGACGTCGCGGATGACTCCCCGGAGAATCCCGCCGACGGCCGGGAGAACGTGGACCGCCGCTACATCGGCCGTATGGCCATCGACGACCGCGCCGATGATTACCGCACTCTTTTGCTGGACTGGCGCGCCCCGATGGCGCGGCCCTACTACTTGGCCACCACCGCCCACCCCGAGGGCGTGGAGACGCGCCGCAACATCCGTATGCGCGGCCGTTCCGTGACGGCGGTGGATGACGAAGTGCTCTCCGGATGGGATGACGCTGACGCCGTTGGGGAAACGTCGGGCACGACAAGTGACGTCAGCAGCGAAGCGGCTCTGCGCCGTGCCATGAACGCACCGCGCACCAGGCACATGCAGTCGATCGTGGAAACTATCCAGCGCGAGCAGGATCAGATCATCCGGGACTCGACCCGTGGAGTCCTGGTTGTCTCTGGTGGACCGGGAACGGGCAAGACCGCGGTCGCCCTGCACCGCGTTGCCTACCTGCTGTACACGTGGCGGGACCAGCTCGCGCGCACTGGTGTCCTCATTGTCGGGCCGAATCGCACCTTCCTCGATTACATCTCCCGGGTTCTACCGGAACTGGGTGAAACAGGTGTCGTCTTGAACACCGTGGATCAGCTCGTGCCAGGATTTGACCCCGCCGCTACTGACAGTCTTGTCGCCCGCGAGGTCAAGGGGTCCCAGGACATGGCCACTATTCTCAAGCGGGCGGTGTGGAACTATCAGACAGTTCCCGAGCAAGACGAGCTGCTGCGCGTCGACGGCATTGATCTGCCGGCCACTGCGTCCATGATCACCGCTGCCCGCACACGGGCACGTCGTTCGCGCAAACCCCACAACGAAGCGCGCCCGTTCTTCGCCGAAGCGTTGACGCAACTGGTTGCGGAGGCCCTGGCCAAGCGCATCGGTGAAGACCCCCTCGGCGGGTCTAACCTGCTGTCCCAGGCGGATGTCGACCAGCTTCATGATGATCTCGCGGATGACCCGCAGGTGGCTCAGCTCGTCGATAAGCACTTCCCTGAGCTCGATCCGGTGGAGGTGCTCGCCGAGTTCCTCAGCGACCGGGAGGCTATTGCTGCCGCAGCCTTCGACTACGACGAGCTGACCCAAGACGCGCTCTACCGCGCTGACGGCACCGCATTCACGGCATCTGACACGGCGCTTGTCGACGAGCTGTACACCCTCGGGCCTGACCCCCGGAAAGTGGACACGTCGGGGGTTATCTATGCTGCTTGGGTCAGTGTAGCTGATGTGAGTGCTTC
>NZ_JAGPZB010000025.1:0-7431 GCF_024454115.1 Corynebacterium sp. CCUG 65737
GACGAGGAGCCGGAGCCGACCACCACGGACGAGCAGCCGGAGCCGACCACCACGGACGAGCAGCCGGAGCCGACCACCACGGACGAGCAGCCGGAGCCGACGACAACGGACGAGGAGCCGGAGCCGACGACGACGACGGACGAGGAGCCGGAGCCGACCACCACGGACGAGCAGCCGGAGCCGACCACCACGGACGAGCAGCCGGAGCCGACCACGACGTCGGAAGAGTCCCCGACCACAACCACCACCGGAGACCAGACCGTCCCCGGTGACGATGACGGTGAGACCGGCGGCAACGGTGACGGAACCAACGACGGTGACGATGACGGTGAGACCGGCGGCAACAACGACGGGACCGACGGTGAAGACGACGGCGGAACCAACGGCAACAACGACCCCAACAAGGAAGGTTCTTCTGCCTTCCCGTGGTGGCTGCTGCTCCTGGTCCCGGTCATTCCGATCGGTAAGTGGTTGATCGACAACTTCCCGGGCGGTTCCTCGAACCCGGCACCGGGCAAGCCATCCCCGGGTGAGCCAGCGCCGGGCCGGGGAGATAAGCCTGCTACGGACGAGCCGGGTGGTTCGGAAGGCCAGGGTGACAAACCCAAGGGCAACCAAGGCAATGAACCCAAGGGTGGAAACGGCGACAAACCCCAGCAGGCTGAGTCCGGCCAGCCTGGACGAGCCCCTGGTGGGAAACTCGCACAGCCCGGTAAGCCGGGTGGCGGCCGCCAGTCCATCCAGTCTGTGCCGTCCGGCGCAACTGCGAAGAGCGGTAACGTCCCGGACTTCATCGGCTAAAAATTAACCGCTCACCGTGAAAGACGGGCTGAAGGGAGAGATCCTTTAGCCCGTCTTTTAGTTTCCTCCCAAGACAATGACAATTGCTTGGGTATCGATGTCCCTTTCCAGCCCAAGTATGATTTAGGATATTTCGCGATGAGTACTGCGACACCAAACCCCAACAACCTGCCGGACCCGGAAGATACTTCCTACGGGAAGTACCCGGATGACACCCAGGAAAGCGAAACGACCGAAAGCTCGAATAAGAAGCTGCCCCTGATCCTCGCTGCGCTAATCGGCGCAGTCGCCCTGATCTGCGCCATTGTTTTCATCCCGTGGGGAGGAAGCGACGACACAGAGGAGGCGTCGGAGGTACCGCAGCCTCAGACGAGCGCGGCGCCCGAAATTATCGAGGACGGCTATGTCGACGATTCCGGTCAGCAAGAAGAGGAGCTCAAACCGGTCCCTCAAGGCCATGAGGACATCAATGAGATGGCGTTGCAGATGAGCATCGGCACCGCGCCGGTCGAGATGGTGGGCCTGACGGCTGAGGGTGCGCTCATTCCGCCGGAGGACGTCAGTCGTCTCGGGTGGTACGCGTCGTCCGCGATTCCGGGCGATCCGGAGTCGAAGGGGTCCACCGTGATCACCGGGCACGTCAACCACCAGACGCAGGGCCAGGGTTTCGCTTACAACTTCACGCAGCTTGCGGCGGGCGATGAGGTCTCCGTGCTTATCGACGGCACCACCCACACCTACCGCGTCACCAAACCTCCCTTCCGCGCCTCCAAGGAGGGGGCTCTGCCTGAAGAGGTGAATGATTCGACTGGTGAGAACAAGCTCGTGTTGATCACATGCGGTGGTGAGTTCGTCGGTGGAACGCTCGGTTATGCAGACAACGTATTCGTTGTTGCAGAACCAATTTAAGCCTTGCTCAGGAATTTCGTAGAAAGTTCTCCGTCAGCCTTTACATATAATTGAAAACTGGGTACGATGCTCAACGTGCTCTGACAGTTACCTAAGAATTTAAACTAAAACTGTGAGCGACGTTCGAGACGTGCCGATCACTCTTGTCGGTATCGCCATCAGGACGAAACAGATATCGACTAATCAAGGAGTGATTCATGGACGCGCAGCGTAGTCTCGTGGGCCGTAAAGGCCTGCGTGCAACCCTCATCGCGTTGGTGACGGTTTTCGCCGTCTTCGTCGCCGCAGCTTTCGGGGGCAATGTGGTTCCCACAGCTAACGCGACTGAAGATGGGCACGTTCACGGCGAGTCGGAACAGGCCAAGACTGCCGAATCCGAGGCTGAAGAGCGTGCCGAGCAGCACGAGTCTGAGCGGGCGCACACTGATGGGGAACCGGGCGAGTTCCACATTAAGAAGGAAATCGAAGACTCGAACCTGGCTCACGAGGATATGCCTGACGCAGAGACGCAGCTGAAGGACGCCACCTTCGAGGTAACCCTGGAGTTCGAGTTCCCGGAGGGTCAAACCGCTCCGGCGAAGCTTGGGCTGGATGGTAACAACACCAAGACCGTCGATCTCTCCGTTGGTACTGACAGCTACCCTGATGAAAGGGGGCTTGCGTTCTCGGACATCCCGGCAGGCACGAAGGTGACCCTCTCGGAGACCGGCAAGCCGGAGCTCGATGGCTTCCACTTTGACGAGGAGAAGTTCATCGCTGAGCAGGTCTCCCCTGGCGATAAAAGAGTTCTGAAAGATGAGGGCAAGACCGTCACCATCGAGTTCGAAGGCGACGATTGCTTCGAAGTCACGCTGACGAACCCGATCAGGAAGACGGTGCCGGGCGAGTTCCACATCAAAAAGCAGATCGACTACTCGAAGCTGACCGACGAAGACGCGGCTAAGGCTAAGGAACTGGCGAAGGGGAAGCAGTTCCCGGTCAACATGACCTTCGAGTTCCCGGAGGGCACCAACCGTGAGGCTGTGCTTGAGGGTAAAGAGTTCGAGCTCGTTGGAGAGAACAAGGCGCAGGTGAAGCTCAACGTCGACGCAGACCTCGAATCCTACGCAGCTGTCGGCGGCGACGAGAGGGGTATCGCATTCTCGCACCTCCCGATCGGCACCAAGGTGACTTTCTCTGAGGGCGAGAAGCCTAACCTCGGGGGCTTCGGTTACGGCGAGGAGGTCTTCATCGTGAAGGAAGGCCACCCCCACATCAAAGACAAGCCTGTGAAGGATAAGGGTAAGACGGTCACGATCCAGATCAAGGGCAATGACTGCTTCGAGATCGCCCTTTCGAACCCGATCACGTCTGGAGCCACTCCGGGCACCGATACCCCGGGCACCGATACCCCGGGCACCGATACCCCGGGCACCGATACGCCGGGCACCGATACCCCGGGCACCGATACGCCGGGCACGGACACCCCGGAGGAGCCGGGAAGCTCCGATGACAAGAAGAACCTGTGGTGGCTCCTGCTTTTGGTTCCGGTCATTCCGGGTCTGATCTGGCTGTTCAACCAGGGTCCGGGTACGTCTTCCACCCCGACGCCGGGTAAGCCGGATGACAACCCGCAACCGGGTAAGCCGGGTGACAACCCGCAGCCAGGCAAGCCGGGTGACAACCCGAAGCCCGAAACGCCGCGCGAGGGTGACAAGCCCCAGCAGGCGCGGCCTGGTACTCCCGAACAACCGGTGAAGCCTGGTGCGCCCAGCGATGGGCGTCAGCCGATTCAGTCGGTGCCGTCTGGTGCGACTGAGAAGGCGGACGATGTCGCTGATTTCATCGGCTAGGAGCTAACCACTACCTAGAAAAGGCGAGCTGAGGGAGCGTTCCCTCGGCTCGCCTTCTATTTCCCGACAAGTGGGTGAGAACTGCATGGATATTCAGGGCTGATCTCGACTCTTTCAAGGCTTGGTTACTGAATCAATGAACATGGAGCTGGACGTAAAGAAGCGGGTGGACTGCGTTCAGCAGCCGACCCGCTTTATTGTTCTTATCCGATGAAGCGCGCCGTTCGATCCGTCAACGCCGTCGCGCCGGACGGCACTGACTGAATCGGTCGCCGTCCCTCTGCGGATGGGGCAGTGGGGGGACCAGAAGGCTGAACACCTTCAGAGGCAGGCCGGCCAGACGCGGGAGCGGACGGGGACTCACTTGGATAAGTAGCCGGCAACGGAAGCTTTGACGGCGCGGTATCCGTCTCAACCTTTCCAGAGCTATCCGTCGTTGTAGGCGTGACTGCGCTGGAAGGTGGTGGAGCTGTCGGGGGCTCCGATGGTGCCGACGAATCTGGCGGTGTCGGAGCTGTTGTCGGAGCATCGGTGGAGCTGGTGGTTGGCTCAGCGCTCTCCTCGGTGGCAGTGGGGCTTGCCGGTGTGCTTTCTTCGGTGGATTCCGGGGATGGTTCTGGGCAGGACGCATCGGGATTGAATGTAAACGAATGGAAGACGACCTCATCCGGTTGAGCCTGAGGATAGAGTTCCTCATTGGCTGCGGAAGTCCACAGATTGATGTGTAGCTGTTGCGTGCCGTTGTCGATCGGCACCCGTTCCGTCGCTGTGACATCGCTCAATATAGTGCCGTCGGATGTTGTCGTCGTCACGCGGAGAAAACCTTCGCGCCACTCGGCGACCGTGGTCAACCTCTGCGGCCCCTCGGGGATATCGAATCCACTGATGAACATGCCGTCACCGGGTTCCGGGGCCTTGGTCAGATCGTCGGGATAGTAGGTGACGCCAGCATGCGGCAGTGTCCAGTCTTCTTCGCCCCAGCGACTGATCTCGATGAAATCGATTTCAGTGAACCCGCCTTGGGTGATGTGCGTGTCGTCGACCTGTGCAGCGAGATCGTAGAGGAAGATTCCCAACACGCTACTGGGGTCCATGTGGCCGAAGTCAGCAGAGTATTCGAGAGTATAGGTTCCATATCCCACCGATTCGGTGGTCATCAGCTCCACACCGCCGCGGATTCCTTCGTTGCGCACGGCGAGGTCCCCCGCATCATTCACTGAGGCACCGTTAACCCAGTTGCCGACTGCTTCACCGGGAGCGGGTGCTTGCGGTCCGCCCCATGGCATGTAGTGGTTTCGTTCGCGAACGCCCCATTCGAAACCGGCCCAGTTGAACGTATTGAAATCGTAGTCGGTGCGGAACCGAGCGCACTCCTGGGAAACGTTTTGCGCTGGATCGTCAGGTTCAGCGAAGCTCATTGGCGGAAGCGTGATCGCTGCCGCGAGCGCGACAGCGAAGGCACGGTGGACAGCACGTTTCTTCATTACCCGGCTTTCTTCTTCTCGAGGGTGAGCATCGTATGGGTTGCGTTGGTCCCCGTATATTCGAGCGGGACAATCGACGGGTTTGGCGACTTAGGCTCGCTCAAGGAGGTACGCAGCACGCACCGATAGCATGTAGTTACCGCGTCAATCATATAGGGGCCGATCGTGCTTGCAACTCTTGATTGTGAAAATCCCGGAGTTTTCGTGGTGTGACCCTGGACGGAACCTGACACAAGTTGCAGAAGTGGAGACCCGTAGCGCGGAAAACTTGCGAATCATTTGGGAAACTTTGGCGTTCGGTTATGTGTAACCGCCGGTCATCGAGCTGGGAGAGGGGGTGCACTAAAAAATGTAGCCAAAAACTTGACCTATTAACCAACGGTGCTACGATCTCAACTGTCTCTGTCAACACGCTTAAAGCAACGTCATAAGAGGCAGAGTATACGAGTTTACGGCGATACCGAGCACTCCTTTTCGGTATTGATCCGAATCCCAATTAGAGGAAGAAGGAGTGAACATGAACAGTCAGAATGCAGCCGGCATGACAGTCGGCCTGCGTCGAACGCTGATCGCTCTGGTGACAGTCGTCGCCGTAGTGATGGCAGCAGCGTTCGGTCTGAAACAACTGCCGATGGCTAAGGCCGATCCGGTGGACGTCACCATCTCGGACGTGACTATCGCCAAGCAAGGCGACGGTTCCGAGCTCACCAAGGGCAACGTCGTCGACGTTCGCATGAACTGGGAAGCCAACGGTCCCTTCAACGCAGGCGACACCTTCGAGGTTGACTTCCCGGCAACCTTCAAGCCGCAGTCGATTGACTCGTTCGATCTCAAGGACGAGAACAACGTCGTCGGCGGTACATGCTCTGTGGCATCTGGCGCCCAGACCTTGGTATGTACGCTGAACGAAGAGTTCACCGAGAAGGAAAACGTCAAGGGCCTCATTGGTCTGCGTGCGCAGGCCGAGGCTGCCTCTGAAGACGAGGAGTTCCCGTTCACCGTCAGGGGCAAGCAAGAGACCACCCCTGTCGCGAACGTGCCTGGTGGTGTGAAGGAGCAGGGCGATATCACCGATTACACCGGTGTGGAGAACCTGGAGAAGAGCGCCCACATCGCCTCCCTGAGCGACGAATACCTGATCTGGGACATTCTCATCCCTTATGAGTCCTTCAAGGACGCTGACCAGATCGTGATCACGGACACGATTAAGGGCACCAACCACAAGCACGTGGATGCTCATGCGCCGGACGGTACCGTGCGTGCAGGCGCGACGCAGCGCGATGCTCAGAACCAGCAGTCGTACATGAACGAGAACTTCGAGGTCGTCAGTGACCAAGAGCTGCGAGTCACCCTTTCTCCATTCTCAGCAGGCACGAAAGACGGCAACGGGAAAGAATACGACGGCACCTGGGAAGAGGGGCAGGACATTTACCTGACCTACTGGACTCAGCGCCTGAACGAGGTCACCAAAGAAGGTGACACCTACTCCAACAACATCTCGGTCAACGCTGACGGCAACGTCACTGAAGCCTCCGCCAGCATGTTCTGGAACACCGACGGCTTTGGCACCATTGAAGGTGTCAACACTGGCTCCTTCTCACTGACCAAGACCGTCGAGGTCGAGGGTGGGGAGCCCTGCGAGGCTCTCGAGGGCGCTAGCTTCCCGGTCAACGTCACCATCACCCTGCCGGTAGGCTTCGAGGAAAACGACTACCCGAACAGTGAGGGCCGCGGTAACCGTGAAGGCAACGTGATCACTTACACCGACTACGTGCAGGACGGTGCCACCATCCGCGGCTACGACAGGTTGCCGGCTGGCACCACTGTCGCATTCAGCGAAACGCAGCCGGAGATCGAGGGCGTGACCTTCCAGGAGCCCGTCTTCTCCCAGCAGAGCATCACCATCGAGGATGAGAACTCCTCCAACGTTGCCGTCACGCTGACCAACCCCGCGCAGTGCACTCCTGAAGCCCCCGCCACCGGCGGCTTCACGGTGAACAAGGTCGTCGAGGGTGTTGACGAGGAGGATGCTGAGGCATTCAACAACATCCAGTTCCCGATCACCGCTAACATCACCTCTGCTGAGGGTGAAGAGCTCGACCCGGTTGAGGGCACCATCTCCGTAAACGGCGAGGAACTCACCGGTGAAGCACCGGTTGGTGCAACTGTCGTCATCACCGAGGGTGGCCCGGAAGGTGAACTGCCGGAGGGTTACACCTTCGATGGCGCCACTATCACTATTGGCGGCGAGGAAACTAACGAGTTCACCATCGCTGAGGGTGAAGAGACTAACGTCGAGGTGACGGTCACCAACTCCTACATCAAGGACGAGCCGACCGAGCCGACCGAGCCGACCGAGCCGACCGAGCCGACCGAGCCGACCGAGCCGACCGAGCCGACCGAGC
>NZ_JAGPZB010000026.1:0-6170 GCF_024454115.1 Corynebacterium sp. CCUG 65737
CATGGTGGTAGATTACCTTTCTTCCCAGCCCAACCGGGCTGGATATCAGGTGTCCACCAAAAAGGGGTCAGGTCCTTGCGGGTAGCAGCCTACTAGTGCACTTCGAATCTGATTGATGAGCCTGGTGTAGGACCGCGCTAAGTCTTCGTCGATGCCGTTGAGGACTTTCAATTGGAGGAAGGCTTCTTCGACACGGTCGACGCTGCGGAGGGACTCCGGAAGGTTCTTTGCAGCGTGGGCAATGATATAGGCGTCCCGGATATCAGTTTTGGCATTGCCAGCGTGGATGCGTGAGAGTTGACGCATAGCCAAACCGGGAAGGTAGCGCACGTCGATTCCGATATCTTGAGCAACTGCGACAGTTAGTCGACCAATGTTATTTGGCTGGTCCACGACGACAAGGACTTTGTGGTCGTGTGCGCTGAACGTTGAAAACAGTGTGCGCAGGGATTTTTCGTTTTGGTTGATGCGCTTAGATAGCACCTGGGTGCCGTCGATATCTAAGACGCAAGCGTGGTGAAAATATTTACCGACGTCCATGCCGATGACATAGTCGTAGGTCATGCTAGACCTCCTAGCGAATTGAATGAGTATGGGACTTATTTCATCGCTGGTGGTCGGACATACTTCACGCTGGCATCCACATTACTTTGAGACTTCGCACATTCTGTGCGGGTCAGGTTCCTATTAGCAGTCTGGAGTATGTCACTGCCTTCGGTGGCATCACCCCCCGGATCATTTTCAGACAGGGACGAAAACAAGCCATACCGAAGCCAGCGACTAGTTCCACTGCCACAAGGCAGAAGGAACGCAGATAAACATAACCTGCCCCAGCATGGGGCTAGGAGTACGAATCCTGGGCCCCTTCAAGCGGAACTGCCAACAACGTAATGGGGAGGGAGCGGTCTACAAACTATTCTGCGGAGCTTCGACAAAAGTAACAAGGGCGTGCCCACTCCAGTGAGCATTGACAGTAAGGATGAAATTATTGGGGTTCCTTTGTGAGAGTTCTCTTTAAAGATTCTTTGGTTATCTGTAGTCCTGGAGGCTGTGGTCAGTGAGTAGTCCAGGTTGTCTCGGTGGCAACCAAATCTTTGATTTGGGCGGCAGCACAACCGAACGTTAGTGAGGGCGTGAGCCACGATGGAATCTTATTTACTAGTTAGCGTTAGCGTTGACTGGTTGGTTTACCCCTGCTGGATATAGTTCTACAGTTTATAGTTATAAGCGACCAGGGGAAATAGATAAAATCCCAGTTCAAGCCCTGTGGATAACTGCTTGGATATTGGTAAATATGCGCAGCCGTATTGGTAAATATGCGCAGCCTGACCAGGGCATAAAGAAAGCGCCCACAAGGGGGCGCTCACTCGTTGATGAGTATTAATCCAGCTGCGGACGTGGCGGTTTTTTCTCAACTGAGGGAGATGTCTTAGTGACGGTGACTCCATCGAGGTCGGCTTTTATTCCACAATTACGCCATATCGCCTGAACATCGTGGATGGCTTTCTTGATTTCGTTGCGGAAGTTCACCCAGTCTTGCCCTGATACTAGCTCTTTGGTGGCGAAGCTTTGTGCCATCATGTCCCAGGTAAAAAGGTAGGAGTCTCGGTTGTTTTTGCTAAGCCAAAACTGCTTGACCGTTAGCCAGATATAAATGTCCATTGACCGTGGCTTGGTGAGCTGGCGTAGTACAGCAAGGTCGATAGGGATGGGGGCTTCGACAATGTGCTGGAAAAATTGTGGCGTGAGTTTGATGTAGGACTCGATGAAGCTTCCCTGATTAGGGTCGCGTGCATCAAACCATAAGTCCCATTCATCCATAATTTGAGTGTGTTTACCACGTGCGCGTACGCCATCGTCCTCTTTGACGGTCACGCGAGCATCAGCCAGGCGCAATAATTGCTCGCGGATATTGGCCAAGTTCCCTGTTGCGCCACCTGTGCCGCGTCCAGTTACTCCGATGGCTTGGAGGAAGTGGTTCATGGAGTGTCCGAGAGGGATGCGGACTGCTTGCTCAAGGTCTATTTTGCCTGCTTTGAGCTTTCCTGCGTTTTCCACGGCACGGGTGACGATGTAGGCCATGATTAGTCGGGGATATTTGCCGTAGGGCAATCCTCCATCGGCGTAGACAACGATTCGGCCTTGTGCTGTCTCTATGACTCGTTTTTCTTCGTCGGTCTTGCGGTATGGAAATAATGCTTGGACGAAGAGTTTGGATGTGTAGCCAATGTCTTGGGCGTTTATAAGTTCTTTTGCTTGATTAACTTCTCGGTCTTGGGCAGTCTTTTGGGCTGCTTGAAGCTGAGCAATTTTTTCTGGTGGCAGTGCCATGGAAGAATCCCTTTTCTGGTGACACTGCTTAACTTCTTGCAAACCGTGTATTTGGTGTATATGAACGAGGACAGAGGGCCACGCCCGTCGCCGGAGTTCGTGGAATGGCTTATGGATCTGCCAGTCAGATGGATTACCGACACGATGGGCGGACTGACT
This sequence comes from Corynebacterium sp. CCUG 65737, assembly GCF_024454115.1. Lineage (NCBI taxonomy): Bacteria > Bacillati > Actinomycetota > Actinomycetes > Mycobacteriales > Corynebacteriaceae > Corynebacterium > Corynebacterium sp. CCUG 65737. The sequence goes on from NZ_JAGPZB010000026.1 coordinate 2,491, forward strand.
GCAAATCAGCAGAAGACCGCCTTCGGTAACGGGGTCCTGCCACTTCAAGCGCTCGTTGCACTGCGCAGTCTTGCATTACGTATGCAATCACGCTGAGTCGGGCGACCATCAACTGCCGCGCAACGGTCGGCGGAGTTCGGGAACGGTTCGACGGCCGAGCCTCAGATAATGCCTTCGAGGCGTTGCTCGATCTGCGGCTTCGGCATCGCCCCAATGATCTCGCGCACGATTTCACCCTTGTCGAAGACCTTCATCACAGGGATCGAACTGATGTTGTAGCGTGAGGCGATGTCGGGGTTCTCGTCGACATTGAGCTTGGCGATGAGGAGCTTTCCATCCTGCTCAGCTGCAATCTGGTCCAGGACCGGCGCGATCGCACGGCACGGGCCGCACCAGGCTGCCCAGAAGTCCACGAGAACGGGGACCTCGCTCTGGAGCACAACCTCTTCGAAGGCCTGGGTGTCGACGGTGGTGACTTCGCTCATGGGACTGCTTTCCTTCCTATTACACGTCGCGTGCGATAGACCGCGCGCACATCACAACACCCTACCCGGTGGGGGTATTCCCGTGGTGCTAGTTTTAGACCAGTCGCATCGTGGTCAGGCAGGTTTGCGCATCGTCGCCGACGGTCGAAAGTTCGGAGGTGACGGTCTGGCCGTCGTGGGTGATCGAGATCGATGTCTCGATGCCTCGGGGCAGCCAGATCCCGACGAAGCCGTTGTCGAGGGTTCTCAACTCCTCGTCGACGATCGTCTCGCCGGTCGTCGCATCCGTCACCGTTACGGCCACGTCTGCGTTGCGCAGCTCGCCCAGGCATCCGGTCGGGCTGTGGTAGTAGCAATCATGGGTCTGCGACCGATACGGGGCAACGGATACGTAGATCTCGTCACTGGGCAACCGCACCTCTGTCGCGTGCTCGTGCTGATCAGTGAGCGTGACCATCTCCGCAGTGATCGACGTGGTCAAGGTCTCCGTGCGATCGTCCAGCGGGATCGCATCGAGCGTTTCGACCAGCTCCCGCACGTCGAGGCCTTCGAGACCATTCTCGACAAGAATCTCGGCTCCGCTGGCCGAGGTGGCTGAGGGTGAGTCGTTGGCGGCCGCGCATCCGGTGAGCAGGAAAGCGCCGATCACGACGGTGGTTGCAGCGGTTTTCTTCCCGCCGTACTTCGGCAATGACCTGAGGTTTTTCATGGGATTCCTTCTCGTGCCTGCCCGTGGTGCCAATTGGCCATAGTACCCCATAGGGGTAGTGCCTACCTGTGTGATGCGGAAGCGCCCCGCCCGGTACGAGCCCGGGAGGGGGCGCTGCGTTCAGTCGTGCTTGCTGACTTCCGGTTCATGTTCGGCAATGTGCTCGGTCTCGATCTGGAAGGTTGCGTGATGGACGGAGACCTCGAAGTGTCCTGCGACGCAGTCTTTGATCTCTTGGAGCATCTGGGCGGCATGACCGTCGGTGAAGCATTCGTCGTCGACGACGACGTGGGCGGTCAGGGTCGGTAGGCCGGTCGCCACAGTGGAGGCGTGCAGATCATGAACATCCTGGACGTGGTCGAGTTCGAGGATGTGTGAGCGGACTTTGTCGAGGTCGAGGCCCTTAGGAGTGAACTCCATGAGGACGCCGGTGGTCTCGCGCATCAGCTTGAACGCGCGAGGCACGATCAGGGTGGCGATGAACAGTCCGGCGATGGCGTCGGCCTGCATGAACCCGGTCGTGGAGATCACGATCGCCGCGATGATCACTCCGAGTGAGCCGAGGGCGTCGTTGAGGACTTCGAGGAACGCGGCACGCATGTTGAAGTTCGAACCGCGGCTGGAGGCGAGGATGGTGATGGCGATGATGTTCGCGACCAGGCCGATGATGCCGAAGATCAGCAGTTCGCTTGCGGGCACCTCCGGCGGCTCGAACAGTCGCCGGATTCCTTCGATGGCGGCGTACGTGCCCACCACCAGCAGCAGTGCCGACTGTCCGAGGGCTGCGATCACCTCGATACGTCGGAACCCCCAGGTGCGCTTGGAGTTGGCGGGCTTGAGCATCAGCGTCCCGGCGATCAGTGCGACCAGTAGGCCGACGGCATCGGTGATGGCATGGGCGGTGTCGGTTAGCAGTGCGAGGCTGCCGGTGATGACCGAGCCGATGGCCTGGGCGACGACGATCGTCGCGGTGATCGAGAATGCGATCCAGAGTTTCTTGCGGAAATCTCCAGGGTGCCCGGTCTCGCTGGCTGCGGGGCCGTGATTGTGTCCTGCGCCCATGTCTACTTCTTCTCCGTATCTGTCGCGTGGTGGGTATGTGGGAGTCGCAGGTGCGTGCAGAGCAGGGCCTGCGTGCCGGTGGCATCGAGGAGGCATTCGGCAGCGGCGACGAGGGTACGCAGGAGTTCGGGCTGTGTCAGCGAGTACCAGGTGGAGCGCCCTTCCGGGCGCATCGTCGCCAGGCCGCACTCAACGAGAAAGCCGACATGTTTGCTTACCGTGGACTGGGCCAGGCCCATGTGCTCGACCAGATCGCGGACCCGGTGCTCGCCCGAGGCGAGGTGCTGCACGATCGCCAACCTCGTCGGTTCTGCAAATGCCTGGAACAGGTGGGCGTACGCTGCTGTCGCCACCTCGTCGAGGGTTGCCCCCTCTTGTTGATTCATAGTCATATAGCGATTATATCGCTCTATGACGATATTGTCGAGTGTGATCTGTCGCTCGATGCGAAATGAAGCTCAGAGGTTCCGGCGCGCCCGAGGGTGGACTGCCCGCTTCCTGCGACGCGTGCCTTATTGGATTCGGCGGAAAGTGGAGGTGCCTACGGGACTCGAACCCGTGTACAAGGTTTTGCAGACCGCTGCCTATCCTCTCGGCCAAGGCGCCAAGTCGCCGGCAAGATCAGTCGCCCGGCGTGAGGCCGGCAACCAGGTTGAAGGCGCCGGTGAGAATGTTCAGCGACACGACCCCGACGACATCAGAGATCTCACGGTCGCTGTACCCGAACCCCCGAAGCTCGTCGATCTGCTCGTCGGTGATCGACGCAGGCTCACGGTAGACCTGGAGGCCGAGCGCGATCATCGCCGCGACCGGGCCGGTCATCGCCGTACCCTGCTGGGCGAGTGCGATCTCGTTATCGCTGACCCCGAGTGATCGTGCCGCGCTGATGTGCGAGGCCAGGCACATTCCGCATCCTTGCTGCGACTGCACGGCGATCGAAACGAGCTCGCTGACCTTGCGGTCGAGCTTGGCGCGACGCATGGCTTTGCTCAGCTGGAGATAACCGCCGAGCACCGCCGGGGAATGCGCCATCGTCGAGACCATGTCTCCGACCTCGCCGTGCCGCTCGACGAGATCGCCGAGCAAGTCTCGTGAGCTCCCCACTGCGGTCTCAGGGGTCAATCGGGAAAAACGGGGCATAATGCCTCCTTAGTCAGTTTGGTCGCGAGTTCGAGGTTGAACCCGCAGGGATGCGTTCCTGCTGCTGATGCCCGGCATGTACACCGGTCAATAGGTAGAAGTCGCCGGACTCGCGTTGCTGCCGACTCACGATCCCGGCCGCATCCAGGTGCGGTGTGTCATACGTGGCGTGCGCGTGTTCAGCCTCTCTCATAGTGGGTTAAGTAGCAAAAGGGGATGCGGACGGAATCTTGGAGGATTCCATCATGAACCGCTCATACACCAAGGAGCAGCGACGCAGAGCT
>NZ_JAGPZB010000027.1:0-5657 GCF_024454115.1 Corynebacterium sp. CCUG 65737
TTGCATGTGTTAAGCACGCCGCCAGCGTTCATCCTGAGCCAGGATCAAACTCTCCACAAAAACAGTTTCAACAAAACCAAGTGAAACAGGCCGTGAAAAGCCCAAAACCCAACCAAAACAAAACCACCCACACACAGCGCAACAGCACAAAAAGCCATGGCGCCAGTGCGTGAACTGGCAATCCTAAAATTACTAGACAAACCAAAAGGTTCATCCACATGTTGCCCCTCATCCCTGACGGGGAAAAAAGAAGAAGCAACAAAAAATATACTTCCAATCAGTCACACACGACCAACCAGCACAGTGACACCCCATCAATAGGTTCAGGCACCACCGACCAGCACACACCACACACAAACACGTGCAGGCATCAAGATCGCACACAACCAACCAAAAAACATTGGCACACTATCGAGTTCTCACACAACACACGCACGCTCTTCGGGAACTTTTGTTCTTTGCTCCGTCTGAAGCGGCTTGATCGACTTTACTAGAGATCAACACTCTGTGTCAATTCCGTTGTAAGATCGATTTGTTTTCGTCATTACGTTCCGTTTACCAGTTGGTAACGTCTCGCAGCGACGGAACAACACAATAACTCCAAAGCTCGGAAGAACGCAAATATTTTCTGGAACCGTTAGCTCACCTGCATTAATAGGTTGCTCAACCGCGTATCAAACTGGGCGCTCAACCGTTGAAATGCGCGCCACATGCTTCCAGCTTCTAAAAGTAGGCGGCTACCGGCCCACGTGAGGTGTTGATCACGTCGATGGATGTGCCGAAGATCGAGGACAACAGGTCGGATCGAACGACATCCTTGGGAGGGCCGAATTCTACGATCTGGCCGTCTTTGACCGCGCAGATGTAATCGGCGTAGCGGGCCGCGAAGTTGATGTCGTGCAGAACGACGATGATGGTCCTACCCAGGTTCTCTGCGGCATCATGCAGGTGGCGCATCATGTCCACCGAGTGGGAGATGTCGAGGTTGTTGAGGGGTTCGTCGAGAAGCACGTAATCCGTCTCTTGCGCTAGAACCATGGCGACGTATGCACGCTGGCGCTGGCCGCCGGACAGCTGGTCCAGGTACCGGCCCTCGAGCCCGCGCAGACCAAGGAAGTCGATGTAGCGCGAGATGATCTCTTCGTCTTCAGCGGTCAGGCGCCCCTTGCTGTAGGGGAAACGGCCGAATCCGACGAGCTGGCGCACAGTGAGTTTGGTGACAAAGTTGTTCTCCTGGCGCAGGATCGACAGTTCTTTGGCGAGTTCCTTGCTCTTCACCGTGGAGATGTCGTGACCAGCGACAGTGACGGTGCCGGAGTCCTGCTCCAGAAGCCGGCCAATGATGGTGAGCAAAGTGGACTTGCCCGCACCGTTGGGTCCGATCAGGGCGGTCATGCCGCCAGCGGGGATCTCTAGGTCGATCGGCCCGATCTCTGTTTCTTGGCCGTATGTTTTTTCGACCGAGGACAGCTTGATCACAACGACCCCTTTCTCAGAATCACGGTAAGGAACACGACGCCGCCGACGAGTTCAATGATGATGGACACGATGCCCTGGGCGTAAAAAATGTGGTTCATCACGAAGTACGCCCCGGCCATGACGGCGAATCCAATGAGCGCGGCCATCGGGAAGATGTACCGGTGATCGTAGGTGTCCGCGAACTGGTACGCCAAAGTGGCCACGAGGAATCCGAGGAACGTCATCGGCCCCACCAGCGCGGTCGACACGGCCATGAGCAGGCTGACAAGGACCAGAACATAGATCGCGTGGCCGCGGTGGTTCACGCCGAGGTTGATCGCCGGGTCGCGCCCGAGCGCCAGGACGTTGAGAATCCGCGAGTGCAGAAGCAGCAGCAGTGCGCCGCCGAGCGCCAGCGGGATGGCCACCGGGAAGTAGTCGGGGTCGGCGTTGTTGACGGATCCGAACAGCCGCGCTGTGAGCACGTCGAATTCGCTCGGGGTGAGCATGCGCTGCATGAACGTCGACAAGCTCGCGAGTCCGCCGCCCATGACCACACCGACGAGCAGCATTGCGTGCATGTTGTTCTTGCCGGTCAGCAGCCACGAGTACAGCAGCAGCGAAAACCCGACCATGACTACGAGCTGCAGCAGAAACATCTCCACCGTGCGCGCGTTGGTCAAACCCACCGCACCGAAGAAGTAGACGGTGGTGGTGTGAATAGCCACGTAGAGGGCCTCGAAGCCCATGATCGACGGCGTGATAATGCGGTTGCCGGTCACCGTGTGGAATGCCACAGTTGCCATCGCCTGGCATATCGCCACCAGCACCATGACCAGGACGGAGTTCGCGCGGCGCTCCGCAATGAGCCAGTACCCCCGGGTACCAAAGTCCATCGGGTTCTCATATGCAAGCAGCCCCCACGTCAGGCCCGCGGCCAGCACCAGCAGGCACGCGATGACGATCCAGTAACGCCGTTTGCTTGTCGACGACTGAAACGCCCCCACATGCCTGCCTCGAGCTGCAGCAATTTCCGTTGTTACTGCCGTCATGACCGCTCCTGCCTGATGATCAACACCACGAACACGACTGCACCGACGACGCCGAGGATGACCGAGACGGGCATCTCGAACGGCGCGATGATGGTCCGGCCGATGATGTCGCACACCGTCACCACGGCGATGCCGAGCAGGCACACCCAGGGAAGGTTGGAGCGCAAATCATCGCCCCGGAACATGGACACCAGATTGGGCACGATCAAACCGATAAACGGCAGCATGCCTACTACGACTGTGACCACGCCTGAGGCGATGGCGACCAGACCGACGCCGAGCAGCACAACCCGCTCGTAGTTCAAGCCGACATTCGTGGCGATGTCTTTACCCAGGCCAGCCACAGTGAGCCGGTCAGCGAAGACGAACACGAGGACAACGACAATGGCAACGACCCACAGCACTTCATACTGCCCGCGGATCACCGACGTGTAGGAGCCGGCGAACCAAATGCCCAGCGACTGGAGCATGTCGGTCTGCATGGCGAAAAACGTGGAGATAGAACTGACCACCGCCCCGAGCATGATCCCGATGATCGGCACAATCAGCGAGGATTTCAGCGCCACCCGGCGCAGGAATCCAAAGAACACCATGGTGCCCACGAAGGCGAACACCACTGCGACGACCATGCGCACAGTCAGCGAAGGGTTCGGGATGAAGTAAAGCGCCACCAACAGGCCGAGCCCGGCCCACTCTGTTGTACCGGTCGTAGTGGGTTCGACGAACCTGTTCTGGGTCAGCAGCTGCATCACCATGCCGCTCATGGCCATCGCCATTCCTGACAGCACGAGTGCGATGGTGCGTGGGACGCGGGTAGTCCAGAACATGTCGGCGCCGTCGTCGTTGCCGAGGATGTCGTACTGCCCCACCATCAAAGAGACGGTGAGCAACCCGGCGACAACGGCGAGACCCGCCAGCAGCTTCCATTCGGCGAGCGGCGGGCGGGTTTTCGCGGATAAGCGATGCGGCACTAAGCGCCAGCCTCCCACTGATCGGCAAGGTCGTTGAGAATCTCGGTGTAGGTCACAATCGACTCGTTAGTGTACGTGTCCGCAGGAGCAATGTAGATGTTGCCTTCCTTCACGGCGGTGACGTTGCCCAGAGCCTGGCTCTCATCCAGCACCTGCTGGGCGGGTGCGGAATCCTCGGTGCGCACGCCGGCGTCACGGTCGAGCACGAGCATCCAGTCCGGGTTCGCCTCGGCGATTGCCTCCACGGAGATGTCGTCGCCCTGGTGGTCATCACTACCGCCCTCGATCTCCAGGGCGGGGGTCAGGCCAAGCAGGTCGAACAGCGGCCCCCAGGTACGACCGACCTTCGGAGCGACATAGCCGATCTCACCGCCGGAGACGTTGACGGCCATGACCTTCCACTCATCGTTGTAAGCCTCCTTCGCGCGGTCGAGCGCGGAGGTGAAGTCATCGGCCATCTTCTTGGCTTCTTCTTCGCGGTCGAAGATCTTGCCCAGGGCGTCGACCTGGCGCAGGAGCTCCTCGTCCAACGGCTCGCCCTCGCGCGGCTCGAGGTCGATGAGGACTGCATCCGGAACCAGCTTCTCAATCTCCTCGTTGTATTCGGAGAAACGCTGACCCGAAACGATCACCTGCGGCTCAGCTGCGACAATCGCCTCGAGGTTCGGCTCGCGGTGGTTGCCGATGTCGATGATGTCTTCATTGTCGGCGATGCCCGGAATAGTCTCCGGCACGAGCGCGCGGGCGGCAGCGACAGGTTGCACACCCCATTCGTCGAGGATCTCGAAACTGCGGTTGTCCAGGGCGACGACGGAAGACGGGTTGACCGGAACCTCCTTGGATCCCTCGTTATCTTCGATGGTGACCGTGTCAGAGGCTCCGTCTCCCTCAGCACCGTTGTCGGAGGAACCGGAGTCTGCCTGGGTGGTTTCAGCCGAATCGCCGGCAGAGTCATCCGCGTTGCCAGCGCAGCCGGCGAGGGTCAGTGAGGCAGCAGCCACGATGGCAGCGAGCCGGGAAACACGTTTCATAGGAGATCCTCCGTACATAGAAAGTTGGTAAGCTTTGCCTAACCTAGCACATGATCCCTGAGGGTCAATACCCCTCCCCCGACATCACATTTCCTAACCGTTGATTGACCAGTGGTCGGCCAACTCGTTGAGGATGAGGGTGTACGTGCTTGCCCCTGCCACCTCTGGGACGTCAAACGGGCCGACGTAGATGTTCACGTTCTCAACCGCCGGAGTTTCCGCAAGCTCTTCATCATCCAGAAGCAGCTTCAACGCCGGTACATAATCGGACGAGCGCATATCCGGTTCACGCTCCTCGACGAGAATGACGTCTGGCTCTTCGTTCAGCTCCACCGGAGCGAGGCCCACCATGTCCATCACGGGACCCCACAGTTTCCCACCGTCTACAGGAAGGAGCTCGGCAGCATCACCATTAGCTTCCACAGCCGCCGCCGACCAGTCTTCCCCGACCGCGTTGCGGGCCCGCTCGAGAGCGTCGGAGAAGTCGCTGTCCATCTGCTCCGCTTCTTCTTCTTTGTCGAAGATGACGCCCAGAACCTGCACTTGACGCACCATTTCCCAATCCAGCGGCGGATCGGGGCGCGGAGTGAGATCCACCACCGGTGCTCCCGCGACATCTTGGAGCTCGGAGGCGCTGTGGGACGTTTCTGCGCCGACCAGAACCATATCCGGTTCGGCATCTGCAGCCTCTTCGGGGCTGGTCGCGACAATTGCGTCGATACCGAAATCTTTCAACAGCGCTGCCATGCGTGGGTCGAATGCCACCACCCGCTCTGGCTTGAACGGCACAGTTTTCGCGCCCTCGTTGTCGACGACGTCCACGGTCTCCCCCGACCACTCGCCATCCGCGTGAGTTTCAGTGGATTCGGGGGCGCCGGCAGTGGTTTCCTCGCCGACCGGCGCGCACGCAGTCAAAACCATGGTGAACGTGGCGCACGCTGCGAGGCAGCCCAGCTTCTTCGACATCGTCTTCGCGGTGGTCATAGCGCGCCCAAGTCTACGCGACGGGGTGGAAAGCAAGCGGCCCCAGTCCTTCATCAGAACCGGGGCCGATTGTTGTGGAGATGGCGGTGTCTGAAGTCATGACATAGTTGACACGGCGTGCCTGGGACAGCATTCCTGATGGTTGACAGGTCAGTCGCGAC
>NZ_JAGPZB010000028.1:0-3264 GCF_024454115.1 Corynebacterium sp. CCUG 65737
GGAAAAAATAAACACCAAGACGCCGGTTTGTCCACCATGTCGCGACTCATCTGTCAACAATGTCGCGACTGATGACATTGGGGTGGCTGACGGGACTCGAACCCGCGACACCCAGGATCACAACCTGGTGCTCTACCAGCTGAACTACAGCCACCATCGCTGCCCGTCGCGTGCGTGGGCAGCGCTACATCACATTAGTTCACTGCGCCGGTTTTACAAAAACGGCTGGTAGGTCTCGGTCGATTCGGTCGCGCATACCGCCGCCGCGTCAGAGTCGGGGCCGGGAGCGGGGGTGAACACGGCACGGCGGTAGTAGTCGAGCTCGCGGATGGACTCTACAATGTCGGCGAGAGCACGGTGCGCCATGCCCTTTTCGGGCTGGTTGTAGTAGGCCTTCGGGTACCAGCGGCGGGTGAGCTCCTTGATGGTGGAGACGTCGATCATCCGGTAGTGCAGACGCTCGTCCAGTTCCGGCATGTGCGCGCGAATGAAGGTGCGGTCAGTGGCGATCGAGTTGCCAGCCAGCGGTGGGCGGTGCTCGCCGCAATGCTTATCGACGAGTTCCAGCACCGCCTCCTCTGCCTCCCGCAACGCCACAGTGGAAGCCTTGATCTGTTCCGTCAGCCCGGAGCTGCCGTGCATTTCGGTGACGAAGTCATCCATTTCGGCGAGTTCTGCGTCGGTGGCGTGGACGACAAGGTCAATGCCGCCGTCGAGGATGTTCAGCTCCGCGTCCGTGACGAGTGCTGCGACTTCAACAATGACGTGACGCTGCGGGTCGAGGCCCGTCATCTCCAGGTCGATCCAAACAATGCGGTCGTCCTTGGCGGGTAGGGCAGTGGGTTCTGCGGAGGGTTCTTCGCTCATGGTCTTCAACCTACCCGCCCGTGTTGTGGCTGCGGTTAGCCCATCTTGGCGTAGAACCAGCCGGTCACCGGCGCGATGACAGCACGCGGGGCGTAGGAGGAGACAAAGTCCATCGCCTTCGACAGCGGCCCGGGGGTGACGCGGCGCTGGTTCTTCATCATGGCAGCGATGGTCTCCTCCGAGCAGGACTCGTAGGTGGTCCACAAGAAGTCCGGGACGACCTTGTCGACGATCGACTGCTCGTCCTCCGGGACAACAGCGTCACGCACCGGGCCGGGAGCGAGAAGAGTGCAGTGCACGCCGGTCTTCTTCAACTCGTAGTGCAGAGACTCGGTGAAGGTGTTCACGCCGGCCTTGGTGAACACGTAGGTGGCGTTGTTCGGAATGGGCGCGTTGCCGGCGGCGGAGCCGACATTGCACAACGCGCCCTCTCCACGCGGAACCATCTGGTCCAACACCGCCTTGGTAATGCGGAAGACCGCCGTGGCGTTCAAGTTGTACTGGTTTGTCTCGTAATCCCAGTCTTGGTTCATGAACGGCCCGAAGGAGGCGATGCCGGCGGAGTTGACGCAGATGGAGATGGCTTTTTCGTCGATAAGCTCGATGAGCTCATCGACCTGCTCGGCCACAGAGAGATCCTTAGCGGCGACGATGACTCCGACGCCGTGGGCATCTTCGAGCTCGGCGGCAAGTTTCTGCAGGACGTCCTCGCGTCGGGCCACGATAATGAGGTTGTATCCCGCCTTAGCAAAGTCGCGGGCCATGGCCTCACCGATGCCCTGGCTGGCACCGGTGATCAGCGCGTAGGAATTGATGGAGGGTTGGGGAAAGCTCATGCGTGCGAGCCTACTGCAGGTTACTGCAGGCTACTGCACGGAGAAGATGTCTCCCGGCTGGCAGTCCAAGGCCTGGCAGATCGCGGCGAGCGTGGAGAACCGGACTGCCTTCGCGCGGTTGTTCTTGAGCACGGATAGATTCACCGGCGTGATGCCGACCTGCTCCGCGAGCGCGGCACCGGTGATGCCGCGCTCCGCCATGAGCCGGTCCAGGTGGCAGACGACCTGGGACTCCGCTGGATTGATCGGATTAGACAAGGCCGTCCACGTCCTCCTTCAACCGGGCGCCGCGGCGCAGAAGCATGGAAGCGAGGCCGAGGGTGAACAGGAGGATCAGTGCTGGTGTGAACTCGGAGTACGGGGTGCTGACACCGGTGTCCCACCATTGCTCCAGGCCCAGATCCGAGGCAACGAAATTGTTACCCAGACCCTCGAATCCGATGCGACCGATGAAATAAGCGAACATCGCGCCAGTGCCGAAGTTAAGGAGAGTGACGTTGCGTTGCGTGAAGATCCGCCCTTTGGACATGTTCCAGCCGATCATGCTCAGTGTCATCCCGGTGCCGAGGAGGCCGATGTACTTCGTGGCCAGACCAATGCCGTAAAGCCACTGGGCGCCGCTGGGGATATCGGCAAAAACGATGCCACCCTCGACGGCAGGGGATAGGCGGGTGATCACGATACCGTTGTGGATCATCTCGAAGATTTCGAAGCTGATCCAGAGGGCGACTAGGGCGGTGACTCCGATTGTGCTCGAGTTGAAATCTTTCGTTTGTTTCTCTGTCGGAGGCTTAGCGGTTTGGTTCGTGTCCATAGGCATGTTCATAACTCAACTCCTTATCGTTATTCGACACTCTCGATAATCGATAATATCGCAATTCGATATGGCGTCAAGGATGAAAAAGCGCCGCCCCTGTGTCGGGGTCGGCGCTGAGTGCGTTTGCGGGTTACTCGCCGCCGCAGTTGACCTCGGACGGACCGTCCGGGTTGTCGTTGGCGTAGCTGGAGTCGTCGTCGCCCGCGTTGTCCTCGCCGAAGTCCTCTTTGTCCAGGTTGTCCAGATCGCGGGACTCCAGACGCTCAAGGTCGGAGATGGGGTCAGTGTCGGGCTCGTTGCCGATGCGGCGCGTTGCAGCGTCGAGAAGCTTGTCGGGACCGTCGCCCGGCTGTGCGTTATTTGCCTGCGTGTTGTCGGCCATTAGTTCGCCTTCTCGCTTTCCTTCTCGGTGCGGTCCTGGAAGTTGCCGTCTGCGTCCGGGTCACCCAGGTTGTTGATGCTGTCGTCGCGGGTCGGCGTCGGGTTGACGGCCGCCTTGGCTGCATCGTCGGCGTCTTGCGCCTGGTCAAAGCTTGGGATGCTGTCCTTGCTCATGGTCGCTCCTCAATCGTGCTAGGTGATTTCGGTTATGCGACCAGTCTAGCGATTTTGCGCTGCGCGGGGCCGTAATCGCAGGTGAAAGGGGTATGGGAAAGCGCCCCCGGCAGTGTCTGAAGTCATGACATAGTTGACACGGCGTGCCTGGGACAGCATTCCTGATGGTTGACAGGTCAGTCGCGACAT
>NZ_JAGPZB010000029.1:0-2555 GCF_024454115.1 Corynebacterium sp. CCUG 65737
CTGGGTGTGGTGTGTGAGAACTGTATAGTGGACGCGAGCATCTTTCTTCTTTGAAGAGAAGTGTATTTCTCATCGAGTTGGGGCGAGGATGATTGTTCTTGTTCTGGTTTGGTGTGAGTATTTTTGTGATTGTGAGTATGTGTTTGTGTATCCGGGCACACGCTTAGAGCGCTGATTACGGCTTTTTGTTGTGGTTGGTGTGGGTGTGTGTTTGTGTTTGTTGCTTAAGGGCGCATGGTGGATGCCTTGGCATGCTGGGCCGATGAAGGACGTGTGAGGCTGCGTTATGCCTCGGGGAGTTGTCAACAAAGCGTTGATCCGAGGATGTCCGAATGGGGAAACCCGGCCACGGTTGTGTGTGGTCACCGTATGATGAATTCATAGTTGTGCGGGGGTGATACCGGGAAGTGAAACATCTCAGTACCGGTGGGAGAGGAAAATAATAATGATTCTGTTAGTAGCGGCGAGCGAACGCGGATGAGGCTAAACCGTGTGCGTGTGATACCTGGCAGGGGTTGCGTGTGCGGTGTTGTGGGGTGCGATGGTCAACGGTCTGCCAGTCGTTGCATTTCTAGTGCGTGTTAGCGGAAGTGGCCTGGGATGGTCTGCCGGAGTAGGTGAGAGTCCTGTACGTGAAGGCGTGTGCTGGTTGTGTGTCGTGTTTGCCCCGAGTAGCAGCGGGCTCGTGGAATCTGCTGTGAATCTGCCGGGACCACCCGGTAAGCCTAAATACCTAGTGTGACCGATAGTGGATAGTACCGTGAGGGAATGGTGAAAAGTACCCCGGGAGGGGAGTGAAAGAGTTCCTGAAACTGTGCGCTTACAATCCGTCAGAGCACCTTCTGTGTGTGTGATGGCGTGCCTTTTGAAGAATGAGCCTGCGAGTCAGCGGCATGTCGCGAGGTTAACCCGTTTGGGGTAGTCGTAGCGAAAGCGAATGCTAATTGTGTGTTTTAAGTGGCATGTCCTGGACCCGAAGCGGGGTGATCTACCCATGGCCAGTGTGAAGCAGCTGTAAGAGGTTGTGGAGGCGCGAACCCACGTAGGTTGAAAACTGCGGGGATGAGTTGTGGGTAGGGGTGAAAGGCCAATCAAACTCCGTGATAGCTGGTTCTCCCCGAAATGCATTTAGGTGCAGCGTCGCGTAGGTGTGCCGGAGGTAGAGCTACTGGTTGGTTGAGCGGGACTATCATCTTAGCAATGTCAGCCAAACTCCGAATGCCGGTCCTACATTGGTGCGCGGCAGTGAGACTGTGGGGGATAAGCTTCATAGTCGAGAGGGAAACAGCCCAGATCGCCGGTTAAGGCCCCTAAGGGTGTACTAAGTGGAAAAGGATGTGTAATCGCGAAGACAGCCAGGAGGTTGGCTTAGAAGCAGCCACCCTTGAAAGAGTGCGTAATAGCTCACTGGTCGAGTGGTTGCGCGCCGACAATTCAGTGGGGCTCAAGTACACCGCCGAAGCCGCGGCATATTTTTTATATGGGTAGGGGAGCGTCGTGCATGGGGTGAAGCGTTACCGGAAGGGGGCGTGGACTGTGTGCGAGTGAGAATGCAGGCATGAGTAACGAATGATGCGTGAGAATCGTATCCGCCGGATGACTAAGGGTTCCTGGGTCAAGTTCGTCTTCCCAGGGTGAGTCGGGTCCTAAGGCGAGGCCGACAGGCGTAGTCGATGGTCAACGGGTTGATATTCCCGTACCCGTGCATACGCGCCCAAGTGCGAAGCGGTGATACTAACCACCCTGACCACCCGCCACGGCAGTCTTTGACTGTTGGGTGGGTGTGATGCGTGGGGCCTGATCCGTTGTAGTTCAGTGATGGGGTGACGCAGTCAGGTAGCTACGCCACTTAAGTGGATTGTGGTGCAAGCGTGTGGCACATGGACTAGTCAAATGCGGTCCTGTTTGTGTGAGGCGTGATGCGTAGCCCGTATGTGGGTGATGGTGGTGATCCTATGCTGTCGAGAAAAGCCTCTAGCGATGTGTGTGTACGGCCCGTACCCGAAACCGACACAGGTAGTCAGGTAGAAAATACTCAGGCGGTCGGGTGAACTGTGGTTAAGGAACTCGGCAAATTGCCCCCGTAACTTCGGGAGAAGGGGGGCCATGACTGGTGAGCGCAACATGCGTGTGTGAGCTGGTTGTGGTCGCAGAGAAGAGAGGGAAGCGACTGTTTATCAAAAACACAGGTCCGTGCGAAGACGGTCAAGTTGATGTATACGGACTGACGCCTGCCCGGTGCTGGAAGGTTAAGAGGACCTGTTAGACCCTTTGTGGTCGAAGCGGAGAATTTAAGCCCCAGTAAACGGCGGTGGTAACTATAACCATCCTAAGGTAGCGAAATTCCTTGTCGGGTAAGTTCCGACCTGCACGAATGGCGTAACGACTTCCCTGCTGTCTCAACCACAGGCCCGGTGAAATTGCACTACGAGTAAAGATGCTCGTTACGCGCGGCAGGACGAAAAGACCCCGGGACCTTCACTATAGCTTGGTATTGGTGTTTACTGCGGTTTGTGTAGCATAGGTGGGAGACTTAGAAGCGTTCACGCTAGTGG
>NZ_JAGPZB010000002.1:0-241114 GCF_024454115.1 Corynebacterium sp. CCUG 65737
TATATGCCCCGGAAGCATATACTTTCCTGAAACCTACAGGTCACCCCATGAAAATCGGCGATTCCGGACACACATTTTGACCCTTAACCCCAGTAACATCGTGGAGCTTTTTGGCACTTTAGTCTGTCCAAAGTGTTTGACCGGTGCGGGCGGACGCTATAACTTTGTTACAGGTTTGTCATCTTTTCCTTCATGTTCTTTCAGAAAGAGGTCCTCGTGGGCAAGCACCGCGCTTCCTCCCGTCGCACGTCGCGTCCGATCGTTGCAGCTGGCGTACTTACAGCCGTCGCAGCTGCGGGTTCTACCGTCCCGGCTTATGCCGAGGACGTTGAGACCATGATCAAGGAGATGGAAGATGTCTCCCACCAGGCCACCGAGAAGGCCGAAGAGGTCAAGGAGATCGAGGACCAGATCGTCAAAGGCGATAAGGAAGTCAAGACGCTGCAGAGGCAAGCTGATGATGCAAAGCGTGAAGCAGAACGCGCGGTAGGCGCTCGGTCGGGCGCGCAGCAGGAGGTCGACGGCCACGCGCGTACGCAGTACCGCAACGTCTCTAACGACGCGCGACTTAATGCCCTCGATGCAATGAATCCGCAGGAGGCTATTGACCGCGCTTCCTACCTCGGTTCTCTGAGCCGCTCCGCGCAGCGCACCCTGGATAACTCCACCCAGTTGAACAAGCAAGCAGCCCAGCGGGCCACCGACGCTAACATTGCCGTGGCTGTGGCCAACTACCGCAAGGCGGAGCTGGAGGGCAAGCGCGACAAGCTGGAGAAGGAGCGCAAAGACCTGGACGCCAAGGTCAAGGAAGTCGAGCGTCGCGTGGATGCGTTCACCCCGGAGCAGCGCGCCGCGTGGGAGGCGAAGAACGGACCGGTAGCTCTCAACGTCCCGGCATCCGCCTATGGTGACGGCGTGGTGGGTGCAGCCTTGTCCAAGATTGGTTCACCGTACGGCTGGGGCGCAGCTGGCCCGAACCAGTTCGATTGCTCCGGCTTGATGTACTGGTCCTACGCTCAGAACGGCAAGACCATCCCGCGCACCTCACAGGCGCAGCTGGCTGGCGGCACGCCGGTGCCTTTGTCTGAGCTGCAGCCGGGCGACATCATCGGTTACTACCCGGGAATTACTCACGTGGGCATGTACATCGGTGACGGCCAGGTTGTGCACGCCTCCGATTACGGTATTCCGGTCCAGGTCGTGCCGTTGAACTCGATGCCTGTTCAGGGCGCTGTCCGCTACTAAGCGCTAAGGCATCTGCGCCATTAAGGTTCTCCTGGTCACCAACGACTTCCCGCCTACTTTCGGCGGGATTCAGTCGTATTTGCGGGATTTCACCGACGCTGTCGCTGCTACCTGCGGTGCGGAGTCCATCGTTGTTTTCGCATCGACACAGGATCATGAGCAAGCATCGCTTTACGACGCTTCTTCTGCCATCCCCATCTTTCGCTGGCCGAAGCAGGTCATGCTCCCTACCCCTCGAACCGCTGAACGCATGAGCCAGATCATTCGAGAACAGGGCATTGACACCGTGTGGTTCGGCGCCGCCGCCCCGTTGGGGTTGATGGCCGGGGTCGCGCGCAAGGCGGGTGCGAAGAGAGTTGTCGCAAGCACCCACGGCCATGAAGTCGGGTGGTCGATGCTCCCAGGGCCGCGCCAGGCACTACGGCGGATTGGAAACTCCTCCGACGTGGTGACTTACGTGTCGGACTACACCCGCAGGAGGTTCTCACGCGCCTTCGGGAAGCACGCCGAGTATGTCGCGTTGCCGTCGGGCGTGGATACGGACTTCTTCCGCCCAGCTTCAGAGTCGCAGCGGAGAACGGCCCGGCAACGCTACGGCTACGGGGCAGACCCGTTGGTGGTTGTTCCGTCTCGGCTCGTCGCGCGCAAAGGACAGGACATGTTGATTCGCGTTTGGCCAAGTATCCGGCAGGTCTTTCCGGATGCGAAGCTCGCGATCATCGGGCAGGGACCTTATGAAGACACGCTGCGCAAGCTGGCCGATAGAAACGCCGTCACAGACTCAGTGCGTTTCCATGGCCGCCTGGAGCGTGAGGACATGCGTGATCTTCTCGCTGCGGCCGACGTCATGGCAATGCCGGCCCGGACACGCGGCTGGGGGCTAGACGTCGAAGGCTTAGGCATCGTCTACCTGGAAGCCCAAGCGTGCGGTATCCCCGTTGTGGCGGGGGACTCTGGCGGAGCGCCGGAGACGGTGACGCCGGAGAGCGGCATTGTCGTGGACGGGCATTCAGAGAAAGAGATCACCACGGCCGTGCTCACTTTGCTTGCGGACCCGGAAAGGCGTCGACGCATGGGGCGCGCAGGCCGCGAGCACGTAAGCCAGGCTTTCTCGTGGGAGATGCTGACGAGCAGGCTCGTCCGTGTGTTGGGTCTAGAATGATCTGTCATGGTCACAATCGGATTCGACATTGGCGGGACGAATACGCGCGCTGGTGTCGTCGATAAGTACGGCGACATCGTGGACGTGGAGGAAACTCATACTCCCCACGACGCGGACGGACTGACTCACGCCATCGTCGAACTGGTGGAAGTTTTGCGCCGCAGGCATTCCATCGGCGCTGTCGGTCTCGCCGTCGCCGGTTTCTTGGATCCGGACTGTGAAGTGGTCCGTTTCGCTCCGCACCTACCGTGGCAGGACAACGCGCCAGTGAAGCAGCTGCTGGAAGAAGAGCTGGAGTTGCCGGTATGCCTGGAGCATGATGCGAACGCCGCGGCGTGGGGCGAATACCGCTACGGTGCCGCCCAGGACGCAGACACGTGGGTGTTCTTTGCCGTGGGTACAGGCATTGGTGCAACACTCATGCATCACGGTGAGATCTACCGCGGTTCTTTTGGTACCGCACCCGAATTCGGTCACATCACCGTCGTCCAAGGTGGGCGTGCATGCTCCTGCGGGAAACAAGGGTGCTTGGAGCGCTATGCCTCTGGCACTGCGCTGGTGGACACCGCCGTTGAGATTGCTACGAAGGGTGGATTTGAACCCTGCACGCTGTACCGCAGGGCCGTCGATAAGCGCGCGACTGGCAACGATGTTGTCGCTGCCGCACGCAACGGCGATGCGCTGGCGCTAGCAACAATGGATGACTTTGCGTGCTGGCTCGGACAGGGTCTTTCCATCGTGAGCGACGTGCTCGACCCGGAGTTGATCGTGCTGGGCGGGGGAGTGAGCGCGGATGCTGACCTGTTCCTCGATGCTGCGCACGAAGCCATGCGTCGCAACATGGTCGGATCCGGCTTCCGCCCGATTCCACGTCTGCAAACTGCGGACCTTGGACCGCAGGCAGGTATGATTGGCGTTGCTGATTTGGCCCGCAAACTTCTTTAGGGGAAAACATGAACAACAAGTGGTACAAGTTTTTCAAGTACATCTTGATTGGTCCCTGGCTGCGGTTGTGGAACCGGCCTGAAACGCACGGCCTGGACAACATTCCGCCCGAAGGAACTCCCGCGCTAATGGTGTCCAACCACCAGGCCGTGATGGACTCCTTCTACTTTCCCCTGGTGTGCCCGCGCCAGCTGGTGCACCCCGCAAAGAAGGAGTACTTTACCGCTCCGGGATTGGTCGGGCGCATCCAGAAATTCTTCTTCACTTCCGTGGGACAGGTTCCCATCGACCGATCTGCGAAAGATGCCGGCGACAACTTGCTCAAAGTGACCAAGGAAGTCTTCGACAACGGCGACCTGTTCTGCATCTACCCGGAGGGCACTCGTTCCCCGGACGGCCGCATTTACAAGGGCAAGACTGGCATGGCGCGAATCGCGATGGAAACTGGTGTGCCTTGCATCCCAGTGGCCATGATTGACACCCGTGAGGCAAACCCGATTGGCACCTGGATTCCGCGTCCGGTCAAGGTGACCATCAAAGTCGGTGAGCCCATCGACCCGCACCAGTGGGCCCGCGACAACGGCTACGACCCGTCTGACTCCGCCGTGTGGCGCCCGTTCACGGACTTCTTCATGGAGCAACTCGAGGAACTGTCCGGCTACCCCTACTGCGACGCCTACGCGGCGGCCGTGAAGAAGTCGCTCGAAGCTGGCAACGGGTACCCGGAGGGCACCGAGCCGCCGTGGGGTTGGCTGCAGTAAAGCGTGCGGTACTTCTATGACACGGAGTTCATCGAAGATGGCTCCACCATCGAACTGATCTCCATCGGCATCGTGGCTGAGGACGGACGCGAGTATTACGCAGTGTCCACGGATTTCAACGGTTCACGCGCCAACCCTTGGGTGCGTGAGAACGTTCTAGAGAAACTCCCGAACCCGTCCAGTCCGGAATGGAAGCCTCTGGCGCGCATCCGTGAAGAAGTGCATGCCTTTCTCACCCCAAACGGCACGAGGCCTGAGCTGTGGGCGTGGGTGGGTGCCTATGATCATGTGGTTTTCGCGCAGATGTGGGGCGACATGACGAAGCTGCCTAAGGACTTGCCGCGGTTCACCCGCGAGCTCAAGCAGTACTGGGAGATGGCTGGCCGCCCGAAGATTCCTCCTGCTCCGAAAGATGCCCACGACGCGCTTGTGGACGCTCGACACAACCTGATCAAGTTCCGCGCCTGCAACGACGTTCTGCCATTGGACCGCCGTGGAAGAATTACCCGCCCTGAGTAGGAGAAACGTCTCGGGCGTGCTACAAGTTATAGGGTGAGTTGGACTGTAGACATCCCCAAAGAAGTACTGCCCGATCTACCGCCGTTGCCCGGCGATATCAATGAGGAATTCCAGAAGGTTCTGGGCCTCGAAGCGAAACAGCAGCCGACATGGGATGAGAACGCGGCCGTATACGTCCGCAAGATCCTCGAATCGGTCCCGCCGGTGGTGGTTGCACCCGAGATCCACAAGCTGAAGAGCCAGCTAGCAGACGTCGCTGAGGGCAATGCGTTCCTCCTGCAGGGCGGCGACTGCGCTGAGACATTCGAGTCCAACACTGAGCCGCACATCCGCGCCAACATCAAGACGCTGCTGCAGATGGCCGTCGTGCTCACCTACGGAGCGTCCACCCCGGTGGTGAAACTGGCCCGCATTGCTGGCCAGTACGCCAAGCCGCGTTCCTCGGACTTGGACGAGAACGGTCTGCCGAACTACCGCGGTGACATTGTCAACGGTGTGGAACCCACCGAAGAGTCCCGCAAGCACGACCCGGCACGCATGGTCCGCGCTTACGCCAACTCCTCTGCCGCCATGAACTTGGTGCGCGCTCTGACTACCTCCGGTACCGCTGACCTGTACCGCGTTGAGGCATGGAACCGTGAGTTCGTGGCTAACTCCGCTGCCGGCGCCCGTTACGAGGCCCTGTCACGCGAGATCACCCGCTCCCTGCACTTCATGGATGCCTGCGGCGTGAATGACCGTGAGCTGCGCACCTCCGAGATCTACGCTTCCCACGAGGCGTTGCTGGTGGATTACGAGCGTGCCATGCTGCGCCTCGCCGAAGACGAGAACGGCGAGACCAAGCTCTACGATCTGTCTGCTCACCAGCTCTGGATCGGCGAGCGCACCCGCGGCCTCGACGACTTCCACGTGAACTTCGCGGCGCTGATCAACAACCCGATCGGCCTGAAACTCGGCCCGTCCACCACCCCGGAGGAAGCCGTCGCTTACGCCGCGAAGCTGGACCCGAACCGCGAACCCGGCCGCCTCACCTTTGTCGCCCGCATGGGCCACGACAAGGTGCGTGATGTCCTTCCGGGCATTGTGGATGCTGTTGAGCGCGAGGGACACAAGGTCATTTGGCAGTCCGACCCGATGCACGGCAACACCTTCACCGCGTCCAACGGATACAAGACCCGCCACTTCGACAAAATCATCGACGAAGTGCAGGGCTTCTTCGAGGTCCACCGCCACCTGGGCACCCACCCGGGCGGCATCCACATCGAGCTGACCGGCGAGCACGTCACGGAGTGCCTCGGCGGTGCCCAGGACATCACCGACATCGACCTGCCGGGCCGTTATGAGTCCGCGTGCGACCCGCGCCTGAACACCGAGCAGGCTCTGGAGCTCGCGTTCCTCGTCGCGGAGATGCTCCGCAACTAAGTTGCGCTTAGTAGTACTCCGGCATCCGGATAATCTCGGGGATCTCCCCGTACCATCCGGAGCCGTACCACCAGCCACCGACGGCGACAGCCGCGGTGGCTGTAATCATGAGTAGCACTATGACGGCTGTTGCCGCTGCGGAGCGGTTCGTCTCCGGTTCGGGGATGCGCGGAGCTTCAGGTTCGCGCACCGGTGCCTGTGCTGGAACGGGCGGGTGCGCAGGTGCATCCGCTGGCACTGGCGCAGGGGCTTGCGGCCGATACTGCTGCTGGTGGTCCTGGTGATACAGCGCAGGCGATGGTTCGCGTACTGGTTCTTGCAGGTGCTCGCGCTCTGGTTCGTATACCGGCTGGTGGTCAAAGCGCGTTTCGGGCGCAAGCTCGGGTTCCTCTGCCCCGTCCTGTTCGATCTGCGTCACCCCGGTCGGAATGGCGGCCACACGGTGGGCGGCCGACTGGGTCGGTGCCGGAACGGTGAAGTCGGGCAAGTCCAAGTCGGCGGAAACGTCCTCGAGGGCGTCGAGGAATTCGTCTGCGTCAGCGAAGCGGTCGCGGGGGTGGCGGGCAGTGGCGGTGGCCACGAGCTCGTCGAAAAGCATGGGCACCCCCGCGATGCGTGAGGATGGTGGCGGCACATCCCTGTGCAACCGCGCCATCGCGTGCGCCAGTGAGGTGTCGCCGGAAAACGGCTGGGTACCGGTGAGCAGTTCAAAGAGCACGATGCCGGCGGAGTAGACGTCCGAAGCTTGGGTGAGCTCGGAACCGTCGACTTGCTCCGGGGAGAGATAGGCGACGGTGCCCACGATCTGGTCGGTGGAACGCTGGGATTCGCTGGCTGCGCGAACCAAGCCGAAGTCTGCGAGCTTCACCGAATTGTCGCCGTTAATGAGGATGTTGTCCGGTTTGATGTCGCGATGGACCAACCCGCGGCGGTGCGCCACAGACAGCCCGGTGAGCATCGAACGCATGACTTCAGCAGCGGCATGCGGGGGCATGGGGCCTCGCTCGGCCAAAAGCTCGCGCAGCGTGCCGCCGGTGATGAGCTCCATGATGAGGAAGACATCCTCGCCGTGGGAGGAGAAGTCGTAGACGTTGACTAAGTTCGGGTGGCTCATCTGCGCCATGGCGCGAGCTTCGCGTTGGAAGCGGTCGAGAAACAGCGGATCGTCGACATAGCGCGGGTGCATGACCTTGGCGGCGACTTCGCGGTCGAGACGAGTATCCAGGCAGCGGTAGACCGTGGACATGCCACCGCGGGCAATGGGGCGGTCCACGGCGTAACGTCCTTCCAATACGTCGCCAGCTGCAAGGTCACTCATGGCATATAAGTATGGCCGACGAGGCTGGGGAAGTGCTAGCAGCGCGCGTACAGTGAAGAGCGTGAGTGATATCGAATATGACCTTGACACGCTTCTTGAGGGCGAAACGCTGCTGTCTTTCCCTGAGGTGGCGGACCGTCTCGGTGTCCCAGTGACCAAGGTCCACGATTACGTTGGTGCGGGAAAACTCGTTGCGCACAAGGCTGACGGTGTGAAGTACATTCCAGAGGCGCTTCTGAGCGGTGATGAGCTATCCAAGTTCGTTGGTGGCGCGATCACGGTGCTTCTCGACGGCGGATACCGCCCCGACGAAATCCTCGCCTACCTCTTCACTGACGACGACAGTCTGCCTGGCCGCCCCATCGATGCGTTGCATGGGCATGGTGCCCGCGAAGTAATCAGGCGCGCGCAGGCAATGGCGTTTTAACGCTCCGGGCTGCAAGCCAGCCGAGAAGGAAGACCGCCAGCATCCACCAGCCGACGTAAAAGCGGTGGTTTCCGCTGCCCATGAACGACAGCGCGACAATGACTGACGCAGCGACGGTCACCTTCACCAGCCAGCGCGGCGGTGCGAACGTTCCCGCAACGCTGATCGACGATGCGTAGTACCACGGCAGCGTCACCGCGTTGAACACGAACGCCACTAGGTACGCCAGTGCTACGCCCTTGACGGCGCGGCGCTGCGACTGGCGGTAGAGGACCCACACCACGACGAGACCAACCAGCATGAGCACAGACCCGATGGTGCGGGTGAAGTCGCGGACAGTGTTGTAAGGGAATTCCTCATCCACCAGCCACACGAGCGGAGTGACCAAGTCTGTGATGAGTGTGGCGCCGGAGAGGGGATTGACCACCTTCGAGTTGCCCGAGATCTCCGCTAGCCAACCCCACGATGTGCCGGATGCCCAGGTAACTGCGGCGACGACGGCGATGGACAGCGCGACGACGCTTACTCCCGCGGCCAGGAAAACGGTGACTCGGCGGCCGTAACGCTGCATCGCGATCCACACGACAAACGGCAGTGCAATGGCCGCCGTCGCCTTGAGCGAGACTGCCACGGAGATGAGCACGATCCCCGCAAAGAAGCGGCTATGCAGGCAGGCGAGCAAGCCGATGCTGACCAGGCCGACCATCACAGACTCGTTATGCATGCCGCCGACCATGTGGATGATCATCACTGGGTTGGCCACGCCGAGCCACAGCGCCAATGCAGGATCCCCACCCAGCTCACGCGCGATGCGCGGGACTGCCCACGCGATAGCGGCGAAACCGGCGAAGGAGATGAATTTGTAGACAATGATGCCGGCCATGACGTTGTCGCCGACAGCAGTGGTCACTCCTTCGCCGATCCACAAGTGCAGCGGGCCATAAGGGGTGGTCGTATTCCGCCAGTCGTGCGAGACCTCCAGCAAGTACGGCCCTGGGTTGACGGCCGCGCCCTCGTCGTAAGGGTTGAAGCCGTCGCGCACCATGGCGCCCTGCATGAGGTAGGAGTACACGTCGCGCGACATCAGCGGTGCCGCGAGCAGCAGGGGAGCGGTCCACCCCCATACCGCAGCGCGGACCTGTTCCACGTGAGCTCCCTGCAGCATGACCCACGCGAAAACGAGGAGAAAAAGCCCGGCAGTGAGAGCGACGTCGGCAAGCCCGCGCGCGTGGCCGTAGGACAGGAAGGCCCATCCGAAGTAGTCGAGCATTCCGCCGCGGTTGCGGGTGGCGCCCGCGCCGAAAGAACCGAGCGCGATAAGCGCGGTGCCGGCAACGCCGAGCGGAACTACGACACGGGGAGACATGGTGCGGAGCTTACATGCGCCGCGCGGTGGCATTGACCGCCAGGGTCTCGAGTGTCTCCACCGCCTCGGGCGACAACGCGGCACCACGGACATGTGCAAGGCCGGATTCGGTCAACTCGTCGATACGCTTTTCGACGTCTTCTACCGCCCCCGTCTCACGAATGATCCCCGAGAGTTCGGCGATCTCGTCGGGGGTCAGGGCCGTACCAATGCCGTCCCGGAGGCGCTGCGCTGCCGCCGGGTCACGCTCATCGGCTGCCTGGAGCGCACGGGAATACAGCACAGTGCGCTTGCCTTCCCGCAGGTCGTCTCCGGCGGGTTTTCCGGTGACCTTCGGGTCGCCGAAGACACCGAGAATGTCGTCGCGAAGCTGGAAAGCGATCCCGATGTCGTGGCCGTAACGCCGCAGAGCCGCAATCGTGTCATCGTCCGCACCCGCGATTGCTGCGCCCAAGTGGAGGGGGCGCTCGATGGTGTATGCGGCAGTTTTGAAACGATTGACTGCATTTGCAAGCTCTTCGCTTTCGCAGCCGGCGGCTTCGAGCGAAATATCCAGAATCTGGCCGCCGATGACCTCCGCGCGCATGCCTCGCCAGGGCTCGGAAGCGCGGAGAAGAGCCGCATGGCTCAGGCCGGAGTGGTGCCACATGTCGTCTGCCCACACGAGCGCCAAATCACCGACCAAAATGGCGAGGCTTTCCCCGAACTTGTCGGAATCTCCGAGCCAGTTGTGTTCGCGGTGACTGTGCGCGGCGGCGACGTGCACGGTCGGGTTTCCGCGCCGGGTCGCAGATGCATCGATAATGTCATCATGGATGAGTGCGCATGCCTGAATGAATTCCAAGGAACTCACCGCGCAGAGCACAGCTGCCGGATCCTCCTCCGTATTCTCCAGCCCGTTCGCACCGACAAACCCGACCCATCCGAATGTGGGGCGAATGCGCTTACCACCCCCGAGAACGAAGGTGCGCAGGTGCTCTACCGCCTCCGATACCGGCGGACCGATGACGTCCACTGAATGGCCGTGCTCGGTGAAGAACTTTTCCAGTTCCCGTTCCACAGCCGCGGGGATCTGTGCAGTAGTCGGGACATCGGCCTTATCGGGATGGGTCACCATAGCGGCCACTCTACAGACTGGGAGCCCAGCGGTAGCGTGCGTCCGAGCACCGCAAAGGGACGGGAATCTCCCGCGTAGAGGAAGTTGCGTAGGACATCTTTGAATCCGAGTGAGCGGTAGAGACCGAAAGCGGCATTTGCTTCCGCCGGGACTTCAGGCGTTGACAGCAGGACGTACTTGCGACCTATATCTACTAGCAGCTCGTGAATCAGGGCGTGTCCAACGCCCTGTCCCTGTAGGTCAGGCGCAACGTGGATCTCCGCTAGCTCGAAGTAATGCGATGTCAACTCGCGCCGTATGTGGTCGGGGATGCTCTGTTGCTGCATACCCAGACGAAGTTGCTGGTCCCACCATCTGTCGGGCGTGCCGTTGAAACCGTAGGCGACACCGGCGAGCGCTCCGGTCTCTGTGAATGCCGCCACGGCAGTGAAACCCGGATGTGAGGTCTCACGGCGCCATACCCCGATTCGCTGTTCGCGGAGGGTGCGCGGGTACTTCATGGCAGTGATATAGAGATCAACCAGGTCCGGAGCCATGCGGGCAAAGTCAAAACCGGACAACCTGCGGATAGTGAAGGTCACGTCTTAATCGAATCACGTCGGGGTTAGTGCGGGGCCATTTTTGGGGTTCGAATGTGCGTTCGATTGGGTAGCCCGGTTTGTCGGGTGGGGGTCCTAGGTTGTTACTCAACAAAACGAACTGCCGACAGGTGAGACGGCCAGCCAAAGGAGGCCCATTATGAACAGCGTTATCTCTGCAACCACTGGCACGGTGTACGGAACGGTTCCAGCTGCCTCCCGGAGTGAGAATTTTCTCGGCACCGCTCGAGCTCTGCTGGATGAGTCGTATGCGCACCTTGGCGCCGGCCGGTCCGATCTTGCGCTGGAGAGCGCCTACCGCGCAGCACTGCGAACGGCAGGCGCAGTCGTGGCGGATTCGGCGGTGATTGCTAAAAGGAAGAGGTTGCCAACCAGTGCGTGGGCAAAGCTCAAGCTGACCGGTGTCCGCGGCGGCTATTGGGCGGAAGTGTTCGAGGGCTACTCGCGATTGCGCGGGCGGGTCGCCTCGGGCATCGAGCTAAAGCCTGATGGTGCACTAGTCGCGGAGCTGGTTGACCGGGCCGCCGCGTTCTATGCGGAGGTAGCGGGGGAGGGGCCGGGTATGGCGGCGGCGTAGCATGTCCAGGCGTGTGCAGGCGCTATGATGATGTGAGCGTCCAGGGAACAATGCCGTGTAGTTGAGCGTTGTACTCACATAGTGGACACCGACCAAACATGGCTGGGAGGAAAAGTGGCTCTTTCAGAGCAAGAACAGAAGTTACTCCGTGAGATTGAGGAGTCGCTTCTCGCTGACGACCCTAAATTTGGGTCGACGGTGGCTTCCTCGGCGGGGTACGGGGCTGAGCAGCCGGCCGGCAAGCTGACGATTCGCTCTTTCGCCATCATCGTTTTGGGTCTGCTGCTGCTCATCGGTGGTGTTGCTTTGGCTACGCAGAGCATCTGGTTTGTCATCATCAGCATCGTTGGCTTCGTCGTGATGTTCGCCGGTGGCATGTGGGCGTTGCAGACGCCGAACGAGTCCGCTTCGCCGGCGCAAGAAACGCGCCAAGGTAGTCAGGCGCAGCGCAATGGCATGAGCTCGCGCATGGAAGAAAACTTCCGCCGCCGTTTCGAAGATAGATGACGCTTAACCGCTGACCCCTCGCGCCGCTATCAACGGCGGTACTCAACCCTCCAGGAATTGATGTTCTTGGAGGGTTTTCTTGTATGCGCGATGTCTGCCACTTTGCCCCACCTCGTCCACCCACTTTGCCCCACACGAGCTCATTGACTCTGGCGAACTGGGATATTGCCGATATTCAAGGTGGTGCCATTGTGATTCAAGAGATGTATTTAGGTTAAAGTCATTCATGTTTCGCGCATTTTGACCGTTTTTGGGGCTGGGTGCGGGAGATTCTGCCACCGTATTCAAGCGGTGTGACCTGCAGTGAAGAAACTTTATTAAGAAAACACGCCGCGGAAACTAGCGTTTGTGGGACGAAGTGGGTTAAAGTGGGGCCAGCGAAACGCGATGTGTCGTGTGGAGCTGCATAAAAGTTCACAACCGGAGTCGTTGAGTGAAGGAAGGTAGGGCGCCGGATGTTTCTGGGCACCTATACTCCCAAGCTGGACGACAAGGGACGCCTGACACTGCCAGCGAAATTCCGTGAGGGACTCGCTGACGGTCTGATGGTGACCAAGGGGCAAGACCACTCTCTGGCGGTCTATCCCCGCGAGGAGTTCGCGGCCCGCGCTCGTAAGGCGGCAGCGGTCTCCCGTACGAATCCGAAGGCGCGTGCTTTCATCCGTAACTTGGCAGCAAGTGCGGACGAGCAAGCGCTCGATGGTTCGGGTCGCATCACTCTGTCGCCGGCGCACCGCGATTACGCGAACCTCTCAAAGGAATGCGTGGTCATCGGGTCAGTGGATTTCTTGGAGATCTGGGACGCGGAGTCCTGGGAGAAATACCAAGAAAATACCGAGGCTGCCTTCTCGGCGGCTGATGAGGACGACATTCTCTCGGGTCTGCTCTAACAGGGCAGGCGAGTGGAGAGCGTGTACGAACTCTGCTCGGGGCGCGAGTCGTTCTGGTGTACTTCCCCGATATCAGAATGACCGCCCCGGGCAGGGCTCTATACGTTCCCCGCGGCAACAACTGCAGGTACTTCAAACCCAGGGCGCTCCAAGGGGGTGGACTCGATGGCACAGGAAACAGCAACCGACAACGGCCACGGCCACATCCCCGTCATGCGCGACCGCATGGGAGAACTCCTTCGCCCTGCGGTAGAGCGCTTCGGGCCCCACGCTGTCATCGTCGACGGCACGCTGGGTGCCGGTGGACACACGGAGTACTTCCTGGACACCTTTCCGGAGGCATCAGTCATCGGCATTGACCGTGACGGTGCTGCGCTTGCCCAAGCGGGCGAGCGTCTCGCGCGATTCGGTGACCGTTTCGCGCCGGTGCGGGGCCGCTTTGATTGCCTCGCGGAATCGCTGCGCGACGGTACCGGGCCGGTCTTTGAGACCGTACGCGCGCATGGCTTAGCCGGGGCATTTTTCGACCTCGGTGTCTCATCAATGCAGCTCGACCAGGAAGAGCGCGGCTTCGCTTACCGCGTGGACGCCCCGCTGGACATGCGCATGGACCCGTCGGCAGGTATTACTGCGGCCGATGTGCTGAACACCTACAGCCACGGTGACCTCGCGCATGTGCTCAAGGCGTACGGCGACGAGCGTTTCGCCGGTAAGATCGCCAGCGCTGTCCTCGACGAACGGGAGAAAGCTCCCTTCGACACGTCCGCACGCCTGGTGGAGTTGCTCTACCGGGTGATTCCGGCCGCCACCCGCCGCACCGGCGGCCATCCGGCGAAGCGGACATTCCAGGCGCTTCGCGTGGAAGTCAACCGCGAACTGGACGCACTCACCAACGTGTTGCCGATGGTCGCCGAAGCCCTCGGCCCCGGTGGCCGGGCGGTGTTCATGAGTTACCAATCGCATGAAGACAAGCTGGTCAAGCGCGCGTTCACGGAGTGGACAACGTCCAAAACGCCCGCCGGTTTACCGACCGAACTGCCGGGCATGGCCGCCGAATTCCGCATGGTCACTCACGGTGCAGAGAAGGCGTCGGAGGCGGAAGTGGAAGTCAACAGGCGTGCGGCGCCAGTGCGTGTACGAGCCGTCGAAAAGCTGGAACAACAGTGAAGGGAACAACAATGGGAGCAAGCCGAGACCTCACCGCCGGATCGACGGCGCTGTTGGAGCGTACGACAAAGACCGCTCCGGCCCGCCCGAAGACGACTGGGCTGAAGCCGCACTTGCCTCGCGGCCCACGACGCTTGGGTTCGAAGCAGGTTGTGTCTGTCCGTGGACGCCGCGTGGTCAACACCACGGCGGCAAAGCGAACGTTCTCCAAGCTGTCCATTCTGTCGCTGCCGCTGCTCATTTTGGGCATCTTCGGTGCCATGATGCTCTCCGCTCTGTCCACTCAGCAGACGTTCACCATTCAGCAACTCCAGAATGAGGAACGCACGCTGAGCAACGAAATTGAGACCCTCAACCGCAACCTGGAGGATGCGCGCGCAGCCGCAGACATCGCCGCGAAGGCGGACGCGGCCGGTCTCGTTGTTCCCGAACAACCAGGAATTATTGCCGTGAATGAGAAGGGCGAAGCCCACGAGACGCGCGAGGCCGATCCGGAGAAAACCGGCCAGGTCGTGGACGTCAACGGAGAGACTATTCGCGTCGACCGCGCAACGAGCGACCGTGACGCGACGAGCGATGTTGCCGACAATCTGTCTGCTTTACCGCAAACGTCTAACGGCGCACCGACTGGACCGCCCGCGCCAGCTGCTCCACCCGCAGCGGGCGGGGCCCCGGCAGCGCTGCCGAGCATTCCTGGCGCTCGGTAAAAACGTAAAGGCGTGGCGGTCATCACCTAGCCCCCGTCGCGGGGCAAGATGAGACCCTGAAGTTATTGGGCGTGAGCGAGGTAGGTGACACAAGCGCCGTGAGCAGATTGGACCCGCAACGGCGGAGAATGCCGCACCCGCGGCGGCGCCCGCCGGCAGCGCCAGCACAAAAGGTCATTACCACCAGCCGGATGCGGATTCTCACGGCTATTTTCCTGGTCCTTGCCCTCGTGCTCATTGGGCGTTTGGCATGGGTGCAGCTCAAGTGGGGGCCGGAACTGCAAACCGTCGCTGCGGACCAGCGCACCCGGACCTTCACCGATCCCGCTCGTCGCGGTGAGATCGTGGACCGGGAAGGCAATTATCTTGCCTACACGATGCAGGCGCGCTCCCTGACTGTTTCGCCCGTGATCCTGCGCAAAGAACTTGGCGAGCTCGTGCGCAACGAGATGTATGAAGAGGGTGCCTCCCGTGCGGAAGCCGAAGCTCAGCAGGATGCTCGCGTAGAGGATTATCTGCGCCAGATGGCTAATGAGATTCCCGTCATGGTCGGGGAGGATCCGAAAGCCATCGAGCGTGAGAACGCGGACGACAACGCCGAAAAAGACAAAGACAACAAGGACAGTAAGGACAACAAGGACGCAAAAGGTAAATACGAGAAGAAACTCGAGACTCCGCGCGTGAGCTCCAAAGACATCCTGGAAAAGCTCCACGCGGACACAGATTATGAGGTTCTCGTCCGCAATGTCGACCCAGATGTCGCTGCTGAGGTTGCACAGAAGTTCCACGGTGTTGCAGCTGACCACCAAGACATCCGCGAATACCCCAACGGTGCAATCGGGGAGAACATTATTGGCCGCGTCTCCATGGACGGGCAGGGCCAGTTCGGGCTCGAAGCCTCTAGCGACGCGATTCTGACGGGCATCAACGGCCGCTCCACCGAAGATGTCTCTGCCAACGGCCAAGTCATCCCCGGCACGTTGCGCGACGTTGTGCCGGCAGTGAACGGATCGCGCGTTGAGCTGACTATTGATCTGGATCTGCAGGCCTACGTGCAGCAGCTGTTGGAGCAAGCGAAGGCGAACTCGAAGGCCAAGGACGCCGAGGCTGTGGTCTTGGATGCTGCCACCGGCGAGGTGCTCGCCATGGCCAACACGTCCACGATCGACCCGAACGGCGACTTGGAGAAGCAACTGTCGCAGGGCCGCAGCTTTGATAACCCGTCGATTTCCCACCCCTTCGAACCTGGCTCGGTGGCCAAGATCATCACGGCTACCGCGGCCATTGAAGAGGGCATCACCACCCCGGATGAAGTGCACACAGTTCCGGGACGAATCGAAATGTCCGGCGTCACTGTCGCAGACGCGTGGGAGCACGGTGATGCGCCGTACACCACGACAGGAATCTTCGGTAAGTCCTCGAACGTTGGCACGCTCATGCTCGCTCAGGAGGTGGGCGAGGAGCGTTTCGACGACTACTTGCAGCGCTTCGGAATCGGGCAGGGCACCGGCATTGAACTCCCGAACGAATCCCCTGGTCTCGTGCCGTCCCGCGAGCAGTGGTCGGGTGGCACCTTTGCCAACCTGCCCATCGGTCAAGGCATGTCCCTGACCACCCTCCAACTCGCCAGCGTGTACCAGGCCTTGGCGAACGACGGTGAACGCATCGAGCCGCGCATCGTCAAAAAGGTTGTGCAGCAGTCCGGGGAGGAGCTGCCGCAAGACGAGCCCCGCCGCTCCCGTGTCGCCAGCGAAGAGACCGCACAGACAGTTGTGAATATGTTCCGCTCTCCGTTCCAGGATGATCCGAATGGTGTCCAGAATGGTACTGCTGCCGGCAACGAGATCCCCGGCTACCAGCTCGCCGGCAAGACCGGTACTGCCCAGCAGGTCAACCCCGAAACGGGCGCATACTCTAACTCGGATTACTGGATCACTTTCGCCGGTATTGCTCCGGCGGATGATCCTCGCTTCGTCGTCGCGGTTATGCTGGACGACCCGGAGCGGGGTCCGCTCGAAGGCGGCGCTGGCGGCCAGTCGGTGGCACCGGTGTTCACCGAGATTGCGAACTGGTTAATCAACCGCGAGAACATCGGTCAGAGCCCCGACCCAGGTGAGCCGTTCGTGCTGGAAGCGCGTTAGAAAAGGGAGTGCATAACCATGGCTAAGGTTTCGCTGGAGAATCTGGCGGAGATCGCAGGCGCGCGCGTGGAGAACGCGCCGGAGAGTTCGCTATCCGTCAGCGCAATCAGCCTTGATTCGAATGCCGTGAAAAGCGGTGCGATGTTCGCTGCGCTTCCGGGCACCCGAGTGCACGGCGCCACCTTCGCGCACGCGTCGGACGCCTCTGCGGTGCTGACCGATGATGCCGGGTGGGACATCCTGCGTGAGACGGGATTTGAGCGCCCAGTACTCGTCGTTGAGCGTGTGCGCGACATCCTCGGTGATGTCGCTGCCGAAATCTACGGACACCCGACTGAGCACCTGACGGTGATCGGAGTGACGGGAACGTCGGGAAAAACGACCACGACGTACTTGCTCGAATCCGGGTTGACCGCCGCCGGTTGCGCCGTCGGGTTGATCGGCACGACGGGCACCCGCATCAAAGGTGAGGATGTGCCCACATCGTTGACCACTCCTGAAGCTCCGAAACTTCAAGAGCTGTTCGCGGACATGGTCTCCCGCGGCGTGACGCACGTGGTCATGGAGGTTTCCTCTCACGCGCTCGTGCTGGGCCGCGTCGATGGCACGAAGTTTGCGGCGGCCGGGTTTACCAACCTCTCCCAGGACCACCTGGACTTCCACCCCACGATGGAGGACTACTTCGAGGCCAAGGCCATCCTCTTCGACCGGGCAGAGAAAGCCGTCGTGTGCATTGACGACGAATGGGGCCAGAAGATGACGCAGCGCGCCCACTCACCTGTCACCGTGGGGGTGCATAACACCAGCGCCGATTGCACGGCGCGGCTGGATAGTGTGACTGAGTCCGGTGCGCAGGACATCACTGTGCGCATCGGCGGGCAGGACATTTCCACGCGCATCCCTCTGCCGGGGGCGTTCAACATCGCTAACACTGCGCTGGCGACAGCTCTCGCCGATTCGGTGGGCATCGATCCGAAGGTCTTCCTGCAGGGGCTGGACGCGGCCCGAGTCCCGGGGCGCATGGAACGCGTGAGCGTTGGGCAGCCGTTCGTTGCTGTTGTCGACTACGCCCACAAGCCCGCTGCTGTCGCAGCTGCGCTGGACAGCTTGCGCGAGCAGGTTGACGGTCGGATCGGTGTCGTTGTCGGTGCCGGTGGTGACCGCGACCATTCGAAGCGCCCGCTCATGGGTGCAGAGGCAGCAACACGGGCAGACCTGGTGATCATCACCGACGACAACCCCCGCACCGAGGACCCGGCAGCAATCCGTGCGGCTGTAAAGCAGGGTGCTGAAAGCGTCATCGACGGTGCCGCGACGGACATTCGCGAGGTCGCCTCCCGTGCACAGGCAATCGCGGACCTGGTTGCATGGGCAGAACCCGGAGATGCCATTATCGTCGTGGGTAAAGGGCACGAAGTCGGGCAGATCATTGGGGAGACCACGCACCACTTCGATGATCGTGAAGAAGTCGCGTTCGCCCTGGCGCGTCGAGAGGGCAAGGAGGTCAAGGAATGATCGAGATAACACTCGCCGACATTGCCCGCGTTACAGGTGGGCAGTTGAGCCCGGGCGCAGATCCAGAGGCCACCGTCACTGGTTATGTTGAGTTCGATTCGCGGAAGATCACCGAAGGCGGGTTGTTCGTCGCACTTCCCGGTGCGAACGTGGACGGCCACGACTTCGCGCAGTCCGCGATCGACCGCGGTGCTGTGGGAGCCCTGGTTGCCCGCGACGTAGGGGTGCCCGCTGTCATTCTTCCGCCCGTCGAGCAGATCGAGGGTGATAATTCGGACTTGGCCGCTAATGATCCGGATGGTTCCGCCCGCGCAGTTGTCGCGGGGATGGCGAAGTTGGCGGCGCATGTGGCGACGACGCTCGTCGATAAGCATCAGCTGCGCATCACGGGCATCACTGGTTCTGCTGGAAAGACCTCCACTAAAGACCTCATTGCCAGCGTGCTTGCGGATGCCGGCGAAACGGTTGCACCGCCCGGTTCTTTTAACAATGAGATCGGTTTGCCCTACACCGTTTTGCGCTGTACGGAGGACACAGACTTCCTTGTCGCGGAGATGTCCGCTCGCGGGATCGGGCACATCGCGCAACTCACTCACGTCGCGCCGCCGCAGATCGGCGTGGTACTCAATGTCGGTAGCGCCCACCTCGGCGAATTCGGCTCCCGCGAAAACATCGCGCAGGCGAAGGGCGAGCTCGTCGAAGCGCTTCCAGCCGACGGCATCGCGATCCTCAATGCCGACGACGAGCTAGTTGCCGGCATGGCGTCTCGCACGAAAGCGCGCGTCGTGTGCTTTTCCACTGACCCGCGCTCCAACGCGGAGTATGTCGCCGAGGGCATCACGCTTGACGACGTCGCACGTGCCTCCTTCACCATGCATTCGCCCAACAGCGAACCCCAGCAGGTGAGATTGAAAGTGTTCGGGGCCCACCAAGTCTCCAATGCCCTGGCCACAGCAGCGGTGGGGATGGAAGCCGGCATGGATGCCGCCACCGTTGCCCGCGCTTTGTCTAACGCACATAGTTTGTCCGTTAACCGCATGGACGTGAATACCCGCGCCGACGGCGTGACCGTGATCAACGATGCGTACAACGCTAACCCGGACTCCATGCGCGCTGGCATCGCCGCCCTGGGGTACACTGCTGCGGGCCGCCCCGGCGTCCGCTCCATCGCGGTGCTGGGGGAGATGGGTGAGCTCGGCGAGGACTCGGTGGAAGCACACACCGCGTTGGGCAATGAGCTCGCCCGCTATCGTGTGACGCACCTCGTTGTCGTCGGCGAGAGCGCTGAAACGGCCGCCCTGCTCAGCCGCGCTGCGGAGCGGGGAATTGAAAGTGTCAGCGCCCTCGACATCGAGGACGCAACGGAACGGGTCAGTGAGATCCTGCGCACGGTACCGCTCGGCGAGGAGAACTGGCGCGACCGTCCCGACCGCGACGTTGTGTTGGTGAAAGCCTCCAACGCTGCCGGTCTGTGGAGGGTAGCGGAACGACTGTTAGACGGAGGAAAGCAATAGTGACGCAGATCATCATGTCGGGGGTCATTAGCTTCCTCGTAGCCATCTTCACCACCCCGCTGCTCATCCGCTACTTCACCAACCACGGCCAGGGCCAGGAAATCCGTGAGGACGGTCCGAAGTCGCACATCCGCAAACGCGGCACACCCACGATGGGTGGCATCGCCATTTTGCTGGGCATTGTCGCGGCCTATGTAATTGTGGGCATCTGGGGTTCTGTCACCGGCAAGGGCGGTTTCACGGCCTCGGGTTTGCTCGTCCTTGGCCTGACTATGGGCCTGGGCCTCCTCGGTTTCGCCGATGACGGCATGAAGCTCTTTTTCAACCGCAACCTTGGGCTGAACAAGAAGGCCAAGCTTGCCGGCCAGCTCGCCATTGCCCTGATCTTCGGGTACTTGCTGCTCCAGTTTGAAAATGACAGTGGACTGACTCCGGGCTCGACGCACCTGAGCTTCATCCGCGACATTGAGACCTTCGACATTGCGATCGGTGGAGCGGTCGTGGGCACGATCCTTTTCCTCGTGTTCATCTACTTCCTCATCGCGGCATGGTCTAACGCTGTCAACCTCACTGATGGTCTCGACGGTTTGGCGGCGGGTTCTACAGCGCTGGTCATGTTCGGCTACATGGTGATCACGTTCTGGCAGTTCAGGAACTCGTGCTCCGTGACTCCAGGACCGGGGTGCTACGACGTCCGCGATCCGCTCGACCTTGCCATCTTGTGTGCCGCAGGAATGGGCGCGTGCGCCGGTTTCCTGTGGTGGAACGCCGCCCCGGCGAAGATTTTCATGGGTGACACCGGTTCGCTCGCGCTCGGTGGACTGGTGGCTGGCGTGTCCATCAGTAGCCACACCGAGGTGCTCATGGTGATCATCGGCGCTCTCTTCGTCATGGAAGCCACTTCCGTGGTCATCCAGGTTGCCGCCTTCAAGACCACCGGTAAGCGTGTGTTCCGCATGGCCCCGTTCCACCACCACTTTGAAAATGGTGGTTGGGCTGAGACGACAGTGGTCATCCGCTTCTGGCTGATCTGCGGTATCGCCGTGGTCATCGGTCTGGCGGTCTTCTACGCCGAGTGGCTCACGGCAACCGGAGTGACCTTGGCATGAGCGTAAGCATGCAGGCCGGCGACCCTTTCCTCTCCTTGCTCTCTGGCGGAGTACTCGTGGCTGGGGCTGGTGTCTCCGGGCTCGGCACTGCGAAACTGCTCCGCGCTGCGGGAGTGGACTTCGCTGTCGCCGACGATGATGCGACTAAATGTGCCGCTGTGCAGGAGGAAACAGGCTGCGCCACCATGGACACGGCGGAAGCTGCGCGGCGCGCGACCGAGTTCCCCCTTGTGGTGACGTCCCCGGGATGGCGCCCGGATTCGCCGCTCCTCGTCGCCGCCAGCGATGTCAATTGCACCGTCATCGGCGATGTGGAGCTGTGCTACTCACTCGATCAGCACCGTTTCTTCGGCCCGCCGCGTGATTGGCTCGTGATCACTGGAACGAATGGCAAGACCACCACGACAGGCATGCTCGCCGCGATCATGGAAGAGGCCTCCTCCTACACAGGTAAACGCGCGGCCGCGTGCGGCAACATCGGCATCGCCGTCGCCGACGCACTCACGCGAACTCCACGCATCGACGTGCTTGTCGCTGAGCTATCGAGCTTCCAGCTCCACTGGTCCCACGAACTCACCCCAGACGCCGGAGTGCTCCTCAACCTGGCTGACGACCACATCGATTGGCACGGTAGCTTCGACGCGTACGCGGAGGCAAAAGCGAAAGTCTTCACCGCCTCCACCGCGGTCGCCGGTGTCGACGATGAGCAGGTTGTCCGTTT
This sequence comes from Corynebacterium sp. CCUG 65737, assembly GCF_024454115.1. Lineage (NCBI taxonomy): Bacteria > Bacillati > Actinomycetota > Actinomycetes > Mycobacteriales > Corynebacteriaceae > Corynebacterium > Corynebacterium sp. CCUG 65737. The sequence goes on from NZ_JAGPZB010000002.1 coordinate 21,730, forward strand.
CGCAGCACAGACCGGCCGCAGTGACATCATCGGGTTCACGCTGAACGCGCCGGACGACAACCAGGTCGGCGTCATTGACGGAAACATCGTGTCCCGCATCGGGGATACGCCGACGCGCATTTCGCTTATCGACGGCATCGAGCCCGCCGGCGAAGCCGGCATCCTCGACGCACTTGCCGCCACGGCCGTCGCTGTCACCCGTGGGGCAAGCCCGGAGCAGATTGACCGGGCACTGCACTCATATCAGGTCTCCGGCCACAGGGGAGCAGTGGTTTACCGGGCAGGCGGTGTCGCCTGGATCGACAACTCTAAGGCGACAAACCCTCATGCGGCTGATTCCGCGCTCAACGGCACGGCAGGCAAGATCGTATGGATCGCCGGCGGTCAACTCAAGGGCGCGGATGTCGATCAGCTCGTGCGCGACCACGCCCATCAATTCAGAGCGGTCGCTCTGTTGGGGGTGGATCGGGATGTGATTGCTGGGGCCGTCGATAAACATGCGCCTGATGTGAATGTGTTCGTGACGGACTCGAGCGACCCTGTTACCGCCATGAACGATGTCGTCCGTTTTGCCTCTGAGCAGGCAAAAGAAGGTGACAGCGTCATCCTCGCTCCCGCCGCGGCGAGCCTGGATATGTACTCCGGCATGGTTCAACGCGGAAATCTTTTCGCGGACGCTGCGCGCGCCCTCGCCGAAAACGGCTAGCCGTAAGGCAATGTGAAAATTGTGACGATGACGAGGCCTGCCGCGAACAAGCGGCCACCGCAGCAAAAGAAGCCGAGCCAGTACTCCTCCGGCATGGCTCGTCGCTTGGCGCGCCTGAACGAATGGATGGATGCCCGGCCGTTGCTGGACTACACCATGACGCGCACCATCGTGCTGGTTCTTGCGGGGCTGGGCGTGATCATGGTGACCAGCTCGTCGATGACGTGGTCCGTTCTCGATGACTCCTCTGTGTGGGCGCAGCCTCTCAAGCAGGGCATCGTCGTGGCGCTTGGTTTGCTCGCGTTCTGGGTCGCGCTGCAGATTTCCCCTGAGCGCGTGCGCGGCTTCGCCTCGCTGCTCATGGTGGGGTCGGTTCTCCTGCTGGGCGCTGTGCTTGTTCCCGGTATCGGAACCGGCCGTGAGGAAGTGGGTTCACAATCGTGGATCTACATTGGCGGATTCCAACTTCAGCCGTCGGAAATCGCCCGCGTAGCTATCTGTGTCTGGGGCGCATCGATTCTGGCGAACAAGAATCCGCGGAGGATGTTCGAACTCACCAACGGGTACGTTCCATTCATTTGCGTCGCTGCGCTGTGCATGTTCCTCATTGGCGCCCAGGGCGACCTAGGCATGATGGTGTCGTTTGCGATCGTTGTCGCTTTCATCCTTGTCTTCGCAGGTGTCCCGTGGAAGATCATCAGCGTCGCAGCCGGTTTCGGCGCGGTATTGCTCGTCGCGGTCATGGCAGCCGGCGGTTACCGTTCGCAGCGTTTCCATGTCTACTCCGACGCGCTCTTCGGCCACTTCGAGGACACGCGCGGCACGGCGTTCCAGTCCTACCAAGGCTTCCTGTCGCTTGCCGACGGCTCCCTTTTCGGTGTGGGCCTGGGCCAGTCCCGCGCGAAGTGGTTCTACCTGCCGGAAGCGAAAAACGACTTCATTTTCGCTGTCATTGGTGAAGAACTCGGCTTGTGGGGCGGGGCACTGGTGATCACCCTGTTCACAATGCTGCTCTACTTCGGTCTGCGCACGGCCCGCCGTGCCCAGAACCAGTACCAAGCTCTCCTGGCAGCGGCGATTACCACCGGGATCGTCTCCCAGGCCTTCATCAACATCGGCTACGTTGTCGGCCTGTTGCCGGTGACTGGTATTCAGCTGCCGATGATCTCCGCCGGAGGCACCTCCGCCGTGATCACCCTGGGCGCGATGGGCTTGGTCGCCTCGGTCGCCCGCCATGAACCGGACGCAGTATCGGCGATGCAGAACTACGGCCGCCCGATGTTCGACCGGGTCTTCTTCCTCCGCGAACCACGCGTCGTTGGAAACGCCGCCGGAACCCCGAACCAGCGCAACATCCGCCGCCAGGACCGCCGCGAACGTGACTACGGAACCCCGGTTACCGCACGTCCGGCACCGCAGCGCCGACCAGCCCCACAGCGCCGCCCGGCCGCGCGTTACGATGGCCGGGAAGAAGTTCGTCGCGCTAGTTAACAAGGCGGTGCACTGCACAATATGAACGATAATGATGCCCCGGTGAATATCGTTGTGGCCGGTGGTGGAACTGCCGGCCACATTGAGCCGGCTCTTGCTGTCGCGGAGGTGCTGCGCGACAATCACGGCGCTGTAGTCTCCGCGCTTGGTACGGAGAAGGGCCTGGAGACGTCTATTGTCCCTGCCCGAGATTTTCCCCTCCACTTGGTGGACCCTGTTCCGATTCCGCGCAAGCAGCCCCTCAAGCTGCTCGGCGTGCCGGGCAAGCTGATGAAATCGGTCAACCAGACCCGTGCAGTCCTGAAGGAGACTCAGGCTGACGCCGTTTTGGGCACAGGTGGCTACGTTGCCGCTTCCGCTTACCTGGCGGCGAAAAGCCTGGGCATTCCGTTCTTCGTCCTGGAGACCAACGCTCTGGCAGGCATGGCGAACAAGCTGGGCACTCGTCTCGGCGGCACGGGCATTAACGCCGTGCCGAACTCAGGCATGCCTGGTGATGTCCTGGGCATTCCCGTGCGTCCTGGTGTCGGCCAAGATCCGGACGGTGTGAAAGCTGAGCGCGGATACAAAATGTGGAACCTGGACCCGGCCCGCGACACCATCCTGGTCACTGGAGGCTCCCAAGGTGCCCAGAGCATCAACCAGGCTCTCGCTGGCGCGGTGGGTAGGCTGACAGCGTCCGGCTACCAAGTCCTTCATGCGTATGGCAGGAAGAACGACGCGCCTGATTCGCACGAGCACTACACGGCCGTCCCGTACATCGACGACATGGAAGCGGCCTATGCAGTCGCAGACGTGGTGATTTGCCGCTCTGGTGCAATGACCGTTGCCGAGAACTCCGCAGCCGGAGTACCGGCGATATATATCCCCCTGCCCCACGGAAATGGTGAGCAGGGGTTGAACTCTGCCCACCTCGTCGAGGCAGGCGCAGCAAAGCGTATCGACGACGCTGATCTGACCGCCGACGCGCTTGTCGGCGCCGTCGTGGAGATTCTCGGCGATGCCGGGGTGAAAGAACAGATGCGCGCCATTCTTCAGGGGTCCGGCGCCGGTAATGCCGCCGAAGAAATTGCCCGTCGGATTGTCGCAGCTGCAGGAGGGAAGTCATGAGCATCGATCTCTCCCGCGTCCACTTGATCGGTATCGGTGGATCCGGCATGTCGGGCGTAGCCCGCATTCTGCTCGACCGTGGCAGCGTGGTCACGGGGTCCGACGTGAAGGATTCCCGCCCGGTGCGGGCACTGCAAGCCCAAGGCGCTCACATTGCCGTCGGTCACGCGGCCGAGAACCTCGAGTTGGCCGGTGAATTGCCCACGGTCGTGGTGACCAGTTTCGCGGCCATCCCGAAGGACAACCCGGAACTTGTCGGTGCCGCCGAACACGGTATCCCTGTCATCCGCCGCTCCGACCTGCTGGGTGAGCTGATGGAGGGCTACACCCAAATGCTCTTCGCCGGCACCCACGGTAAGACTTCGACGACGTCGATGGCTGTCGTGGCGCTCCAAGCCGCAGGGGAGGACCCCTCTTTCGCCATCGGCGGCCAGCTCAACCGCGCGGGCACCAACGCCCACCACGGCAGCGGCGCTGTCTTCGTGGCGGAAGCGGACGAGTCCGACGGGTCGCTGCTGCGCTACCGGCCCGACATCGCTGTGATCACGAACATTGAGCCGGACCACCTCGACTACTTCGGCGATGCCGAGACCTACTACAAGGTTTTCGACGATTTCGCTGACCGCATCACCGACACCGGCACCTTGATCGTGTGCCTTGATGATGAGTCCGCCGCCGAATGCGGCGTGCGCGCCCTGGAGCGGGGTGTGACTGTCGTCGGTTACGGCACCATGACTCACCCCTCGATCCCGAACGCAGCGCATGTCGTGGACTGGCGCACGGAGAACGACCTCAGCGTGGTCAAGGTCAACCTCAACGGCACGGAGATGACGTACCACCTGTCCATCCCCGGAAAGCACATGGTGCTCAACTCTGTCGCAGCTCTGGTAGCTGGCGTGACCGCCGGTGCGGATCCGTTCGCGCTCGCCGAGGGGTTGAGCGGTTTCACCGGTGTGCGCCGCCGGTTCGAGCTGCGCGGTGAGTTGTCGGACGGCACGCGTGTCTACGACGACTATGCCCACCACCCGACGGAGGTCGATGCAGTTCTCAAAGCTGCGAAGGGGACCGGGGCGCGCGTTGTTGTGTGTTTCCAGCCGCACCTGTACTCACGCACGCAGGAATTCGCCGGCGAGTTCGCGGACGCGTTGTCGCTTGCCGACGCCGCTGTTGTCCTCGACATTTTCGGCGCCCGCGAAACTCCGGTGGAGGGGCTCGACTCGCGCATCATTACGGACCACATGTCCATCACAGATGTCGTGTACGAGCCGAACTTCTCTGCGGCGCCGGCAGCCGTCGCAAAGCTTGTGCGCCCTGGTGACCTGGTATTGACGATGGGCGCGGGGTCGGTGACGATGCTCGCCGACCCGATTCTGGACGCACTCGCGGGAGCATGAGAGCAATGCCTGTGAAGAGAATCGCCGGCGCCATTGCGGCCCTCCTTGTCCTCGTCGCCGTAGCGTGGGCGATCATCTACTTCACCCCTGTGATGACTGTGAAGAACGTGGTGGCCGATGGCAACCAGCACGTCTCAGACGAAGACATCGCCTCCGCGACCGGGGTGGAGCCAGGAATCCCGCTCGCGCAGGTGAATACACGGGAGGCAGCGTCCGGGGTCGCTTCCTTGCCGTGGGTGAAGTCGGCGACGGCCTCACGTAGTTGGCCCAGCACGCTCAAGATCAAGGTCGAGGAAAACGTCGCAGTCGCGTTCATGAAGGGCTCGCAGGGTGCCACGCTTATCGACGCTGAAGGCCGCGAATTCGCCGTCGACACTCCGCCCGACAACGCTGTAGAGCTCACAGGCGGTATGAACGACGAGAACGTCCGGAAGGATGCCGTCGATATTGTCGCTAGCTTGAGTGAGAAGGCTAAAGGTGCCGTGGACTCGATTGAGGCGCGGTCGAAGTACGACTTCGTGCTGCATCTCAAAGACAAAACTGTGGTGTGGGGCGCGTCTGAGGACAACGAGAACAAGTCTTTAGCTCTGGACACAGTTCTGCAGCGCGAGGGTGGCGAATTCAACGTGAGCAACCCGCAGCAAATCACCTCTAAATAGCATAACTCCAGGTCACAAACCCTAAAGTAGAGGTTGAGGGTACCGACACGCCGGAAAAATTCGCCGATTTTCGCGGTAGGTTGGTCATGATGGAAAGCGTCTTGTGAAACCCGATTCCCCGTTACCCCTGAAAGGCGAGACCACACCAATGACCTCTCCCAGCAACTACCTCGCCATGATCCGCGTCGTCGGAGTCGGCGGCGGCGGTGTCAACGCAGTTAACCGCATGATCGAAGAGGGCCTCAAGGGTGTTGAGTTCGTTGCCATCAACACCGACTCCCAGGCACTTCTGTTCACCGACGCTGACACCAAGCTCGACATCGGCCGCGAGGCCACCCGAGGCCTCGGTGCCGGCGCCAACCCGGAGGTCGGCCGCACCTCCGCAGAGGACCACAAGCAGGAGATCGAAGAGTCCCTGAAGGGCTCTGACATGGTGTTCGTCACCGCAGGTGAGGGTGGCGGTACCGGTACTGGTGCCGCTCCGGTCGTCGCCGGCATCGCCAAGAAGATGGGCGCGCTGACCATCGGTGTTGTCACCCGCCCATTCTCCTTCGAGGGCAAGCGCCGCACCCGCCAGGCCCTAGAGGGCATCGAGGCGCTCAAGGAAGTCTGCGACACCGTGATCGTCATCCCGAATGACCGTCTGCTGCAGCTTGGTGACGCTGAGCTGTCCATGATGGAAGCGTTCCGCGCCGCTGACGAGGTGCTCTACAACGGTGTCCAAGGGATCACCAACCTGATCACCATTCCGGGCATGATCAACGTCGACTTCGCCGACGTTCGCTCCGTCATGGCTGATGCCGGCTCTGCCCTGATGGGTGTCGGCTCCGCACGCGGAGAGAACCGTGTCATGGCCGCCACCGAGCAGGCCATCAACTCCCCGCTGCTGGAAACGACGATGGAGGGCGCGAAGGGCGTACTCATCTCCGTCGCCGGTGGTTCCGACCTGGGACTGATGGAGGTCAACAACGCCGCATCGATCGTCGAGGAGAAGGCTGACGACGACGCCAACATCATCTTCGGCACGATCATCGACGACAACCTGGGCGACGAGGTGCGCGTGACCATCATCGCGACTGGCTTCGACGAGAAGGCCAACGCCCGCCCGGACCGCACCGGTGCCCCGGAGCAGGTGGTCGTCGAGGCCGAACCGGCGCAGGAGACCCCGACCCCGGCGCCGTCCTCGAGCTCCCTGTTTGAACCGCGCGAGGAGGCCCGCGACTACGACAGTGAGCCCGTCCAGCCTGCCCAGCCAGCTCAGCCGGTCGAGCCGGCAGAGCCCCAGTACGAAGCCCCCGCTCCGCGCCACCGCTACGACGATGACCGCGGCGGGCTGTTCACTGACTCCCGTACCAGCCGCAGCCGCGAAGAGTACCGCCCGCGCCGCCGGGAGGAGCGTCTGGACGACGACCTCGACGTACCGGACTTCCTCCGCTAAGCCGAGCGAAAAACAGGAGTACTCTGGGGTGTCATGATTGACACCACTTCCCGCCCCGTCCGCATGGTCTTCACAGGCCGCGCGGCCGGGGACTTGTCTTTGGAGGACACCCGCCGCACCCTGGGCGAAAAGCTCGGCATCGAGCGTCAGGTGTGGATGGAGCAGCTCCACACCAATACCGTCACCGTGGTGGACGGCGCCACGGCTTCCCCGGTTGAAGCGACTGACGCGATTGTCACCACGACCCCGAAACTGGCGCTGTGCGTGAAAGTCGCCGACTGCGTGCCTGTCTTGCTCGCCGACCATGCCGCTGGCGTGATCGCCGCCGCGCACGCGGGCCGCATGGGTGCGCGCAACGGGATCGTCCGCAACACCGTGGAGACAATGGTCGAACTGGGCGCGACCCCGGCGAATATCCAGGCTCTTCTCGGACCGGCTGCGGCAGGGGAATCCTACGAGGTTCCGCAGGATATGGCTGATGACGTCGAAACGCACTTGCCTGGCTCGCGCACCCGCACAAAGCAGGGCACACCGGGCATTGACGTGCGCGCAGGCCTGGTGCGCCAGTTGCTTGGCCTCGGCGTGACGCACATTGACGCTGATCCGCGCGACACCATCACCGACCCCGACTTCTTTTCCTACCGCCGCGAAGGGCAAACCGGCCGCCAAGCCGGCATCATCTGGCTGACGGGAGCATGATGACACGCAAAGACGAACTAGCCGCCAACCTGGCAGGACTCCGTAAGGATGTCCGCGCCGCGGAACGCTCGGCCGGGCGCGAAGACGGCAGCGTAGCCATTCTGCCGGTGACGAAGTTCCACCCCGCATCTGATGTGGCGCTGCTTGCGGAACTCGGCATCGCCACCGTCGGTGAGAACCGGGAACAGGAAGCGAAGCAGAAGGCGGCGGAGCTGCCCAACATGCGGTTCGCCATGATCGGTCAAATCCAGACGAAGAAGGCGAACTCGGTCGCGCGGTGGGCCAGCGAAGTCCACTCACTCGACTCCGTCAAACTCGCCCGCGCGCTGGATAGCGGTGTGGCGCTTGCGCTCGAGCGCGGCGACAGGACGAGCGATCAGCTGCCCTGCCTCATTCAGCTCTCCTTCGACGAAGATGAAAACAGGGGAGGGGTGCGCGAATCCGACCTCGCGGAACTCGTCGCGGAAGCCGAGCAATTAGAGCATGTGCTTGTCGACGGCTTCATGGTCGTGCCTCCCATCGATGCAGACCCTGCGCGGGTTTTTGAGGCGTCGAGAAGCATCGCGGATGACTACGCTGGGCGCTTGGGTCGCCCAATGTTGCTATCTGCCGGGATGTCACATGATTTTGAGCAGGCAATTACCTGTGGATCCGACATCGTGCGTGTCGGAACACGGCTGCTGGGACAGCGGCCCGTAGGCTGACGGACAACGCATCAACAATCCTCAAAACCGCCCGCGAACAGGAGACTTAAGCCATGTCTTTCTCGAACAGCCTGAAGGAATTCTTCGGCCTCGGCCAGTACGATCCGGCCGTCGACCCGTACTACGATGACCCGGCTTACGAGGAAGCTGGCTCCACGTCCTACAGCGCCCGCGGCTACGTAGAGCGCGACTACGAACAGCGCGACTACACCGCAGCCATCATCAGCGTCCGCCCGCGCAACTACAACGACGCCAAGGAGATCGGCGAGCCGTTCCGTGACGGCGACGCAGTGGTGATGGACCTCTCCGCCGTGGACAAGCCGACCGCGATGCGGCTGATCGACTTTGCCGCAGGCCTGTGCTTCGCTGCCCGCGGCAAGATGCACAAGCTCTCCCGCACTGGTGATGAGCACCTGGTTTTCGCTATCGTTCCGGAGAACGCCCGCACCACCGTAGGCGAGCTGGAGCGCGCAGCACACCTGCGTTAGGGTTTAGTGCCGTGACTATGATCGGCGCCATTCTCTATGCACTTGTGGGTTTGTACACCCTCATGGTGATCGTCCGGCTCATCATCGAGATGATCCAGTCTTTCGCTAAACACTTCGATCCTCCGTCGTGGTTCATGGTCGCTGCGGAGGTCTTTTTTGTCACCACAGACCCGCCGATCCGCTTCCTGCGCCGTTATATTCCGCCACTTCCGCTCGGTGGGGTGGCCTTGGATGTCAGCGTAATTGTGCTGTTCATAGGCCTAATGATCCTTTCTGCGTTGATCGTCACCATCTTCGGGATTTAATCAATCATTGCGCGTTAATACTTACCCTCTGGTAAAGATTGAGGGTACAAGTAACGTGGGTTATTATTTACCTCGGTAAACCAAAACCCCCGGACCATTAACTCGAAGGGAACGCAAATGCCGCTGACACCAGCAGACGTGCACAATGTCGCTTTCAGCAAGCCGCCGATTGGGAAGCGTGGATACAACGAGGACGAGGTCGACCAGTTCCTGGACCTCGTCGAGGACACACTCGCCCAGCTGCAGGATGAGAACGACGATCTGCGCGCTCGTCTCGAGGAGGGCGGCTCCGCCCCGGCTCAGGGTGCCCCGCAGGCAGATGAAGGCGCGATCCGCCGCCGGATCGAGCAGGAGCTGCGCCAAGAGTACGAAGGCCGTCTCCGCGAGGCTCAGCAGGCTCGCGAGCGCGCAGAGAACGAGGCACGCACCGCCCGCGAAGGTGCTGCCGCATCTGCGTCCACCAAGATCGACCCGTCGGCACAGGCCACCGAAGAAGCCAACGTGCAGGCAGCACGCGTTCTGGGCTTGGCTCAGGAAACCGCCGAGCGCGTTACCCGCGAGGCCGAGGAAGAATCCCGCCGCCTGCTCGAGGAAGCACGCACCAGCGCTAGCCAGCAGGTCGGCGAGGCTGAGAGCCGTGCTGCAGCAACCACCCAGGCTGCCGAGCAGCGCGCCAACCAGCTTGTCAGCGACGCAGAGCGTCGCGCCGAGGAAACCACCAACGAAGCAAACTCCCGTGCCGAGGCTCAGATCCGCCAGGCAGAGGAGAAGGCAGCCCAGCTGCAGGCAGATGCCGAGCGCAAGCACACCGAGATCATGAACACGGTGAAGCAACAGCAGTCCGCACTGGAGGCTCGCATCGCCGAGCTGCGCACCTTCGAGCGCGAGTACCGTACCCGCCTCAAGACCCTGCTCGAGTCCCAGCTCGAGGAGCTGGAGACGCGCGGTTCTTCCGCACCGTCCGGCGAAAACTAAAGCCCTGCACTAGGGCTCCATCCCCGCGCACCATTCGGTGGCGCGGGGTTTCGTCGCGCGCACGGCTGGCTTCGGCTTGGCGGGGGTCTGAGCGGTCCGTGCGGAAAAGTTGATATCCCGGTTTCTGTGACCTGGGTTTATTGCGTTCCCGGTCAGCCAAAATGTCAACTTTTCCGCACAGCCCCCCCCAGCGGCACCACTAAATAGGCCCACACAATTGCGCACATCTTCTTGTGGGTGGCTACAATGAGCGCCAGAAAGAGACACGCAATGATCCGGCCATCACCGGGGAGCGTTCCGGAAGAACGGCCGCGGCTACTAAAGCTCGCAGCTCACTAGACCCGGACTTCACCACAAACGAAGAGGGAGTCCGTACATGGGTTCCAAGCGGGGTGGTACCGCGCAGTGATTCAGTGAACTGCGTCCCCGCACGGCAGCAACAGTGTGAGTGAAGGATCGGATTATGAGCAGCAACACCGCCGGCCGTGCGTACCCCAAGGTGGATATGACCGGGGGATCCAACAAGTTCCCCGACATGGAGCGCATCGTTCTGGACTATTGGCAGAAGGACTCCACCTTCCAAGCCACCCTGGAGAACAGGGAAAACTGCGAGGAGTACGTCTTCAACGACGGGCCCCCGTTCGCCAACGGTCTACCGCACTACGGCCACTTGCTCACCGGGTACGTCAAGGACATCGTTCCGCGTTTCCGCACGATGACCGGCTACCACGTGCCGCGCGTCTTCGGCTGGGATTGCCACGGTTTGCCCGCTGAGCTCGAGGCGGAGAAGCAGCTGGGCATCACTGACAAGGCCCAGATCGAAGATATGGGCTTGGCTAAGTTCAACGAGTACTGCGGCCAGTCCGTCATGCACTATGCGGGCGAGTGGGAGGACTACGTCACCCGCCAGGCGCGCTGGGTGGACTTTGAGAATGGCTACAAGACGATGGACATCGAGTACATGGAGTCCGTCATGTGGGCGTTCAAGGAGCTCTATGACAAAGGCCTGATCTACCAGGGCTTCCGTGTCCTGCCGTACTCCTGGGCTGAGCACACACCGCTGTCGAACCAGGAGACGCGTCTCGACGATTCTTACAAGGAACGCCAGGATCCCACCGTCACTGTCACGCTGCCCATCACCGGTGCACGCGCGGGCTTCAAGGCGGAGCAGACGCTTGCTGAGCACCCAGAGCTTATCGACGCCAACGCGCTCGCCTGGACCACCACCCCCTGGACCCTGCCCTCGAACCTCGCGTTGGCTGTCGGCCCGGAAATCGAATACGCACTGTGTGTCGCACACGGCGACACACAGAAAGAAAAGTACCTCATCGCGACCTCGCTCATCGGCTCGTATGTAAAGGAACTGGGGGAGGACCCGGAGGTCCTCGCAACGTTCAAGGGCGCTGAGCTCGAGGGGCTGGAGTACACCCCGGTCTTCGACTACTTCGCCGATCAGCCGAACGCGTTCATGATCCTCGTTGCGGACTACGTCTCCACCGAGGACGGCACCGGTATCGTCCACCAGGCCCCGGCCTTCGGTGAGGACGATATGATCACCTGCGAGAAGTACGGCATCGGCCTGGTCATCCCCGTTGACGCTGACGGCACGTTCACCAGCCAGGTGCCCGAGTACGAGGGCCAGCTCGTTTTCGACGCCAACCGTGACATCATCCGCGACCTGAAGGCTCGCGGCCGCGTCTTCCAGGACAAGGTGATCGTCCACTCCTACCCGCACTCCTGGCGCTCCGGTGAGCCTCTGATCTACATGGCGCTGCCTGCGTGGTTTGTGAAGGTCACCGACATCCGTGACCGCATGGTGGAGCTGAACCAGACCATCGAATGGATCCCGGAGCACGTCCGCGACGGCCAGTTCGGTAAATGGCTGGAAGGCGCACGCGACTGGAACATCTCCCGTACCCGTTACTGGGGCTCCCCGGTGCCCGCCTGGGTCTCGGACAACCCGGACTACCCGCGTGTGGACGTTTATGGCTCACTCGACGAGTTGGAGGCGGACTTCGGCATGCGCCCCGAGTCGCTGCACCGCCCGTACATCGACGAACTGACCCGCCCGAACCCGGACGACCCGACAGGCCAGTCCACGATGCGTCGTGTACCGGATGTACTCGACTGCTGGTTCGAATCCGGCTCCATGCCGTTTGCGCAGTACCACTACCCGTTCGAGAACGCCGACGAGTTCGACACCCGCCAACCGGCAGACTTCATCGTCGAATACTCCGGCCAGAGCCGCGGCTGGTTCTACGTCCAGCACGTGCTGTCTACCGCGCTGTTCGACCAGGTGGCGTTCAAGCAGGTCGTCGCGCACGGCATTGTGCTTGGCGACGACGGCCAGAAGATGTCCAAGTCCAAAGGCAACTACCCGAACATCTACGAGGTGTTCGACCGCGACGGCTCCGACGCCATGCGCTGGTTCCTCATGTCCTCGCCGATTCTGCGCGGCGGCAACCTCATTGTCACCGAGCAAGGGATCCGCGACGGCGTGCGCCAGGCAATCCTGCCGATCTGGAACGCCTACACCTTCCTGCAGCTCTACTCTGATCGGGAGGCGCAGTGGGACACCAGCTCGGATAACGTGCTGGACCGCTACATCCTGGCCAAGCTCCACGACACGGTGGGCAACGTGCGCGCAGCGCTTGACGCAACGGACATCTCTGGCGCGTGCGATGAGGTCCGCGTCTTCGCCGACACCTTGACCAATTGGTACGTCCGTCGCTCCCGCGACCGTTTCTGGGCGGGCCAGGACGAGCACCCGGAGGCATTCAACACGCTCTACACGGTGCTGGAGGTCCTGTGCCGGGCAGCTGCCCCACTTTTGCCGTACATCACGGAGGTCATGTGGCGCGGTCTCACGGGCGAGCGTTCGGTCCACCTCACCGACTACCCGGACGCGGACCAGTTCCCGGCCGATGACGAGCTCGTTGCTGCAATGGACGCGACGCGCTCGGTGTGCTCGGCGGCGTCGTCGCTACGCAAGGCGAAGAAGCTGCGCAACCGCCTGCCGCTGCCTGCGCTGAAGGTGGCGCTACCGGAGGCGAAGTCCTTGGAGCCGTTCACTGATGTGATCCGCGACGAAGTCAACGTGAAGAACGTCGAGCTGACCACGGACGTCGACTCTGCAGGCTCGTTCGAAGTCGTCGTGAACGCCAAGGTGGCGGGCCCGACCTTGGGCAAGGATGTGCAACGCGCGATCAAGAACGTCAAGGCCGGCAATTACGTTCACGACGGCGCAAACGTCGTTGTCGACGGCGATATCGTGCTCACTCCAGAGCTCTACACCGAGCGTCTTGTTGCTGCGGACCCGGATTCGACCGCACGCATCGAGGGCAAGGACGGGCTCGTGGTGCTGGATGACACGGTCACGGAAGAGCTCGAGGCCGAAGGCTGGGCTGCTGACGTGATCCGTGGCCTGCAGGATGCCCGCAAGAAGGAGGGACTGGACGTTTCCGACCGGATCACCGTCACGCTCTACGTTCCGGCCGATAAGGAGCAGTGGGCGAACCAGCACGCTGATCACATTGCGGCAGAGACCTTGGCCACGCAGTTGTCTGTCGCTACCGACGGTGCCGGTGCCCACGAGGTGCTCGACGGCGTCACAGCATCGGTGGCTAAGAACGGCTAGGTGACCGCGGCGAGCCATGAGCGGGCTGAATTCTGCTTGAATGGCGGCATGGGTAGGTCTCCGTCTTTGTTCGTGGTCAACCTCCCGGACGACGCGCGGGCCCACAAGGATCTCCAGTGGGCGCGCAAGCATTCGGTGCTCGGTTTCACCAGCCGCTTTCGGGATCAGCCCGAGGTGGGTGACATCCTCATGCTGTGCACCGGTGTGAAGACGGGCAAACGGAAGGCTGTCGGCCACGTTCTCTTGGCCGTCGTTGTCAGCGCGCCGTTCCACCCCGATAAGGAAATTCCGCCAGTCAACCTGTCATGGCCGTCTGAGGTGGAGGAGCGCAAGCGCAAGTACATCCGCCGGGTTCCTGTGTCCTTCTTCGCGGAGCAACAGGACAATGATGCAGCCAAGCTCGCGCCGCTTTTCGACGCTTTGCGCCGCTCCGGCAAAAACGGCACCCCGCGCAAAGTCGAGGCGTCACCGGAGGATCTTGACACCATTGCACGAAACTTCTGGTTTGGCAGCTGGGCGGAGTTGGAGCGCGCTACGTCCTTCCCGTTTCGCGCGATCGACACGCTGGTGGCCCGCGCAGAGGACTCAGCCCGGGCACATTTCGAATCGGAGGGATGGGACGTCATTCACGTCGGCCACCCGCACAACTTCCTGTGCCGAAGGGGCGGGGAGGAAAAGCGCGTCACGGTCAAAGTGTCCGACACCGCTTCGATCCGTCTCGACCCTTCAGAGCTGGCCAGCGCGCGCCAGCAGACCACCGATCTCGTCGTTGTCAGCTCCGACGACGACTTGCGCATCCTGCCGGACTGGCACCCGCTGGATGCAGACCTGACCGCTTCCGAATTTGAATACCGACTTCCTGAAGGATGACAGAACTTACCCGCTGGGTCCTCCATATCGACATGGACGCGTTCTACGCGTCGTGCGAGCAACTGACCCGCCCCACACTCAAGGGCCGCCCTGTCCTCGTCGCTGGCGTGACAGGTAGGGGAGTTGTCGCCGGAGCGAGCTATGAAGCCCGGAAATTCGGGGCGCGCTCTGCCATGCCCACATACCGCGCCACTCGGCTCGTCGGTCCGCAGGCAGTCCTGGTCACCCCGCGTAGAAAGGTCTACACCACCGCGTCGCGGCGCGTGTTCGAGATCATCGCCCGCCATGTCGACGTGGTGGAACAGCTCTCGATTGATGAGGCATTCATGGAGCCGCACGAGCTCCAAAGCGCGACCGCCGACGAGGTCCGCGACTGGGCGAACACCCTGCGCGACCAGATCCGTGAGGAGACGGGTCTGCCCAGTTCCATCGGTGCCGGCAGCGGCAAGCAGTACGCCAAGATCGGCTCCGGGTTGGCCAAGCCCGATGGCACCTACATCATTCCGAAAGCTCAGCAAACGGACATTCTCCATCCCCTGCCCGTCAAGGAACTGTGGGGTGTTGGGCCGGTGACAGGGGCGAAACTCACAGGCGCTGGAATCGAGACCATCGGCGACTTTGCGGCGATGACAGAGAGGGAAGTGGATATTGCGTTGGGGGGAGTCGTCGGCAAGCAATTGTGGATGCTCGCACGCGGCATCGACGAACGTGAGGTCAAACCCCGCGCCGAGTCGAAGCAAATTTCCGCCGAGCACACATACCCGCAGGATCTGACCACGACAGCAGATGTCGAGGCTGCCATCAGGCGCGCGGCATCCGAGGCGCACCGCCGGTTGCTTATCGACGGCCGCGGCGCCCGCACCGCCACCGTCAAACTGAAAATGGCCGACTTTCGTATTGAGTCCCGCTCAACAACATTGCCGTACGCGACCGATGACCTCGAGACCCTCATCGCCGCCGCGTTCCGGATTGCCCGGTACCCAGATGAGGTCGGCCCGGTCCGCTTGGTGGGGGTGGGGTTCTCGGGCCTCGAAGACGTCATGCAGGACACCCTGTTTCCGGAGTTGGACCAGGCCATCACCCCGCACCGCGTCATTCCGGAGGAAACGGGCGTGAGCGATCTGGCGGACGAACCTCTGCCGACGTTCTCGCACACCGAGCAGTCCGGGTGGACCGCTACCCAAGACGTGTTCCACCCCGAGCACGGTCATGGGTGGATCCAAGGAGCTGGCCATGGGTTTGTCACAGTCCGGTTTGAAACCCGGGCAACGGGTCCGGGGAAGGTGTGTAACTTCCGTGCTGACGCCCCTGACCTCGTCCCGGCCGACCCAGTCGATTCGCTGGCCTGGGACGACTGGCTTGAGAAACAGGACGACTAGGCTCAGCCGAACACGGTCTTAGGGTCGAGTCCTGCCCGCAGCGCTACTGCCAGGGCCATCCGGGCTTGTCCTGCCCGCAGCGGCCCGGATGGGATCGCGCCGAACGCACCCAGGGTGCTGCCGCCGCCGGGGCCGCCGTAGGTGAACTCGACGGTGCCGAAGGGCACAGACGTGGTGACCACTACCGGCACTGTCTGCAGGGCGGCCTCGATCGCTGTTCCCATTGCGTCGGAGACGTTGCCGGCGCCGAGTGCCTCCACCACGATCCCGTTCGCGCCGGAGCGCACCGCAAAGTCGATGAGCTCACCGCCCGCGCCGGGCCACGCGCGAATGATCGGGATGTGCACGCCCGCAAGTGCCACTGGTGCAACCGGTTCGGGCCGCGACGATGGGTTGGCGGAGAACGGCGACATCTCCGCGGTGTCGCGCTTGAACAGCCCCCGCGCCGGCAGCACATCGCCCACGCACACGAGGACCCCGCCAGCGCTGTTGTCAGGATCGTGTGCGAGTTCGATCGCCCGCCTCAGGTTGCACGCCCCGTCTTCGGTGCCCATCGCGCCCGTCACCACGACCGGCTTGGCCGAAGTGTGGAACAGGTCCAGCACGAGCGCTGTGTCTGCCAGGGAATCTGTGCCGTGAGTGACCACTACGCCGGTAACGGAGTCGTCGTCAAGCTGGGCGTGAACCTCCGCGACGAGATTGTCCACATCCGCCAACGTCATGGAGGAGGAGTCAACAGACTGCACGTCCACAGGGCGGCAGGGCACCCCGGGCGCGGCCCGCTCGATAAGGTCTGCAGCGGTCAGTTGCGGTACCAAGGCGCCGGTGTCGTCCGGGACGCAGGCGATCGTCCCGCCGGTGGCAATCACAGCAATTGTGCTCATATCTCAAGGTTGCCACAGGCGTGCCAATTTGAGCTGGCATGCACAAGCGGTAACGTTGACCCAGTTAAGGGAACAGAAGGAGAGATAGTGAAAGCACGCAAACTTATCGCCGTCACCGCCGCGTTCGGTGCAGCGTTGAGCCTGGCCGCCTGCTCCGACGAGGAGAACGGCGCAGAAGAAACTGCCGTGGCCACCGAAACCAACGTGGCCACCGAGCAGGCCGCTCCTGCCGAGATGCCCAATGCTGCGCAGCTCAACGAGATCCTGGCCCGCGCCACCGACCCGAACCTTCCGATGGAGGAGCGCACCCGCACCGTCCAGGGCGGCGAGAACGCTGTCGAGCTGTTCGACGTCATGACGAAGGCCAAGCAGGAGTCCGGTGCCGACTTCCAGGTCGTCGAGCCGATTCTACCCGGCTACACCCCGAACGAAGTTCTCGCAGCCGTGAACTTCACCCAGCCGGAGCAAGGCCCCTCCGTCGCAGAGAACGTGTCCTTCGTCTATGAGAACGGGGCCTGGAAGCTGTCCCAGTCGTGGGCGTGCATTCTGATCCGCAACACCGTGGCCCCGGAACAGGTCCCGCAGATGTGCGAGGCAACTCCGGAAGGTGAGGGCGTTGCTCCGGCACCTGCGCCCGAGGGTGCGCCTGCACCTGCTCCGGAGGGTGCGCCTGCACCTGCTCCGGAGGGTGCGCCGGCACCCGCACCAGGCGGCGCACCGGCACCGGCACCGGCTCCTGAAGGTGCTCCGGCACCGGCCCTCTAAGCTTCCGGGTTTTCTTCGCGCCACACCTCTTCCGTCCACAGCGTGGACAGGGTGAGGATCGTGGCGCGATTGTCTTTCTGCTCAATGCGCCGCCGCCAGTTGCGGCGGACCCACCGGTCGTGGGAGGTCATGATGACTGTGCCCTCGAAATCCAGCAATGCCTCTTCGAGTTCCTCGGCGAGGACGAGGGAGAGGTGGTTGGTCGGCTCGTCGAGAAGCAGTAGATCCGGCGGGTTGGACAGGATCAGGCCCAGCGAAACACGGCGGCGTTGACCCAGGGACAGGTCGTCGAGGGGCTGTGCGGCCTGGTCTTCCGTCATCAGTCCCATCTCGACGATGTTCGGCAGAATGTCGGCGGGGGTGCGCGACAGATCAGTCCAGTCGTCGTCCTGCTCCAGGCGTGCGACGGTGATCTCCTCCGGCATGATGATTTCGCCGTTGTAGTCGGTGAGTTCGCCGTCGATGATTTTCAGCAGCGTCGACTTGCCCGACCCGTTCGGGCCTTCGACAAGTAGCTGCTGGCCCGGCTGAACTTTGATGCTCAGCGGAGCGAGCCGGTCCGGGACGGAGAGGTTCTTCGTCACTACGGCAGGGACTCCCAGCGATGTCGCGGTGTGCTCCGGCAGGCCCTGGAAGCGCAGCCGCTTCGGCGGTGCCGGGATTTGGTAGCGCTCGAGTTTCTCCAGCCGCGCTTCGGCTGCTTTTCGTCGGTTGCCCACCGTTTTCGCAGCCTTGTCAGCGTAGTACTTCGCGGCTTTGCGGGTTTCCGTCTTAGCTTCATGCGAGTGGAACACGTCGTCCTCGGTTTGGTGGGCGGCCTTTTCCAGCCGCTCACGCTCGTGTTCCTGAGCTGCGTAGTCGGTGGCCCAGCGGGCGCGGCGCTTCTCGCGGGCCTCGAGGTAATCGGAGAAGGAGCCGGAGAATTTCGCTCCCTGCTTTGTCTCTTCACCCATACCGCCTTCAGGGCCGAGCCCAGGGTCGAGATCGACCAAGCTGTCACAGGCGGTGTCCAGGAAGTAGCGGTCGTGGGAAGCAGCCAGCACAGGCCCTTTGAATGAGGTGAGCTCGTCGACGAGGAAGTCCACTGCTTCGTCATCGAAGTGGTTCGTTGGCTCGTCGAGAACCATGGCGTCCACCGGGCGCAGCAGCAATGTGGCCAGCGCGAAGCGGCGTCGCTGCCCGCCGGACATCTCGCCGAGCGGAGTCGCCAGATCTACCCCTGCCAGACCTAAACCGGCCAGCACGGTGGCAATGCGCGCATCCAGTTCCCACACGCCGGAATTCTCCGCCCGTGTCAGAGCCACATCGAAGCGTTCCGCCAGTCCGGCATCAGCGGGGTTGTCCGCCATTTGCTCCGACAAGGCTCCGATCTCGCGCTCGACGCCGCGGAGTTCGTCCACGGCGGCGTCGATAAGCTCCGACGCGGGGGACGTGAACGGCAGTGAAGTCTCTTGGGCGATGAACCCCGTCACAGGCGGCGTGATGATCGTGCCTGCGGTCGGCTTGTTATCGCCGGCGATAAGGGAGAGCAACGTCGACTTGCCGGAGCCGTTCTCGCCGATCAGCCCCGTGACAGAACCGGGCGGCACGGCAAAGGAGATATCGGTGAGTACGCGGTGGCCGTCGGGGTAGGAAAAGGAGACTCCGTCAAGTCCGATGTGCAGCGGGGCAGGCATGTTATTTCCCGTAGGTCGTTGCGGTGGTCACGTCCTGGACCACTTTGAAATCGGGGTTGGGGCCGTTGTAGACGGTGCGGGTCGTCGCGGCGTTCTGGCCCTGCGTGGGCAGCGGTTTGGTGAGGTCCACTGTGATGGTCGCGTCGGACGTGGTCGACCACTCGTCAGCCGTCAACGTGCCGCCGGCCTGGGTGTCGTCGATGGTGAGCTCTGTCTCCGTCGGCTCGTCTTCGATGTCGAGGGACAGGACAACGGTGTCACCATCGAGGGAGTCCACGGTGTAGCGCGTTGTGCGCAGCATGCGGGCACCACCGATCGTGCGCGTCTGCACAGTCCACGTCGCCCCCTCGCCGACGGGCTCAATGGGAAACACCGGTTGGGCGGCAAGAACCTGGAGCAGAGCACTCTCAACAATCGCGCGCCCTTCGTCGGAGCTGCCCTCCGGTGGAAGCAGCTTGATGTCCTGGATATTGCCGTGGACGTCGTGCTGCCACCGCATGCGGAAGTCCTCCGCAGTCAGGGAGTCCGTGCCGGCATCCAAGTTCGAATGCTTCGGCTCACCGACCCTCGCCTCGGAGGCATCGTCCGCGATGTAGATAGTCAACGGCAGCGTGACCTTGTCCACGTCACCGCCGGCCGGGGCCTCGGGGTCGACGCTGTCGGTGGCTACTGCGCCTTGAGCGACGCCGTAGGAGACCTCAACGGTCGTGGTTTGCTCCCCGCCTGAATACACCAGCTGACGCTTCTCACCGTCGCCCTGGTCTTCCAGAGTCACGGTGGCGGTGTCGACCTCGAAGGCTGGGACATCGTCCATCGGGTCGGTTTTCGCGCATGCGCTCAGCCCGAGCGATGCGGCAAGCAGCAGGGAAAGGAACCGATATCTCACACATTGAACCTACCGCACTGCCAAGCGACTACAGTAAGGCGACGATGACCACAGAAAGCCGAGCTACCCGCACCCGCCCTTATGTTCCGCTCATCGTGAGCGTCATGGCCGCGGTCGGTGTGATCGATCAAATCCTCAAACAGACCATGGTCACGGTGCTCACCCCGGGTGAGCCGGTGTATCTGATCGGCGACTGGTTCCGTCTTTACCTGCTGTTCAACCCCGGCGCGGCCTTTTCGATGGGCCAGAACTCCACGTGGATCTTCACCACGATCCAGCTCGTCTTCGTTGTCGGCGCGCTCCTTGTGGCCCCGCGGATCCGCGATAAGTGGGAGGCACTGGGCATCGCGCTCATCGCCGGCGGCGCGCTGGGCAACCTCATCGACCGCCTGTTCCGCGATCCGGGATTCTGGTTCGGGCACGTGGTGGACTACATCTCCATCGGCAGCTTCGCGGTGTTCAACGTCGCGGACATCGCCATCAATGTCGGAGTGGCGGTCTTCGTGCTCTCCTTGTTCCTGGGGGACAACAATGAAGATAAGGATGAGGACAAAGACGGGGGCAGCAATGAGTAGGTACCGTTCGCTCGTTGTTCCAGAGGGGCTCGACAGCATGCGCGTCGACGCTGCCGTGGCCAAAGCATTCGGTCTGTCGCGCACTGTCGCGGCTGAGCTCATTGAAGCGGGCGAGGTGCTTATCGACGGCTCCCGAGTGACCAAATCCGACCGCGTCTCCACCGGGCATAGCCTCGAGGTGACCTTGCCGGAGCCGAAGCAGGCGCCGATGCCGAAGGAGGAGATCGTTGAAGGTCTGACGGTGCTGTACGACGATGATGACGTCATTGTCGTGGACAAGCCCGTCGGCGTCGCCGCGCACCCGACGCTGGGTTGGGACGGCCCCACGGTGGTGGGCGGGCTGCAAGCCATGGGCTACCAATTGCCCGATGCAGGCCCGCCGGAGCGCAAGGGCATTGTGCAGCGGCTCGACGTGGGTACCTCGGGTGTCATGGTCGTGGCCAACTCGATCCCGGGATACTCGGTGCTCAAGCGCGCGTTCAAAGAGCGCACGGTGGAGAAGACTTATCACGCCGTCGTGCAGGGTTTGCCCGATCCGATCGTGGGAACGATCGACGCGCCGATTGGCCGGCACCCGTCGTCGGGGTGGAAGTTCGCCGTCACCGCAGACGGGCGTCACTCAGTCACCCATTACGAGGTTCTCGAGGCGTTCCGGGAAGCAAGCCTGCTGGAAGTCCACTTGGAAACGGGACGCACGCACCAGATCCGCGTCCACATGTCCTCGGTGGGCCACCCCTGCGTGGGGGACCCGATGTACGGCTCCGACCCGAACTTGGGCAAGCGGCTGGGGCTGATCCGGCAGTGGTTGCACGCCACTGCACTCGGTTTCGTCCACCCCGGCACCGGAGCGTGGATGGAAGTGGAGTCACCCTATCCACCCGACCTTCAGCACGCAGTGGACGTGCTGCGGGCATGAGAAAGTTCCCCACTGCACTGACCGCCGTCATCGGGGTGCTCGCTGTCTCGGTGGTTCTCATCACCGGGATCTGGCTGTTGGGAACCCGTACCGGATTTGAACCGGCGCCCCAAGGCGACCAGCTCGGTCCAGACGCGGGGGAGAGTGCGCAGGAATATGCGCAGCGAGCGTCGATAAGCATGCGCAGCGCTCCGGGCGACGAACCTGCCTTCGCCCTGGTCACGTTCTCACCGGCGTTGAGCGCGGAAGAGGCCGCGGATGTCTTGGAGCCCATTGGTCGAGTGAACGCGATTCTGCCGCCCGAGTCGCATCCGCTGCCTGTCGGGGAGGGCGACCGCGCCCACAATTTCACCGTGGCAACCGCGGAAGAACTCGCCGGAGTAGTCGTGTGGGACACCGGCGATGCGTTACGCCGACTCTCCGACAATGAGCGGGTGCGGTCCGTCGAGGCGCTTCCTCCCGATGCCGTGTGGGGGGCCTTCGCTATTCGCCCCGTCGATACTGTCGGAGGTGAATTATAAGGATGACGGTGTAATGTCAAGAAGAGCTTGAAGCCCAAGCGACCCTGTTTGATCGATGATCAGGAGATGACATTGTCTTCTTTCCGCACTGCCCGTAAAACTGGAGTGTCCCTGGCTGTTGCCTCGACCCTATTTTTTGTCTCGGCCTGCGGCATGGGCGGCGGGGGAGATGCCGCCTCCGGTGACCTCGGCTCCGGCGACTACCAGGTCGTCGCGAAGGAAGGTGTGGTCAACAGCATTGTCGTCGACGGTTCCGTCGCGCCGATCAAGCAGGCCGGCATCTCCTCCGCTATGGCAGCACCCGTTGAGAAAATTCACGTGCAGCTGGGCGACAAGGTGAAAAAGGGCCAGCTCCTGGTCACCATGGACACCTCTGCCGGCCCGCAGCTGCAAAGTCAGGGTGCTGGGGCGGAAGCGCTTGAAATGGATGCTGCGGGCAGCCTGCACGAGACCCTCTTGGATGCCGGCAGTGCCATCGAGGACTGCCTGAAACCGTTGCTGCCGGGCCACCCGAAACCCGGCCAAGCGTGCGCCCCGCCTCCACCGCCGCAGGGACAGCCGGCACAGCCGAGCAACTCTGGCCCGAGCAGGGAAGAGGTCGAGCGTGCATTGGGCGAAGCCCACGCGCAAGGCCGCGAGCAGGGGCAGCGCGAAGCACAGCAGGCCATCGAGCAGCAGATGATGGACGCGCAGGGTGCTCCGGGTGCCCCAGGTGCCCCAGGCGCCCCGGGCGTTCCTGACCCAGGAATGGGTGATCCGGCAGCTGATCCGGCCACGCAAGAAATGCTCATGCAGCAGCAGGCTCAGGCGCAGGCCGAAGAAAGCATCCAGGAATACGAGACGCCAGATCCGGAAATCTACGCCCCCATGGACGGCGTGGTGACCAAGATCGAGGCGGAGGAGGGATCGCCGGCCGCGGGTGGCCTGATGACCGTGTCCGATACCTCGCGCTTCCTCGTCCGCGCCAACGTGCGCGAGTCCGATGTGGCCAATGTGCGCGAAGGAAACCGCGTCACCTTCACCACCCCGGTGACGGATGACAAGGAGTTTGAGGGCCGCGTGCGCCGCGTCGCCCCTATGGCTGACGGTGATCCCGCTGGAGCTGGCGCTGAAGCCGCTGCGCGTGCGATGCAGGGCCAGGGCGGCGACAAGAAGGACACCGGTGTCACCTTCCCGGTGGAGATCGAAGTCACCGGCGATACCAAAGACCTGCGCTTGGGAGCGTCCGCGCGGGTGGAGATCATCACCGACGAAAGCCCGGATGGATTGAGCATCCCACGCGACGCTGTGTTCGACGGCAACAAGGTGCTCGTGCTCGCCCGCGAGAACGAGGACGCCACCACGGGCAAGATCGAAGAGCGCACTGTGGAGACCGGTGTGAAGAACGACACCGACATCGCCGTCACCGGAGGCGACCTCAAAGAGGGCGACACGGTCATCGCCTGGCCGGACGATTATCGCGATCGCATCGGTGAAGAAGTGACCATCGCCGATGACACATCCGCTGACAAGTCCGGTGACAAACCCGCCGATAAGTCCGCGCAGGAGTAACCACCGTGACGGAAACTCCCGCAGCTGACCAGCCGCAGCTGGTCAAGATTGATCCTGACCAGCTCATTTTCATGCGCGGCATCATCAAGAAGTACAACGAGGGCAAAGACACCGAGCTCACGGTGCTTCACGGCATCGACTTCGACACCAAACAGGGTGAGTTCGTCTCCATTGTGGGCCCGTCCGGTTGCGGTAAATCGACCCTGATGAACCTCATCGGCATGCTGGATAAGCCCACCCACGGCGGTTACGCCTTCAACGGTGAAGATGTCTTCCAGAAAAACGACACGGAACTGGCGACGTACCGCTCCCAAAACATCGGCTTCATCTTCCAGAACTTCAACTTGGTCGGCCGCATCAATGCGCTGCAAAATGTTGCCATGCCGATGATGTACGCGGGCGTCGGCAAGCGTGAGCGCGAAGAACGCGCCGCAGAGCTGCTCGAGATTGTCGGCATGGGTGACCGCCTCACGCATGAACCGAATGAGCTTTCCGGTGGTCAGAAGCAGCGCGTGGCCATTGCGCGCAGTCTGGCGAACGACCCGGATCTGCTGCTTGCGGACGAACCGACGGGTGCCCTGGACTCCCAAACCGGACGCATGGTCATGGATCTTTTCCATCGTCTCAATCAGGACTACGGCAAAGCCATCGTCTTCATTACCCACAACCCGGACCTAGCCGAAGAGACGCAGCGGGTTGTGGAAATGAAGGACGGCCACGTTGTGGATGTGCGCGCAGGAGGTGCCCATGGAGCTGCGTGAATCAATCAACCTGGCCACAAGCAGCCTGCGCACGAATAAACTGCGCTCCATTTTGACCCTGCTGGGCATCATCATCGGCATCATGGCCGTGATCATCATCATGACGCTCGGCCGCGGCCTGCAGAACCAGGTGATGAGCGGTCTGGAAGACATTGGCGCGTCCCGGCACGTGGTGATGATCGCCCAAACTCCAGACGAAGAAGAAGCGATGCCGGAAGACGAGTTCTCCGGCGGCATGGACATGCCGGTCGATGATGAGTCCGACATGGTTTCTATCGACGAGCTCGGCCAGCTCCGGGACCACTTCGGTGAGCGGGTCATCGGAACGGATATCTCCGAGATGGTCCCCGCGGAGACGAAATACGGCGAAAAGACAGCATCTGCCGATATCAATCCGGTGCTTGCGGATTCCTTGGGCGTTCGCGCCATCAACGTTGAATTCGGTCGGGGAGTGACGCAGCAGGACATTGATACCGAGCGTCCCGTCGCGGTGATTTCGCAGGAGCTTGTCGACGCATTCTTTGACGGCGACGCAGCCGCCGCCCTCGGTGAGCGCATCGATATCGAAGGCGATTCCACCGGGGTGTTCACCGTGATCGGTGTCGCCGAAGCCGAGGAAGAAAGTGCCGATAGCTTTGGTCAGATGCAGGCCTATGGTCAGATCTATATCCCGTTGAGCTCACTCGAGCGGGTCGCCGAACCCATTGACAGCGTCAACATGTTCATCGTGCAGACCACCGGTGATGAGGACCCGGCTGAGTTCCGCAACGAGCTGCAAAGCTACATGGACCGCCAGTACGCGCACAATGACAACGCCGAGGCGCAAGTCATCGACATGGAGTCGTCCCTCGAGGGATTCACAGCCATCTTTGGCGCCATTAGCACGGTGATCGCGTCCATCGGTGGTATTTCTCTGCTCGTCGGCGGCATCGGCGTGATGAACGTCATGCTCATCACCGTCACCGAACGCACCCGGGAAATCGGTGTGCGTAAGGCGCTCGGCGCGACCCGCCGCGACATCCGCACCCAGTTCATCGTTGAGGCAGTGATGGTGTGTCTGCTCGGTGGAATCATTGGCGTGCTACTCGGCGGCCTCATCGGCGTGTTGTCGAGTGGCTTGCTCGGCTTCATTGAAGGTGACTCTTACGGCCCGGTGGCATTCCCACCGATCGGGGCAGTGGTGTTCTCGCTGTTGTTCTCGATGGGTATCGGCGTCTTCTTCGGTTTCTACCCGGCAAACAAGGCTGCCAAGATGCAACCGATCGACGCTTTGCGCTACGAGTAGACTCTCCTCATGGCCAAAAAATCCTCCTTTGTCCACCTGCACAACCACACCGAGTTCTCCATGCTCGACGGCATGGCCAAGGTGGATCTGCTGGCGGAGGAGGTCTCCCGCCAGGGCATGCCCGCAGTCGGCATGACCGACCACGGCAACATGTTCGGGTCGAATGCGTTCTACCGCCGGATGACAGACGCGGGCATCAAGCCCATCATTGGTATCGAGGCCTACATGGCACCCGAGTCGCGCTTCAATAAGAAGCGCGTGCTGTGGGGCACCCCGGACCAGAAGGGCGATGACGTTTCCGCCTCCGGTGCGTACCTGCACCAGACCATGTTGGCGGAGAACGCGACAGGGTTGCGCAATCTGTTCCGCTTGAGCTCGCTGGCATCTTACGAAGGTCAGCTAGGTAAGTGGCCGCGTATGGATGCGGAGCTCATCGCCGAGCATGCCGACGGCATTATCGCCACGACGGGGTGCCCGTCCGGTGACGTGCAAACGCGCCTGCGATTGGGCCAGTATGACCAGGCGCTCGAGGCCGCCGCGATGTGGCAGGACATCTACGGCAAGGACAACTACTTCCTCGAGCTCATGGACCACGGGCTGACCATTGAACGCCGCGTCCGTGAGGATTTGCTGCGCATCGGTGAGGCTCTGGACCTGCCGCCGTTGGTCACCAACGACTGCCACTACGTGCTGGAATCCCAGGCGCCCGCCCACGAGGCGATGCTGTGTGTGCAGACCGGTAAGACGCTGCTGGACCCGGACCGGTTCAAGTTCGACGGCACCGGCTACTACATCAAGTCCGCCGAGCAGATGCGCAACGACTGGGACGACATGGTGCCCGACGGCTGCGACAACACTCTCTGGGTCGCCGAGCGCGTCGGTGACTACGGCGAGTTGTGGGAGGAGCACCCGCACGACCGCATGCCGATCGCCACCGTGCCGGAGGGGGAGACCCCGACGACGTGGCTGCGCAAGGAAGTGCACCGCGGCCTGGATGAGCGGTTCGAGGGCAAGGAGGTGCCGGAGGATTACCGCACCCGCGCCGACTACGAGATCGACGTCATCGACATGAAGGGCTACCCGTCGTACTTCCTGATCGTCGCTGAGCTGATCAAGCACGCACGTTCCATCGGTATCCGCGTCGGTCCGGGCCGTGGTTCCGCAGCAGGTTCCCTGGTCGCGTACGCGCTGACCATCACCAATATCGATCCGATGGAGCACGGCCTGCTCTTCGAGCGTTTCTTGAACCCTGAGCGTCCGTCCGCACCCGATATCGATATTGACTTCGACGACCGCCGCCGCGG
This sequence comes from Corynebacterium sp. CCUG 65737, assembly GCF_024454115.1. Classification (NCBI taxonomy): domain Bacteria; kingdom Bacillati; phylum Actinomycetota; class Actinomycetes; order Mycobacteriales; family Corynebacteriaceae; genus Corynebacterium; species Corynebacterium sp. CCUG 65737. The sequence goes on from NZ_JAGPZB010000002.1 coordinate 48,709, forward strand.
CGAGATGCTCACCTATGCCGCAGAGAACTGGGGCGAGGACAAGATCGCCCAGGTGATCACCTTCGGCACCGTGAAGACGAAGCAGGCGATCAAGGACTCCGCCAAGGTCAACTTCGGCCAGGAAGGTTTCCAGAAGGCCGACCGGATCAACGCTGCACTCCCACCGGCGATCATGGCGAAGGACATCCCGCTGTCCGGTATCACCGACCCGGAGCACGACCGCTACTCCGAGGCCACCGAGGTCCGTTCGATGATTGAGACTGACCCGGATGTGGCGAAGATTTATGAGACGGCACGGGGTCTGGAAGGCGTCGTCAGGCAAGCAGGCGTGCACGCGTGTGCCGTGATTATGGCGTCGGTGCCGCTCATGGACCACATCCCGATGTGGAAGAGGCCTGCCGACGGCGCACTGATCACCGGCTGGGACTACCCAGCGTGTGAGGCCATCGGCCTGCTGAAGATGGATTTCCTGGGGCTGCGTAACCTCACGGTGATCGGTGACGCCATCGAGAACATTGAGAAGAACCGCGGCGAGACGATCGATCTCGAGGCATTGGACACGGACAATGAGGCGGTCTACAAGCTGCTGTCCCGTGGTGACACACTCGGTGTGTTTCAGCTCGACGGCGGCGGCATGCAGGAGCTGCTCAAGCGCATGAAGCCGACCGGCTTCAACGATATTGTCGCCTCGTTGGCGCTCTACCGTCCCGGCCCGATGGGTGTGAACGCGCACTGGGATTACGCGGACCGCAAGAACGGCCGAAAGCCGATCACTCCGATCCACCCGGAGCTGGAGGAGCCGCTCAAGGAGATCCTCGACGAGACGTACGGGCTGATCGTTTACCAAGAGCAGATCATGAACATCTCCCAGAAGGTGGCCAACTACACCGCCGGCCAAGCAGACGGCTTCCGTAAGGCGATGGGTAAGAAGAAGCCGGAAGTGCTCGCCCAGGAGTACGAGAAGTTCTCCCAAGGCATGTTCGACAACGGCTACTCCAAGGCGGCTGTCGACGCTTTGTGGGGCACGATCGAGCCGTTCGCGTCCTACGCGTTCAACAAGTCCCACGCCGCCGGATACGCGCTCGTGTCCTACTGGACGGCCTACCTCAAGGCGAACTACGCCGCGGAATACATGGCCGCTCTGCTGACGTCTGTCGGCGACAAGAAGGACAAGTCCGCCATCTACCTGGCGGACTGCAGGCACCTGGGCATCTCGGTGCTCCCGCCGGACATTAACGAGTCTGAAGAGACCTTCATGGCCGTGGACAAGGACATCCGCTACGGGCTTGCCGCGATCCGCAACGTCGGTACAGAGGTGGTGGAGTCCATCATGGAGTCCCGCCGCACCAAGGGCGCCTTCACCAACTTCTCCGATTACCTGGACAAGATCGATCTGCTGCCGTGCAACAAGCGCATTACCGAGTCGCTGATCAAGGCGGGCGCGTTCGACTCGCTCGGCCACCCGCGCAAGGGTCTGTTGCTGGTGTCTGACGACGCCGTCGACTCCGTGCTGACCACCAAGAAAGCGGCGGACAAGGGACAGTTCGACCTGTTTTCTGCCTTCGGAGGGGAGCAGGAGGCATCGAACGCGTTCTCCATTGAAGTGCCTGACGACGAATGGGAAAAGAAGCACAAACTCGCCCTCGAGCGCGAGATGCTTGGTCTGTACGTCTCGGGCCACCCGCTCGACGGTTTCGAGGAAGCCATTGACGTCCAGACCGACACTCCGCTGCCGAAGATCCTAGAAGGAGAGATGCGCCACGGTGATGAAGTCACCATCGGCGGCATTATTTCCGGCGTGGATCGGCGGTACTCGAAAAAGGACGGTTCCCCATGGGCCATCGTCACCCTCGAGGACCACCACGGTGCGCAGGTCGAAGTGCTACTGTTCAACAAGGTCTACGCGCTGGTGGCGCCGCAGATCGTCGAGGACAACATCATACTGGTCAAGGCGCACGTGTCCATCCGCGACGACCGCATGAGCCTATTCGGCGACGACGTGAAGGTACCGGAACTCGGACCCGGCAACGGTGCGGGTTTGCCGCTGCGCCTGACTCTGAAGACTGAGCAGTGCACGATGGACAACATCCGCAAACTCAAGCAGGTTCTGTCGAATAACCCGGGTGACTCGGACGTCTACTTGAACCTGGTCAACGGTGACCAGTCCCAATTGATGATCTTGGGGGACCACCTGCGGGTTGAAAGATCCGGCAGCCTCATGGGCGATTTGAAGGCCGCCATGGGTGCCGGAGTCCTGGGATAGAAAAAGCTGGCGAGCGCATCAGCTCGCCAGCTTTAGTGCTCTGGATAACTAGCTCATCTAACTATCCAGCATGTTTCTACTTCTTGAACAGAGCCTCGAACTGCGCCTTCGCAGCCGGGTTGATCTTGATGATCAGCGCGGCGAGCTGAGTGGCCACGGTAACCACGCCGGCAAGAGCAGCGACGATGGCAGAGATCGACTCGAAGTGGTTGGAATTCAAGTACGCCTCGAGGCGGTTCAGGCCGGAAGAACCCTCGGGGAAGCTGCCGCCGTTCTCCCATGGCCCCTCACTGGATGCGCCGTTCTTGTCCCAGGGGCCCTTGTTATCGCTCTTGTCTTCTTCCTTATCCTCGTCCTTGTCCTCAGACGGGGTGTCGTTGTCCTTGACACTTTCGACCTTCCCATCGTTAGCGTCATCAGCAAACGCAGGGGTGGTGGAACCGAAGATCATAGTGGCGGACAGTGCGGCGGCGATAAGGCCAGTGCGCTTCTTCACGGGGAAAGACTCCTTCAAAACGTTCACGGGTAACGTGCGTGCGACGTGCAGTAGTAGGTTTGGAAACCGCGACATAGTCTAGTCTCTTTTTCGGCAAAATCCAAGGGGTCTAAGATGATCTTCTATGACTTCCGCGCCTGATTTCACGCCCGTGCACGCCTCCGATATCCAGGGTGCGCAGGCTGGAATTTCCAGCGTCATCGCGCCCACCCCGTTGCAGTACTGCCCGCGTCTGTCGCAGCAGTACGGGGTGGAGGTGTATCTGAAGCGGGAAGACCTCCAGGACGTGCGGTCGTACAAGATCCGCGGCGCCTACTACAACATTTCCAACTTGAGCGATGAGGAGAAAGCGGCTGGGGTCGTCGCAGCGTCGGCAGGCAACCATGCGCAAGGGGTGGCGTACGCGTGCCGGGCGATGGGCATTGACGGCAAGATCTTCGTGCCCAAGCGGACCCCGAAGCAGAAACGCGACCGGATCATGGTCCACGGCGGGCACAGCGTGGAGCTTGTGCTCGTGGGCAACAACTTCGACGAAGCCGCGGAAGCAGCGCGCCGAGATGCGGAAGATCGCGGTGCCACCCTCGTGGAGCCTTTCAACGCGCGTGACACCGTCATCGGTCAGGGCACTGTGGCTGCGGAGGTGCTCACGCAGCTGACTGGTTTCGGCAAATCGCTCGACTCCATCTTCGTCCCCGTTGGCGGTGGGGGTCTGATCGGAGGAATCGCCGCCTACCTCGCCGACATGTCGCCGCGCACGGCCATCATCGGTACTGAGCCAGCAGGCGCTGCGTCCCTGGCAGCTGCGATGAACGCGGGCGGACCGGTCACGCTCGAGGCGATTGATCCGTTCGTCGATGGGGCCGCGGTCAAGCGCATCGGCGACGTCAACTACCGCATCATCGAGGAAAACCAGGGACGCATCCACATCGTCGACGTCGATGAAGGCGCTGTGTGCACGAACATGCTGGACCTGTACCAGAACGAAGGCATCATCGCGGAGCCTGCGGGCGCGCTGTCGGTCACCGCGCTCGATGAGGTCAAGCTCGCACCAGGCAGCACGGTCGTCTGCGTCATCTCCGGCGGCAACAACGACGTGCTGCGCTACGCCGAGATCATGGAGCGCTCCCTAGTCCACCGCGGGTTGAAGCACTACTTCCTGGTCAACTTCGCCCAGGAGCCGGGCCAGCTACGCCGTTTCCTCAACGATGTGCTGGGCCCGGACGACGACATTTCGCTGTTCGAATACCTGAAGAAGAACAACCGGGAGACCGGTGCCGCGCTCGTCGGCATCGAACTGGCTCGCGCGACGGATCTCGATCCGCTGCTTGCACGCATGGAGGATGCCTCCTTCGACTGTCAGCGCCTCATGCCGGGCACACCGGAGTACGAATTCATCGTCACCGGTTAGCGCGAGTCAGCGCGGGGCTAGCGTGCGATGATCGCGAACTCCCATGCGCCCAGCACGGTCTGCTGCTTATCGACGCGCGGCGAGCCGTACGAGTACACCAACTCACCACCCGCGGGCACTGTGACCTCCTCGTCGGAAAAGTTGACGGCGAGGAAGACGTCGTCGTACCCCATGGTCAACCACTTCTCGCCGTCTGCTCCGTGATCGACCTGGAGCTCGCGCAGGTCGTCTTTGGCCAGTCCGAGCCGGCGGCGCAGCGTGAGCAGATCCTTGTAGGTTTCGTACATCTTCACGTTGTCGCCGGCGAAGTTCCAGTCGAGTTTCGCCGACTCGAAGGTCTCGGGGTCGACCGGGTCGGGCACATGGTCGAAGTTCCAGCCGTAGCGGGCGAATTCGTGCGCGCGGCCTTCGCGGGTGAGCCGCTGCAAGTCCTCGTCAGTGTGGGAGACGAAGAAAGGGAACGGGGTTTGGGCGAAGAACTCCTCGCCCATGAAGATCATCGGCGTGAACGGGCTGAAGAAGATCACTGCCGCCTTCAACGCGTGCTGCGCCATCGTCAGGTTTTGCGACGGCCGGTCGCCCGCTGCGCGGTTGCCTACCTGGTCGTGCGTGGTGGTGTAGGTGATCAGCTTCCACGGTGCGATCTGCTCTAGGTTCAGTGCGCGCCCGTGCGTGCGTCCGCGGAAGTTGGACCAGTCTCTGCGGAAGCGGTAGCCGTGGCGGAGACTGTCGGCGAGGATTTCCACTGTTCCGAAGTCCTCGTAGTAAGCGATGTTTTCGCCGGTGATGACGGTGTGGAGGGCATGGTGGACGTCGTCAAGCCACTGCGCGTCCAGCCCGTACCCGCCGTGGGCGTAGTCGGCGATGATGCGCGGATCATTCAAGTCGCTCTCTGCGATGATGATCGGGTTCGGGCCGTTCTTCACCTCGATCTCGTCGGCGAGCATGTTGATCTCCTCCATGATGGAGTACGCTGCGCGGTCGTCGTAGGAGTGCACCGCGTCGAGTCGCAGCCCGTCGATGTGGAACTCGTCGAGCCACTGCCGGACAGAATCAAGCACGTAGGCGCGCACCTCGTCCGAGTTGGCCCCGGAGAGGTTGACCACATCGCCCCAGCCTGTCGAGCCAGCGGTGGTGTAGGGGCCGAACATGCCGTTGTAGTTGCCGTCGGGGCCAAAGTGGTTGTACACCACGTCGAGGAAGACGCCCACGCCACGGTGGTGGGCAGCATCGACAAGCCGTTTGAGGCCCTCCGGTCCGCCGTAGGACTCCTGGACTGCAAACCAGTCGACACCGTCATACCCCCAGTTGCGCTCGCCCCCGAACGGCTGGACAGGCATGAGTTCAATCGTGGTCACACCGAGTTCAACGAGGTAATCAAGCTTATCGACGATCGCATCGAACGTTCCCTCCGGCGTGAACGTGCCCACGTGAAGCTCGTAGATGACTTGGCCCTGCAACTCGTAGTTGACCCAGTGGTCGTCGGTCCACGGGAAGTCTGTACTGACGACTTCCGAGAGTCCGTGAATGCCGTCCGGCTGGCGCCGGGAGCGCGGATCGGGGAGGGGTTTGGACCAGTCGTTGCCGTCGAAAAGCGTGAAGCCGTAGCGCTGGCCAGGAACCTGCTCGACATCGCTGGTCCACCACCCGCGGCGACTGTCATCGCGGCGCATATCGTGCTCGGTGTCGTCGACGATGAGACGAACATCGTGCGCGTGCGGGGCCCAGACTTCAAACCTCATGTCTCCCACACTAAGTAATATCTGAAACTCATGCTGACGACATTCACCCTTCCTCCGCCAGGCGACCCGGTGGTCAATGAGATAGTGATCAAGAAATCTCGCTTCATCACCTGGATCGCCCGCGCTGAATCCGAGGAGGAAGCCCGCGACGTGATCGCGCGTGCCCGCGCCGAGTTCCCCGACGCGCGGCACCACTGCACCGCCTTCATCGCGGACCCGGAAGGACGCATCGAGCGTTCTTCCGACGACGGCGAACCGTCCGGCACAGCTGGCAAACCAATGCTCGACGCGCTGCGCGGGTCGGGGCTGCGCTGTGCGGTCGCTGTGGTCACCCGTTATTTCGGCGGCGTGAAGCTCGGCGCGGGAGGTCTCGTCCACGCGTACTCGGAATCGGTGTCGCAGGCGCTGGAGCTGGTGGAACCCGTCGAAAAGCGAAGGCGCGAACTCGCCCGCGTCGACTTGCCGCATGCTGACGCAGGCAGAGTGGAGGCGGACCTGCGTGCTGCAGGAGTGGACGTGGTCGATGTCGAATACGGCGCCCAGGCGGCCTACACCCTCGCTGTTGCGCCGGGTGGGGTGGAGGAGTTGAACGAGCTGTTGGCGGCTCTGACTCAGGGCACGAGCGAAGCACGCACGGTGGGGCAGACGTGGGTGGAGCGTGCGTTAGACTGAACCCCATGACGATCCAGCCCCGCCCGAATAACCCGATCGAAGCACGCAAGCAGGCCGTGCGCCGCTATTCCCGCAATGGCGCGTTGTGGGTCGGCGGAGGTGTTGTGGGCGGTGTCGCACTGGCACTTCTGACCCAAACGTGGTCGCTTATCGTGCTCGGTTTCGTAGTTGCCGTTGTCGGCGGAATGGTCAACTACAGCAAGGTTCAGAAGATCATCAACCACCGGGACCAGTACTAGTGCCAGACGGATCCGCCGTCCGCATCGACGTGTGGGTGTGGGCGGTGCGCATGTATAAAACCCGCACAGAGGCCGCGAACGCTGTGCGCGCCGGGCACGTGAAACTCAACGGCAATGCGGTCAAACCCTCAGCTCAAGTTGTGCCGGGGGACCGCGTCAAAGCTTGGAGGGATTACCGCGACCTGGATTACGAAGTCGTCGACACGCCCCGGAAACGCGTCGGCGCACCCATCGCGCGGCAGTGCTACATCGACCACTCTCCGCCGCCACCGCCGAAGGAGTACTTCTACTCCATGCCGAAGCGTGACCGCGGCGCTGGCCGGCCGACGAAGAAAGAACGCCGCGAGCTGGACAAACTGCGTGGCAGGAGCGGCTAAGCGTGGAGCGGGAAGCGCCGCCAAGGGGAGTTCGGGTCAGTCAACGCCTCCGTGAGAATGTGGTGAAACACCTGGAGTTCACCCTGCATGTCGTCCGCGTTGTCGCGGATGGTGTCAGCTGACCAAATCGCGCGGCCCCACCAGAAGCTCGCTGCGGCATCCGCCCAGGACATGAAGTGCTTCTGCAGCTCAGCGACGGCGCGGGCGGCGTAGCTGGAGTACTCTTCCGGGGTGATGATCCCGACGAGGGCGGCGGTCGCAGCGGTCATTTCCACACGCATGATGTCCCAGGCGCGGGTCGTTGCCGGGGCCGACGGTGCATTGACGTTCGCAAACGACGGGTGGGTGCGCACTGCGAGCCAGTGGTCGAAGTCTGTCCAGAGCTGCTTCGGATCCATCCAGTTGGAGATAGCCAGGTGCTCCAGGAAGATCTCCATTGTTCGGCGGCGCTCGGCGAAATCCTGCGAACGCCATTCCTGCGGTGCGAACTCGCCCGTGAGCATCTCGGCGGTGTGCAGCACCGCATCTGACGAGGCTGTGTGCACGTCGCCGGCGATGAGCCTCTCCGTCATCTGTCGAGTTTCTTCGGCGGAAGTGATACCCCACCACTGCTCGAGCATGCGCTTGTACTGCACGCGGTCCTTCTTCACGGGCAACGTGGGGGTGTCCACGGGCCGGTCATGCCCGACCCGGTACGGCAGCGCGAAGGAGGCTTCCAGCACTGTCTGACGGTCCGGCTGCGGGGTGCTCCATTCCCACAGGTCAACGGCAACATCCTCAGCCTTAGCGCGGGGGCGTTCAAACCGTGCAGCAGTGATGGCGGTCATCGGGGGATTCCTTCCTCAAACAGCGGACTCAAACCTCAGCTCACTCAGATTTCGCTACATAGATTCTAAGTCCATTTTCACGCAACGCACATGATAACCTGCCGTATGTGGTGAATGAGAACGAGTTTGCGCGTAAAGCTTTAGAGCGCTGCGGCGACACCCAAATCGCACCGGCCGTCGTGAACGACGTCATGCAGGTGCTCGGTCCTGGAGAGGAAATCCTGGAGGTTGCACTCACGAGTGCTCCCGGGTTCACGTCGGCGTGTGTGTGTGTGCACCTCCTCGCGGCTGTTCCTGGGCACTGCACCGGGCCAAGTAACAGTGATCGACCACGCATGGCTCACCGGATTCTGCGGCCGCCCGTACGGGCCGGCTGAAGAGCCGACACTTACCCTCAAAGCCGTGGACGGGGAAGTGAACTGGATCGGATTCAACCGCACCGGACTGATGCGCATCCTGCACGCCCTCGACTTCGCGATGCAGAGCCCATCACCGGAAGCGACCATCCCCGAACTGTTCAATAAGTGGATTGATGTCCACCAAGAAGCGAACAACGTCGACATGACCCCCGAGCAGTTCGAACTGAACATCCGCGAAGCGATCGGAGAACGCCAGTGGCTGACCTAAACACCTACCCGGAGCCGAGCGCCACCTTCTCTGGCGACGCATTCCTGCCCGATCCGCCCCCGAACCGGCCTCAGCCGAACTACGGCCCGTCGGCCCCGGCGGCGAACAAAGCGAAGAAGGACGACCCCTACGGCGAGAACTACGAGTTCTGGAAGCAAGGCCTGTCGCCCGTGAAGGTCTCCTACACCACCCAGCTGGTCCTGGCCGTGATCGTGGTCACCATTGTGGTGACCCTCGTGCTCATCTTCGCCTAGCCATTTTCCGCCTAGCTGTCCCAGCGGGCGGAGTCGAGGTGGTGGCTGACTAAAAGTGCGGTGGGCAGAACGTCGAGAAGCTCTGCGCACGGGATCGTGCCCTCGTAGGTTCTCCCGGTGAGGCGGTCTGTCCACTGACCTTCGGGGAGAGTGACGGTGGTGTCGCCCCATCCGCCACTGTCTTCGAGAATAAGGGGCCGGCGCACAGCCAAGCCGATCACGGAGAGGCTGGCCGAATCTGCTCCGCGCGCGATCCCCACAACATGGTTATCGGCCTCGCCGACAGCGAAGACTGCCTGATAGTCACCACCCAGGAAGATGTCCGGGTACTGGCGGCGCAGCATCGCGCCTTCGTGGACAACTGCCTGCTTCGCGCGGTCCGCCACGTCTTCTAGGTGCGGGTAGAGGCCAGTGCCGTCAGCATTATCGCGGGCGAAGCAGAGATCTGCGTAGTGGTCCTCGCTCTCCTTGAACTGGGAGAGCGTTTGTTCGCGGTTGACGTAATCAACAAAGCGGCGGTTATCCGGATCCACCAGGGATAGGTCGATGAACTCCTGGCCCTGGTAGGTGTCCGGGATACCCGGCCCCACGAGTTGAAGCAGCTTCCTGCCGAGGGAGACCTGGACAGCACCCCGGTGGATCTCCTTGACAAAGTCGGTGATCATGCCACTTGCCGGCCCCTCCACGACAGCGTCGACCCAGTCGGTGATGGCCTTTTCGAAGTCGTGGGCGTTGTCGAACCAGGAGGTGTGCACACCCGCCTCGCGCACCGCCTTGACGGCATAATCGCGCAGGCGCTGCTGAACATCTTCGGTGATCCCGTCAGCCGGCCACACCCCGATAATGTTCTGGATCAGGAAGTGCGCGGTGGCCTGATCTGGTGCGGGAACGAGCGCCGTGACTTGCGCGATGAGTTCAGCGAATGTCTTCGGGCGTTCTGTCAGCTCAATGATCCGTGCGCGGGTGTCCTCGCTGCGCTTCGTGTCATGGGTGGTCAGCGCCGTCATGGCGTGCGGCCACAAGTTATTGCGCTCTTGCTGGAGCAGGTGGAATTCAGCCGCCGAGACACCGAACCGTCCAGGTGCCCCGCCGACTTCCTGCAAGGCGACAAGGCGGCAGGCGCGGTAGAACAGCGTGTCCTCCACACCCTTGGCCATGACGGCTCCACAGACCTGCGCGAAACGCGTCTTCGCCTCACCGTTGGCCAGCAACGCCGCGGAGATCAGGTCAAGGGCAGCGCGCCGGGACGGGAAACGGCGCACCATGTCGGCCACGACAGTAGAAGTCTGACGTGACAGCGAGATGTAGTCAGCGCGGTACACCGGCATGGCAGCAATGAGGTCGATCACCGTCTTGGTCAAGTCTTCTTCGGAGACATTGGAGCCGGCGGTGGAGAAGTTGTCGCGGCGGATGGCGCGTGTCAGACGGCGGATCTCTGCGGCGAGCTCGGACTCGGCGACGTCGCGCTTGAGCTGGTGCTCTGCGGCCTCGGTGGCGGGCTCATCCCAGGTAGACCCGGACTGGCGCAAAGACAGCATGCTCATGGAGTCTTCGGCTTCGCGGTTGATGAAGATCCCGTCGAGTTCGCGCAACGCGTCGTAGCCGGTCGTGCCATCGACCGCCAGGCGTGGATCGAGCGGCTCGGTGACTCCGAGGATTTTCTCTGCGACCAGCCAGCGGTCATCCCCAATGAGGTCACGAAGTCGGTTGAGATACGTGAACGGATCCGCCAGACCGTCCGGGTGGTCGACGCGAATGCCGTCGATGAGATCTTCAGCAATGAGCTGACGCAGCACCCGGTGTGTGTGCTCGAAAACGAGCGGATCTTCCTGGCGGATACCGGCCAGCCCGTTGACGGAGAAGAAACGGCGGTAGGAAATGACACCGTCGCGCCAGTACATCAGCCGGTAGCTCTGGCGTTCGTAGACTTCACGCGGATCGTCGTCAAGCGAGTCGAAGGACCCAGGCCTCAGCGGGAAGTAGTTCTCGTAATACTTCAGGACCGGCTCATCGATCTCGTCGAGAAGCGTCAGCTCGAACTCGTCTTCGTCGCCAGGCTGCCCCAGCACCGGGAGCCCCAGTTTGCCGCCAGCGCCATTGTCTTCGTGCCAGTCGATGTCGAAGTAGGACTCGTACTCCGAGTCTTGGCCGTTCTTGAGTACATCCCACCACCACTTGTTCTTCTGCGGTGTCTCCACACCCAGGTGGTTGGGCACGATGTCCAGGATCAGACCCAGTCCCGCTTCGTGTGCCGTATGAGCCAGCGCTCGTAATCCCTCCAAACCTCCGAGCTCTGGGTTGACCACCGTTGGGTCGGTGACGTCATAGTTGTGGTTCGACTCCGGGTACGAGGTGAACACGGGGGAGAGGTACAGGTGGGAGATGCCCAGCGATTTCAGGTAGGGGACCTGGGCTTCCGCGTCCGCGAAACCGAAGCCGCGGCCCGACGGATCAGCCTGCGTCCCCCGCAACTGCAGACGGTAAGTGGACGTGATCGGGCGGTGCATGCTTCGCTCCTTAAATGGTGGGTACCCCTCACACCCTAGTCACGACAGGGAAACCAAGGGAGTACGTCATGACGGTCGCCTGCGGTACAGCCTTCGCAGCAGCTTCGATTGTGGTGTCCAGCACGAACAGGTCGCGCTGGTCGCGGGTGACGTACACGAGTCCGGTTTTCGGAACGAGCACTTCGAGAAAGTGCTGGTGCAGCATTTGAAACGTTTTCGGGTGCGACAGCCACGCCACTGCAGGCACATCGAAGGGGGCGATTTCGAATCCGCGTGGCGCAGTAGTGCCGAGTGCGCATGAAGCGTTGCGTACCTGGAACTCGACGCGGTGAGAATTCTGGCGCTCCAACAAGGTGTAGGCGGCAGAATCCCACGCCTGTTTCACGCTGAGGCCCCTGTCCCACAGGTCAATCTGGGACAGTAAGTGCCCGGTTTCGGAGATGAGCACTGCCACGACGTTGGGGGAGAGGTTGAGATACGCGGGCGAGTCCCCGCGCTCGCCCCAGGGTCGCTTTTCGACGACTTCCGCCCGCACCGGCAACGCGACGAACCCGGTGACAGGAAGCAGATCGGTAGAGCATGTGGTGGTCATGCCCTAGTTAGACTGCGCCACCGCCCCGTCTGGTTCCCGGTGCCGGACGGAAAAGGCTAGAAGGGAGGTTCCTCGTCGAGACCGAGCACGTTGAGTAGCTTCTCTGCTGGCCAAATGTCAATGTCTTGGCCTTTATCCATCAATTCCCGGGCCCTTTTTTCCTTTGACGTCATGGTGGCCCACTCGCCGGTGACCAGGATGGTTGTCTTCTTGGTCACGTTCTTTCCTACTTGGCCGCCCTGGTTGGCGATGCCATCCCAGAGCTGTCCTTTATCGAAAGGATCGAACTCTCCGGTGAGGGTGACGTTTTGCCCGTACAGGGGCGAGTTCGGGTCCGCATCGACTGCCGGATCCGGGATGGTGTCCGGGGTAGCCACAGATTGCCACGGCGCGGGACCCCTGTTGTTGCCCTGCTGCTCTTTTTTCGGGGTGTCTTTCTCAGCCTTGCTGGCCTTCTGGATGCTCGAGGCTGCACCGGAGAAGTCGCGCAACACAGGAATAACGCGGTCAGCGCTGACAGTGCCCATGGCGAAGCCGCTTGCGTGGACGAAGTCTTCCAGAGAGCCAGTGTGCTTGGCGTGCCGGGCGAGAGCATTCATCACCGATGCCGGGTCGGCGTCCACTCCGAAGAAGTCGGCGAGGGTGTCCAGCTTGTGGTTGGGCACGTCAAGTTCAGCTGCGCGAGCCTGCGTGAGCACACACGCGAAGGTGAGATCGGAAACAAGGCCTGCATAGTGCAGGGCAGATGCGTCGAAGTATCCGTTGTAGCCGACGAGGGGGCTATCGCCAATGAAGTCAGCTAACGCCTCCTTCGTCGGTGGTTCGAGGCTGAATCGCTCGGTGACCTCGCCGTCGGTGACGCGGGCGAGGTCCACTCGGTCCACAGAGCCCCAGTCCTGGCTGGCGGTGTGCACAGCCACGGCAACAAAGGAGAAACCGGTGATGGTGTCGACGTTGACGGACTCCCCGGTCAGCAACGCACACAGCTGCTGCGGGCCTTCCGTATCTCCGGGGGCAAAGCGCACCGTGACGGTTTCACCGCCGGATTCGATCGCGACCGTGCTTTCATCCCACGAGTCCCCGGAGCGAACCTCGGTGTTCGTGATGTCGTCGAGGTTGATCACCGTCGGTTCCGACGAGCCACGAAGCGCGGGCTCTAACTCCTCCGGGTGAATTTCCGCAGCAGCGCCGGTGACGACGACGCGCGTGCCGAGAGCTGAGATCATGACTCGGGGTTCACCCGGGTCGAACCGCCACCAACAACAGCGCCCTCTTCCGCTGCGTCCTGCTCTGCCTCATCGTCGCCGTCCTCGAAGACCGGCGGCTCGATCTGCCGCAGGACGAGGGTGGAGCGTGCCGGAACGTTCGCGGTACCCTGCGCCTCAATCTCCTCCTTCTCCGCCGGGTACCCGAGCGGCTCAGTGGTGTCGATGAGGACTTCCCACTTCGCGCCCATGTTCTTCGGCGGCAGGGTGAATTCGATGTCCTCGTGGTAGGCGTTGAACATCAACACGAAGGAATCGTCCACGACTTGCTGGCCACGGGAATCAGGCTCAGCAATCATGTTGCCGTTGAAGTAGACCTGCAGGGCCTTGCCAAAGGCGAAGCCCCAGTCATCATTGGTCATCATCTGACCGTCGGGAGCCAGCCACGCAATGTCGCGGTCCTGAGCGTCCATGCCCAGCGGACCGCCGGCCAGGAAGCGGCGACGGCGGAAGACAGGGTGCTCTTTACGGATGCTGATCAAACGGCGGGTGAAGTCGTGCAGTTCCTCCGACTCGTCCAGCCTGTTCCAGTCCATCCAGGCCAGCTCGTTGTCTTGGCAGTAGACGTTGTTGTTGCCGTTTTGCGTGCGGGCGAACTCGTCGCCGTGGGCGATCATCGGGGTCCCCTGGGAAAGCAACAACGTGGTCAGGAAGTTGCGGCGCTGGCGCGAACGCAGCTCCTGGATCTCCGGATCGTCGGTGGGGCCTTCTTCACCGTGGTTCCAGGAACGGTTGTGAGATTCACCGTCGCGGTTTTCCTCACCGTTGTCCCAGTTGTGCTTCTCGTTGTAACTGACCAGATCGTTGAGTGTGAAGCCGTCGTGGGCGGTGATGAAGTTGATCGACGCCGTCGGGCGGCGGCCGTTGTGGTTGTACAAGTCCGACGAACCGGTGAGTCGCGAAGCGAACTCGCCCAGGGTGGAGGGCTCACCGCGCCAAAAATCGCGGACGGTGTCGCGGTACTTACCGTTCCATTCGCTCCACAGCGGCGGGAAGTTGCCCACCTGGTAACCGTTCTCACCGACATCCCACGGTTCAGCGATGAGCTTGACCTGAGAGACGACTGGGTCCTGCTGGACCAAGTCGAAGAAGGTAGCCAAGCGGTCTACGTCGGAGAACTCACGCGCCAGAGTGGAAGCGAGGTCGAAACGGAAGCCGTCGACGTGCATCTCGGAGACCCAGTAGCGCAGAGAGTCCATGATGAGCTGCAGTGAGTGCGGGTCGCGGACGTTGAGGGAGTTACCGGTGCCGGTGTAGTCCATGTAGTGGAAGGCGTCACCGTCGACAAGCCTGTAGTACGCCTCGTTGTCGATGCCGCGGAACGCAATGGTGGGGCCTAGGTGGTTGCCCTCGGCGGTGTGGTTGTACACGACGTCGAGGATGATCTCCATGCCGGCCTCGTGGTAGGCGCGGACCATGCCCTTGAACTCGGCGACGGCATCGCCCGGCTTCTCGCTGGCGGCGTAATCCTGGTGCGGCGCGAAGAAGCCGAAGGTGTTGTAGCCCCAGTAGTTGCGCAGGCCCAAGTCCCGCAGGCGGTCATCCTGAAGGAACTGGTGGACGGGCATGAGCTCGACAGAGGTGACCCCCAAGTCTTGGAGGTACGCGATCACGCTCGGGTGCGCCATGCCGGCATAGGTGCCTCGCAAGTTCTCCGGGACATCGGGGTGCAGCTGCGTCATGCCCTTGACGTGGGTCTCATAAATGACAGTGTCATTATCCGGGATGCGCGGAGAACGGTCGTCGCCCCAGTCGAAGAACGGGTTGATCACCACGGACTTCATGGTGTGACCGAGCGAGTCTTCCTCGTTGCGGCCGGTGCCGGGTTCCTCGGCGTGAATGTCGTAGGAGAACAGGGAAGAATCTCCATCGAACTCGCCGTCGAATGCGCGGGCATACGGGTCGACGAGCAGTTTGGACGGGTCGCAGCGCTTGCCGTTTTCAGGGTCCCACGGGCCGTGGACCCGGTAGCCGTATCGCTGTCCCGGCAGGACGCCAGGAAGGTAGGCGTGCCAGACGTGGTTGTCTACCTCTTCGAGGGGAATACGCGTCTCGTTCTCCTCGCGGTCGAGCAGGCACAGCTCAACCTTCTCGGCGACGTTGGAGAAAAGGGCGAAGTTAGTGCCCGCACCGTCGTAGGTGGAGCCCAATGGGTAGGAGGATCCAGGCCAAACTTGGGTCTGCGCGTTCTCGCTAGGGGTTGTCATGAGACTCGATAGTAATAGCTCTAGCTCACTGTGCGTCGAGGCCCGCGAGCAGAAGGTCAATTGCCTGCTCAACGTGTTCTACGCTGCCGCGGGGAGCCGTGGCAGCCGAGGTTTGGCGGGCAGCTTCGTTGAACTGAACGCCGGCCTGGTGCATGTTCGCCGCTCCGAGAGTGAGATAGAGCAACCCGGTCGCGGTCGCGTCGATAAGCGCCGCGCGCTCGCTGTCTGCCGAGGGCCCGTCGCTGAGCGTCGCTTTGACTGCATCCAGGAGGTGCGCGTGAATGTCCGCGCCGGGTAGTGCTGCGGCTGTGGCGACCACGTCCGCGCCGTCGCGGTGGGAGAGAACAGCTCCGCGCAGGGCGGCGCAAGCTTCACGCGGCCCGGCATAAGTGCGCTCGAGGACTGGGGCGATAATGATTTCTGCCATCGCGCAAATGAGTTCCTGCTTGTTGTCCACATGCCAGTACAAGGCTCCAGGCGCGACGTCAAGCGACGCGGCGACCCGACGCATGGACACGTCAGCAAGGCCGTACTCGTCTAGGATGCCCACCGCCGCTTGTGCGATAGTGGACTGGGACAGCTGCATAACACGCAAGGGTACACCCGATATTCACAGCTACTTCACTGGTACTTCCCTGCGCAACAATTGAGTAACTGAAGCTTGACGCTGCTAGAGTGTCGGGAGCAGTTCTCGAAAACCTAGAGGAGAGTTCCGATTCATGTCTAACTCGAAGAAGGCCGTCGCCCTCGCCACCGCCGTCTTGGTTGCCCCCCTCGCACTAGCTGCGTGCGGCTCCGGCGAGGATCAGAGCGACGTCGTGTCCGAGGTGGCTACCGAAACCAACCAGGTCACCGCTGGCGCGGAGGTCGATCCGCTGGCTGATGAAAAGAAAGAGGACGACAAGGATAAGCCGGAGGGTGAGGGCGAGAACGCTGACGATCCTCAGGCACAGGGCGCTCCGAACCCGGGTGCTGGCGTGGTCAACCCCTTCGAGGACGGTACGCTGCCGACGCCTGACATTCAGCCGATCGAGAACGGGCAGCCCGCAAGCGAGGCTGACGTGCGGGCCATGACCGACACCATGAACCGCATTTACAACCCGGGCGATTTCGTTTCCTGGACCCGCGTGATCATGGACAACTCCTGCAAGAAGGTGGTCGACCAGACCAACCAGCAGCTGGCTAGCCAGGGCACCAGCCTGGAGAAGACCGAGCGCGAAATGCAGCTCGCAGTCGATGCTGCTAAGGCGCAGGGTCGTCCGATTCCGCCGGTCCCGGCGACGCAGACATCGCTTTCCGACGTGCGTGTGAACGGCGACACTGCTTCCGCCAACGTGACGGTGAACACCAACGGCCAGACCGAGTCCGGCGTGCAGCGCTTCGCTCGTGAGAACGGCCAGTGGAAGGTGTGCAACTAAAGCTTCGCTGGGGAGCGGGGGTCGTCGCACTCGGGGTCATCCTCGGGTGCGTCATCGGTGTCATATGGGGGTTCCTGCGCCCCGGCTATGTTGCCGAGGTTGTTGACGGCGGAGTTCAGATCAACCATGTGTTGAGTCCTGACAGCGTCGAATTCGCATCCTTCGGTTGGTTTGTCATCCTTTCTACTCTCCTCGGGCTGGCTGTCGGCCTTGTGGCGTACGGGACGGGGGAGCGGGAAAGCAACCTTTCCCGCATGGTTTTCGCCGCATGCGTGGCGTTGTTTTCTAGCTGGGCGCTGCACGTTCTCGGCCAATGGTCAGCTAATCTTGCCAACCCTCCGCACGCGGCAGCGGAGTCTGACACATTCACTTTGGTGCCCGCGTTCCAACCCGGCATCGCGTGGTGTGCTGCGCCGTTCATGGCGAGTCTGGCTTATTGGCTGGGGCTGGTCAGCACAGCCGCATTCGAAGGCGGACGGGGGAGTGTCCAAGTGGGTGAATAGGATGTACTTCAACAAGGTTTGAAGGAGATTCTCCCATGCTGAAAGTGACTGATCTGCGGGGCCAAACCCCGTCGAGCGCGCAGCTGCGCCGCATCCTGCCGCGTGGCGGGATGGATGTGGCGTCCGTCCTGCCCACTGTCACACCGATCATTGATGCGGTGAAGACCGGCGGTGCGCCAGCGGCTCTGGACTACGGTGAGCAATTTGACCGTGTGCGCCCTGCGTCCGTGCGTGTCCCGGCGGATGTCATGGCCGCTGCCGCAGACAATCTCGATGACTCTCTTCGCGCCGCTGTGCAGGAAGCGATTCGGAGGATCCGTACGGTCCACGCTGCGCAGAAGCCGCAGGAGCAGTCGACTGACGTCGCTCCCGGTGCGACTGTCACAGAAGTCTTCCTGCCGGTCCCGCGCGTGGGCCTGTACGTCCCGGGTGGTAAAGCTGTCTACCCGTCGTCGGTGCTCATGAACGTTATCCCGGCCCAGGAGGCGGGTGCAGAATCCCTCGTGGTGTGCAGCCCGCCGCAGGCAGAGTTCGGCGGGTGGCCGCACCCGACGATCCTGGCCGCCTGCTCAATGCTCGGTGTCGATGAGGTGTGGGCCGTCGGCGGTGCGCAGGCAGTCGCATTGCTCGCCTACGGCGACGATGAGGCGCAGCTTGAGCCGGTGGACATGATCACCGGTCCGGGAAACATTTTCGTCGCAGCCGCCAAGCGGGTAGTCAACGGTGTCGTGGGCATCGACGCGGAAGCCGGCCCGTCCGAGATCGCGGTGCTGGCAGACGACACCGCAGATCCGCTCTACGTCGCCGCCGACCTGATCTCCCAGGCCGAACACGATGAGAATGCTGCATCAGTGCTGATTACGTATTCGCCAGAGGTGGCGGAAGCCGTCGATATGCTTATCGACGAGCGTGCCACCGCAACCCTCAACGCCGACCGCGCGGGCACTGCTTTAGGCGGGCCGCAGTCGGGCATTGTGCTCGTTGATGATCTGGAGGCAGGCATTGCCGTCGCTGATGCCTATGCCGCTGAGCACCTAGAAATCCACACCCGCAACGCCGCGGACGTGGCCCGGCGCATCAAGCACGCCGGTGCGATTTTCATCGGCCCATTCTCCCCGGTGCCGCTGGGTGACTACATCGCTGGCTCCAACCACGTGCTGCCCACGTCTGGCACGGCGCGCTTCACTCCGGGCCTGACCACGCACACCTTCCTGCGGCCGGTCAATCTCATCGAGTACACCGAGGATGCGCTCGCCGAGGTTGCACCGCACATCATCACCCTGTCCACCGACGAACAACTGCCCGCCCACGGCGAGGCAATCAAGGCGCGAACGGAGGCGCAATAATGGCCGAGCTTTCTGATCTTCCGCTGCGCGAAGAACTGCGTGGCAAGTCCGCCTACGGCGCGCCCCAACTTGAGGTTCCGTACGCGCTGAACACGAACGAGAACCCGTACCCGCCGTCGCAGGCGCTGATCAGCGATCTGCTGGAAGAGATCTCTCGCGTCGCCGGTAGCCTCAACCGCTACCCGGAGCGCGACGCCGTGGAGCTGCGAGCGGACCTCGCGGCGTACGTGAGTAAGCAGACCGGCGTGGCAGTGACCGTGGACAATGTGTGGGCCGCCAACGGCTCCAACGAAGTCCTCCAACAGCTGTTACAGGCATTCGGTGGGCCCGGACGGACTGCCATGGGCTTTGCGCCGTCCTACTCCATGCACCCGATCCTGAGTGCAGGAACGCAGACGGAGTTTATCGGCATTGACCGCGGCGCTGACTTCCGCATCGATATCGATCACGCCATCAGCGAAATCAACGCACAGCAGCCGGACGTTGTGTTCGTCACCACCCCGAACAACCCGACCGGTGATGTCACCTCGATCGATGACATCGAGCGAATCCTCGACGCTGCGCCCGGCATCGTGATTGTCGACGAAGCATACGCGGAATTCTCCCCCTCGCCATCCGCCGTGACGCTGGTGGAGAAATACCCGACCAAGCTGGTGGTCTCCCGCACGATGTCGAAGGCGTTCGACTTCGCCGGCGGTCGTCTCGGCTACTTCGTCGCTGATCCTGCCTTCATTGAGGCCGTCATGCTTGTCCGCCTGCCGTACCACCTGTCGGTCATTTCCCAGGCGGCTGCCCGTGTAGCGTTGCGGCATGCGGACGAGACGCTCGGAAACGTCGAAAAGCTCGCGAGCGAACGCAAGCACGTCCAAGATGCGCTCGCAGAGATGGGATACGAGGTCGTGCCGAGCGAGTCGAACTTCCTCTTCTTCGGGCACTTCGCCGACACCCACGCATCGTGGCAGCAGTTTCTGGACCGCGGTGTCTTGATCCGTGATATCGGCGTGCCGGGGTATCTTCGTGTGACAATTGGTTTGGACGAGGAGAATGACGCATTCTTGACCGCGGCGAAGGAGATTAAGAGCAATGACTGACCGCGTGGGTACAGCGACCCGCACCACCAGCGAGTCCGACATCTCGGTGGAAATCAACCTCGACGGCACGGGCAACGTCGACGTTGACACTGGACTGCCGTTCTTCGACCACATGCTCACGGCTTTCGGCACCCACGGGTCCTTCGATCTGACCATCAAGGCGCGCGGAGACATCGAGATTGACGCGCACCACACCATCGAGGACACCGCGATCACGCTGGGCTGGGCGCTGATCGACGCTGTGGGGGACAAGAAGGGCATCCGCCGCTTCGGCTCCATGGCACTGCCGATGGATGAGACCCTGGTCAGCGCCGTGGTGGACATCTCCAACCGGCCGTACTTTGTCATGAACGGTGAACCGGAGTCCATGGAATGGCAGATCATCGGCGGGCACTACGCCACTGTGATCAACCGCCACTTCTTTGAGACGCTCGCCTACAACGCGCGCATCACCCTGCACGTCAACGTCGAATACGGCCGCGATCCGCACCACATCACCGAGGCCGAGTACAAGGCTGTAGCGCGTGCTTTGCGTGCCGCCTACGAGATCGACCCCCGGGTCAGCGGCGTGCCGTCAACGAAGGGCGCGCTGTAATGGAGGTTGGTTCCAGCATCGCCGTGTGGATGCTGTTCATCCTGGCCGGCCTGTTGGTTGGCGGGACGTGGTCGTTCTACCAGCAGGGCAATAAGCCAGTGACGATCGTGCTGGGCATTCTGGCACTACTGTCACTTTCCGGTGCGCTCATCGTGCTGTTCGGGGCGATGCCGTGACATCTGTGGCACCCGTGTCACCTGGAACGCCCGGACAGCCCACCTCTGTGTGGGCTGTCCGCGGGTTTGTGCCAGCGCTTGTCGCCGTAGCCGCGGCCTTCGGCTCGTGGGGCATGCTGCTCCCGGTCGTTCCAGTGGCCGTGCTGGACTCCGGCGGATCGTCGGCGCTGGCGGGCGCGTCAACAGGCGTATTCATGCTCGCAACGGTGATCACGCAGGTGTTCATGCCCCGGTTACTGCGGCGCTTCACCTACCGATCCGCGATCGCGGTGTCCGCCGTGTTGCTCGGTGTGCCGGCCCTACTGTTCGAACTGTCGATGGCGCCGGCAATGGTCCTGGCCGTTTCCGTTGTGCGCGGTGTCGGCTTCGGTGCCATGACGGTGTCCGAATCCGCGATCATTCCAGAGCTCGTGCCCCGGAAAATGCTGGGTAAGGCCACGGGAGTGTTCGGTGCCTCTGGCGGCTTAGCGCAGATGCTCACACTGCCGCTCGGTCTTTTCATCGGGGAACGCGTTGGCTACCTGCCGGTGTGGATCATCGCACTGGTCATTGCCGGCGCGGGGTTGGTGTCGTGCTTCTTCATTCCTGCGGTCAAGGGTGCCCCGGCCGCCCCCGTGATGGAAGGCGCGGTCTCCGCACCAACGTGGAAACTACTGCTCATCCCGGCGATGGCTCTGGCGGTCGGATCATTAGCATTCAGTCTCATCGCCAACTTCCTGCCCGCTGCAGCACGCGACATGGGCATCGCATCCGGCACCGCACTGGGCGGCGTCTTGCTCGCCGTGGTGAACCTCGCCGTCATGCTGGCTCGCATCGGCGCCGGATCGGTGGCCGATCGCCGCGGTGAACCGGGAACCCTCATGATCCCCTTCCAGGTCTGTCTTGGCGCGAGCATGTTCCTTTTCGCCTGGTGCCTCGCCGCAGGGGCATCGGAGTGGTGGCTTGTCGTCGCGGCCCTGCTATTCGGTGCCGGATTCGGAGTGATTCAGAACGAATCCCTACTCACCATGTTCCATCGCCTGCCGCAGTCGAAGGTGAGCCATGCCTCCGCAGTGTGGAACATTTCCTTCGACGGTGGGCAAGGAATCGGGTCGTTCTTCTTCGGGCTGATCATCGCTGGCATCGGCGCGACAGGGTCCTTTGTTGTCGGCGGGATGATCGTCATCGCCGGGATCATGCTGTCTGTTGCCGATTGGGCTGTGGGCAGGCGGCGCTTGGCTGCGCGTTAGAATCACGCCCATGAGTTCAGTTGTCGCCCTCCTTGATTACGGTGCCGGAAACTTGCGGTCTGCGCAGCGCGCCCTCGAGCACGTAGGTGCAAATGTGGTGGTCACCCGTGAACCCATGGTCGCCGTCGAGGCGGATGGCCTGGTCGTGCCGGGGGTGGGGGCGTACGACGCGTGCATGAAGGGCCTGCGCGAGGTTGCTGGGCCGCGGATCATCGGGAAACGCCTAGCGGGGGACCGGCCGGTGTTCGGCATCTGCGTGGGGTTGCAGGTCATGTTTGACCGCGGAGTTGAGCACGGGATTGAGACGGAAGGCTGCGGGGAGTGGCCAGGAGTCGTCGATAAGCTCTCTGCCCCCGTGTTGCCGCACATGGGCTGGAACACCGTCGATGTTGCCGATGGCTCCGACATGTTTGCGGGCCTAGAGGCGGAAACGCGGTTCTACTTCGTGCACTCCTACGGTGTGCAAACCTGGGAAATGCAGGAGGACGAGTTCATCGCGTACCCGAAGGTGTCGTGGTCCACGCACGGTGACTCCCGTTTTGTGGCAGCAGTGGAAAACGGGCCGTTGTGGGCGACTCAATTCCACCCGGAGAAGTCCGGTGACGCTGGGTTGCACCTGTTGGAGAACTGGGTCAAGACGATCGGGTAGAGGCGAGGATCGACAGCTCCGTGGATGTGCTCATATGAATCTCAGTCTCTACTAGGATGTGAATATGGATTTCACTGTGCTGCCCGCTGTTGACGTTGTAGACGGCCAGGCTGTGCGCCTGGATCAAGGTGAGGCGGGCACGGAGAAGAGCTATGGTGCCCCGCTCGAAGCTGCGCTGCAGTGGCAGGAGCAGGGGGCTCAGTGGCTGCACTTTGTGGATCTGGATGCGGCGTTCGGCCGCGGATCCAATCATGAGCTCATGGCGGAGATCACCCGTGAGCTATCGATCAACGTGGAGTTGACCGGCGGGATCCGCGACGACGCGACGTTGGAGCGAGCGCTTGCCACCGGGGCGAAACGCGTGAACATCGGCACCGCGGCGCTGGAGAACCCGGATTGGGCGGCTGATGCCATTGCCCGTTATGGCGAGGCGATCGCGATCGACATCGCGGTGCGTGAGGAGGGCGGCCAATGGCGCACGAAGGGCCGTGGCTGGACGTCTGACGGCGGCGACCTGTGGGAGGTTCTCGAATTCTTTGATGCCGCCGCGTGCGCACGTTTTGTGGTGACCGACGTGAGCAAAGACGGCACGCTGACCGGGCCCAACGTTGATTTGCTTCGCGACGTCTCCGCCGCCACGGATGCCGCCGTGACCGCGTCAGGCGG
This sequence comes from Corynebacterium sp. CCUG 65737, assembly GCF_024454115.1. NCBI lineage: Bacteria > Bacillati > Actinomycetota > Actinomycetes > Mycobacteriales > Corynebacteriaceae > Corynebacterium > Corynebacterium sp. CCUG 65737. The sequence goes on from NZ_JAGPZB010000002.1 coordinate 71,858, forward strand.
AGTATCCACCTTGGATGACATTGCCGAGATTGTGCAGTACGCCGAAGAAGGCATCGACAGCGTCATTGTGGGCAAGGCGCTGTACGAAAACCGCTTCACGCTGCGCGAGGCACTGGAGTTGGTGAACCATGGGCATGGATGAGATTCACGAGTACCTGCGGATTGCGGAGGACGCAGCGGATCAAGCCCGCCGGATGTTCACCGAGGGCCTCGGTGCCGCTCCCGCCTTGCACAAGGGTGGCGGCGACTATGCCACCGAAATCGACTTGCAGATCGAGAGCATGCTGCGTGAGCAGCTTGCCTACACCACGGGCATTTCTGTCCTTGGTGAAGAAGAGGGGGGAGTGTTGCGCTCCGACGCGTCATGGGTCGTCGACCCGATCGACGGCACCGCGAACTTCGCCTCCGGAAACCCGAACTGTGCAGTGCTCATCTCCCTGGTTGTGGACAAGCAACCGGTGCTGTCCGTGACCGACATCCCGCTTCTGGATATGCGCCTCACTGCCCGGGAAGGGTCCCATGTGTGGCTCAACGACCGCCAGCTGCCGCGGTTGACGGACTCCCCCATCGTGAGCAACCAAGTCGGTGTCGGAGCTGTCGGTTCCGACGACACAAACCGGATCCCGCCGGATAGCCGCCTGCGGTTGGTCAAGGAGCTCGAGCGGACAAACATGCGCCCCCGTATTAGCGGCTCGGTCGGTATCGACCTCGCGTTCGTCGCTCAAGGCATCTACGAGGCAGCGGTGAGTTTCTCTCCGCACCCATGGGACAACGCCGCCGGCGTGCTGCTCACCCGCTGCGCAGGGGCAGTGGTCACCGACATCGACGGGGAGCCGTGGACGCTGGACTCCATCGGTGTGATCGCCGGGTCACCCGGGGCGCACGAAAGGGTGCTCAGTACCATTAAGTCGATCCAGTAACCCCGACAACCCCCCATGAAGGAGTGTCTGCAGTGACGGTGGCAACCCGTGTCATTCCGTGCTTGGACGTGGACAACGGCCGCGTGGTCAAAGGCGTCAACTTCGAGAATCTCCGCGACGCGGGTGATCCGGTTGAACTGGCGAAGCTGTACGGGCAGCAGGGGGCTGACGAGTTGACGTTCCTCGACGTGACCGCCTCGAAGGAAGGCCGCGGCACGATGCTGGAGGTTGTCCGCCGCACCGCGGAGCAGGTCTTCATCCCCCTGACGGTCGGCGGTGGGGTGCGCACAGCTGACGACGTCCGCGAGCTGCTGCGGGCGGGTGCTGACAAAGTCTCCGTCAACACGGCGGCTATCGCCCGGCCGGAACTTCTCGGTGAGTTATCGCGCCAGTTCGGCGCACAGTGCATCGTGCTGTCCGTCGATGCCCGCCGCGTTCCCGAAGGAGGCCAACCCCAACCCAGCGGTTTCGAGGTGACCACCCACGGCGGCACCCGCTCCGCCGGTATTGACGCGATCGAGTGGGCCCAGACCGGAGAAAAGCTCGGCGTCGGCGAAATCTTGCTCAACTCCATGGACGGTGATGGCACGAAGGCCGGATTCGACATCGAGCTCACCCAGCGGGTGCGCGAAGCTGTGTCCATCCCGATCATCGCCTCCGGCGGCGCCGGGGCAGCCGAGCACTTCCCGCCGGCCGTTCATGCTGGTGCGGACGCAGTGTTGGCGGCGTCTATCTTCCATTTCGGTGAAGTCTCCATCCCCGAGGTGAAGCAGGCGTTGGCAGATGCCGGATGCGAGGTGCGTCTGTGATTCCGGAAAAGCCAGAGGCTGCAGTGTTGGATCCGCTCATCCGTGACCGCGTCCGCTTCAATGCCGACGGACTCGTCCCCGCGATCGTGCAGGCGTCGGGGACCGGCGAGGTGCTCATGATGGCGTGGATGGATGCGCCTGCGCTGGCCTACACCTTGGCCACTCGGCAGGGAACGTATTATTCGCGCTCCCGCGGTGAGTACTGGATCAAGGGTCTGACCAGCGGCCATACCCAGCATGTGGACGAGGTACGGCTCGACTGCGACGGGGACACCGTGCTCCTTTCAGTCCAGCAAGTCGGTGGCGCGTGCCACACAGGTGACCGTACGTGCTTCGAGGCGGACCTACTGCTGGGAGCGGACGATGAACGCTAGGCGCATAGGTCCGCTGCTCATGGGGCTGGGGGCGATAGTCCTCTGGCTCGCATCGCGGCTGACATGGATGACCGTCTCGTACGCTGATGACCGCACAGGTGATGGCCAGATAGGGGTTGCCGGCGGCGAGTGGTCGACGGAAGTCACAGCCGTTGTTCTCCTCTTGCTCGCCGCGACCGTGGCAGGGCTTGCGCTGACGAAGATCGGCCGTCGCATTGTCGGTGCCGTCGGGGCTGCCGCTGCGGCGCTGGTGACGGTGCCACCGCTGACAGTGCTTGTCGCATCGCCGGATCCTGAACGCATCAAGGCTCTGCTCACCTACGGCGGGGAAGAGGGCGCAATCGGTTCCACGACGGGCCAGGCGGCCCTGCCGGAGTGGGCGCAGATCGTGGAGGTGACCACGCATGTCGCCGGCCCGCTGGTCGGCTTGCTAGGCGCCCTGGCCGCAGCTGCAGGCGGAATTGCCCTGGCATTACGGCCCGGTGAGGACACAGCCACCAAGAATAAATACGAAAAGGCGTCGCAGCGCCGCGAGAAGATCGAGCAGGATCTGCAGGATGAACCCGAGTCGGGCCGCGTGCTGTGGGACGCTATCGACGCGGACATCGATCCGACTGATCAGGACGCTCAATTTCGCCGGGGCACGTAGACCCGATACTCTTTTGAAGTATGACCGCGGTGCAAGGTGAACGGAAGGTCAATCCCGTTGTGGCTGGTGTCCTAGCCGATGTCGCCGCCCGCGAAGCCAATATCCCCTTCAAAGAGATCAAGGCGCGCTCGCGTTCCCTGACCGATACCCGCGATGTGATGGGGGCACTCAAGGGACCGGGGTGCGGCGTGATCGTGGAGATCAAACGCACTTCACCCGTGCACGGCCCCACCGGTGCCAGTGACCTCCGGCAGCTCGCGGCCGACATTGAAGCCGGGGGAGCGGCACTGATCGCCTGCCAGACCGAGCGGTTGCGTTTCGACGGTTCCCTCCACGACATGCAGGAGGCCCGCCGGGCCACCGGACTGCCGATGGTCTGCCGAGACGTCATCGTCGACCCCTACCAAATCCACGAAGCCCGCTGCTTCGGCGCCGACATGGTGCCGCTGCAAGTCGGGCTTTTAGAACAAGCGCGCCTGGAAAGCCTGCTCGACCGCGTCGAGTCCCTGAACATGGTCGCCATGGCAGAGGTGCGCACGCCGGAAGAAGCGGACCGCGCGCTGAAGGCGGGAGCCACGGTGATCGGGGTCAACTCATGGACGTTCGACACGAACGAGGTCAACCGTGAAGCGTTCAGCGAGATCGAGCCCGGATTGCCGGAAAGCGTCTTCCGCATCAGTCTCGGTGGTGTGCGCAACGCCCGCGACCTCATGTCCGCAGCCTCCATTGGGGCTGACGCTGTCATTGCCGGTGAGGCCGTCATGTCGAGCGACGACATCACCGCGGCCACCCGCACACTGGTGGCCGCCGGCCAGCACCCGGCCTGCCCGTCGCGCCGCAGCAGCTAAGCTAAGTATCCGTGAGCACCCACATCCTTGCCAACATCCCCTCGCCGCCGCAGGGCGTCTGGTACCTCGGGCCGATCCCGATCCGCGCCTACGCGCTGTGCATCATTACCGGCATCATCGTCGCCATGGCGCTGACCTTGCGCCGCTATGAAGCCCGCGGCGGCAACCCGGACATGGTCTGGGACGCTGCGATTGTGGCTATCCCGGCGGGCATCATCGGCGGCCGCGCCTACCACGTGATCACGCAGTACGACGATTACTTCGGCCCCGGCAAGGATCCGCTGCAGGTCTTCAATTTCTCTGCCGGCGGGCTGGGCATTATGGGAGCGGTGGCTCTAGGAACGCTCGCGGTGTGGGGTTTGTTCAAATACCGCGGTGTGCCGCTGGCACCGTTCGCGGACTCAGTCGGTCCGACGATCATCCTGGCTCAAGCGATCGGCCGACTAGGCAACTACTTCAACCAGGAGCTCTACGGCCGCCCGACTGACGTCCCATGGGCGCTGGACATTTACTACCGCGTCGACGAGGCCGGCAATTTCGCTCCGCTGACCGGCCGATCAACGGGCGAAGTCATCGCGAGTGTGCACCCCACGTTCCTCTACGAAATGATCTGGAACATCGCCGCCTTCTGCTTCCTGCTGTGGGTGGAGAAGCGCTTCAACTTGGGCCGCGGCCGCGTTTTCGTCCTGTACGTCGCCTCCTACACGCTCGGCCGCGTACTTATGGAGTTCATGCGCGCCGATGAAGCGCACCTGATCTTCGGCATCCGCATCAACATGTTCATCTCCGCGGTTATCTTCATCGCGGCCGTCATCGTGTTCATCCGGATGCGCTCCGGGCGTGAGACTCCCGAAGAAGTTGATCCCGGGTATCAGGCGGAAAAAGAGACTGCGGAAGGCGACGTCGATAAGCGGAAATCACCTGAAAAGCGCTGAGTGCGCACACTGCGAACACTGCTCGGCGAAAGACGCTGTGTTTCGGTAGCGTGGGGCGCGTATCCAATCTCTCGCGAGAAAACCCACGAGATGAACCACGAGACGAAGTAGGAAATTGTGGATAGACGCACCAAGATCGTTTGCACTCTCGGACCAGCTGTAGCCAGCAAGGACGCCATTCTCGGACTCGTGAGCGACGGCATGGACGTTGCCCGGTTGAACTTCTCCCACGGCGACTACCCCGACCACGAGCAGAACTACCGCTGGGTGCGTGAGGCCACCGATGAGACCGGCCACGCAGTGGGTATTCTCGCCGACCTGCAGGGGCCGAAGATCCGTCTCGGCCGCTTTGAAGGTGACGGCAAGACCTACTGGGAGACCGGTGAAGAGGTCCGCATCACTGTCGACGACATTGAAGGCACGCACGATCGTGTGTCGACGACCTACAAGAACCTCGCTGAAGATGCGCAGCCCGGCGACCGCTTGCTTGTCGACGACGGCAAGGTCGCCCTCGTCTGCAAAGAGGTCGAGGGAAACGACGTCGTCTGTGAAGTCGTTGAGGGCGGCCCCGTCTCCAACAACAAGGGTGTCTCCCTGCCGGGGATGAACATCTCCGTCCCGGCTCTGTCGGAGAAAGACAAGGCAGACCTGCGTTTCGCGCTGAACCTCGGAGTGGACTTCATCGCACTGTCGTTTGTGCGCTCACCGTCTGATGTCGACCTGGTTCACGAGATCATGGACGAGGTCGGCCGCCGCGTTCCGGTGATTGCAAAGCTGGAAAAGCCGGAAGCTGTGGACTCGCTGGAGTCCATCATTCTCGCCTTCGACGCCATCATGGTCGCCCGTGGTGACCTTGGTGTGGAGATCGCCCTTGAGCAGGTTCCGCTGGTGCAAAAGCGCGCGATCCAGATTGCCCGCGAGAACGCCAAGCCGGTCATCGTGGCTACTCAGATGCTCGACTCGATGATTGACAATTCCCGCCCAACACGCGCGGAGGCTTCCGACGTTGCCAACGCTGTGCTCGACGGCACCGACGCCGTGATGCTCTCGGGCGAGACGTCGGTCGGTGCGGACCCGCACAATGTTGTGCGCACCATGGACCGCATCGTCCGCGTTGCCGAGTCCATGGGTTCCGTGCCGCCGCTGAACCACATTCCGCGCACCAAGCGTGGCGTGATTTCCTACTCTGCCCGCGACATCGCTGAGCGCCTCAACTCGCGCGCGCTGGTCGCGTTCACCAGCTCGGGTGAGACCGCTCGTCGTCTGGCCCGCCTGCACTCCTACCTGCCGCTGCTGGTGTTCACCCCGCACCAGGCGGTCCGCTCCCAACTCGCCCTGACGTGGGGCGCGGAGACGTTCCTGTGCCCGCAGGTGGACAACACCGACGAGATGATGCAGACCGTCGACGAGATTCTGCTGTCCGTCGATGCGTATGACGAAGGCGATGTCATGGTCGTTGTGGCCGGCACCCCGCCGGGCGTGGCTGGCACGACCAACATGATTCACGTCCACCAGCTTGGTGAGGACACGCAGCGTCCGCAGTAGCCGCCAGCTCTGGTTACCCTGGTGGGTATGTCTGAAGCTGCTGAGCTAGCCGCCGGAATCGAAGTCAGGGACGCCCACCTGCACAATCTGCGGAATGTCGATGTGGACATTCCGCGGGGCACGCTCGTCGCGGTGACGGGTGTGTCCGGTTCGGGCAAATCCTCCCTCGCGTTCGGCACGATCCACGGCGAGGGGCAACGGCGCTACCTTGAATCGGTCGCGCCGTTCGCGCGCCGTCTCATCGGCTCCGCTGTGGATCCGCAGGTCAGTGAGATCAATGGCTTGCCGCCGACGGTCGCGCTCCAGCAGTCCACATCGGGTGGCGGTGCGCGGTCCACAGTGGGCACGGTTTCTGCACTGTCGAACAGTATCCGCTTGCTCTACTCGCGTGCGGGCGATAACCCGAAGGGCCTGTACTCCGATTCGTTCTCCCCGAACACACCTGAAGGCATGTGTCCGACGTGCCAGGGCACAGGTGTCGTCCACGAGCCCACGGAGCAGTCCATGGTGCCGGACCCGACGCTGTCCATTGAGGACGGCGCCATCCAGGCGTGGCCCGGCGCATGGGCGGGGAAGAACTTCCATGACATCCTAAAGACCCTGGGCTACGACCTCGATTCTCCGTGGCAAGAGCTGCCGCAAGAGGACCGGGACTGGATCCTCTTCACTGAGGAACGCCCGGTTGTGACGGTGAAGCCACTGCGCGGCGAGGACCAGATCCAGCGCAACTACAAAGGCACGTGGCGTTCGGTGGCCAGCTACTTGACCAATACTCTCGCCGAAACCCAGTCAGACACACTGCGCAAACGTGTCTTGTCCTACATGGAGTCGCGCACCTGTGAGACGTGCCATGGGCGTCGCCTTAACCCTGAGGCGCTGAAAGTCACCTACGCGGGCATGCCTATCGACGAGCTCGGCGCCCTGCCCCTCGACCGAGTCCACGAGGTGCTGGCCGAGCAGACCCCGGAAGACAATTCCGCCGAGGATCTTCTGCTCCAGCAGATTTTGCCCGCGCTGCAGTCGGCGCTCGACCTTGGGCTCGCTCACCTGAGTCTCGATCGCCCCGCGCCGACGCTGTCCGGCGGCGAACTGCAGCGCATCCGTCTCGCCGCGCAGTTGCGCTCGGGGCTGTTCGGCGTGGCGTACGTGCTCGACGAGCCGTCTGCGGGTTTGCACCCGGCAGAACGCGACGCAGTATTGGACATGTGCCGCCGTTTCATTGCCGCCGGCAATTCTGTCCTGCTCGTGGAGCACGACATGGAGCTCGTTGCCCAGACCGATTGGCTGGTCGACGTCGGCCCGCTCGCCGGCGAGCAGGGCGGCAAAGTGGTCTACTCCGGCCTCACGAGCGACTACAACGTGGACACTCCTACAGCTCACGCACTGAACAATCGTGCGCTGACGTTGAACGACGCACCGCGTGAGGCCACGGGAACGCTCACTCTTGAAGGGGTGCGCGCCCGGTCGATCGAGGGTGCCGCCGTGGATTTCGGGCTCGGGCAGTTCACTGCCGTGGCCGGCGTGTCTGGTTCTGGCAAATCCACCCTTGTCAGCACGGTTCTTGCCGGAGTGCTGTGTGAAGCTGCCGCTGCAGTGACGGATCAGGATGATGAAGACGCATCGCAGGAGCCGGCGGAGTGGAGCGTGGAGAAGCGCAGCGGCTTCGACGCAGTCAGCCGCGTCGTGCAGATCACGCAGAAACCGATCGGCCGCACGCCGCGCTCGACACTGGCCACATACACCGGGCTTTTCGACGGCGTACGCAAACTCTTCGCCTCCACCGACGAAGCGAAAAAGCGGGGCTGGACGGTCTCGCGGTTTTCCTACAACGTCAAGCACGGGCAGTGCCCAACCTGCGGCGGCGCCGGGAAGATCGAGGTGGAGCTGGTGTTCCTCCCCGGCTCCTACACCACGTGCCCGGACTGCGAGGGTGCCCGCTACAACGACGAGACCCTCGAGGTGACGTGGCAGGGGCGCACGATCGCGGATGTCCTGGAACTCACCGTGGATGACGCTGCCGGGGTATTCGCCGACGAACCAACGATCTTAAGGGCCGTTGAAACCCTGCAGGCAGTGGGACTGGGGTATCTCCGCTTAGGGCAGGGAGCACCGGAACTCTCTGGCGGTGAGGCGCAACGCATTAAGCTCGCCACCGAGCTGCAGCGCTCCCGTAATTCCCGGCGCGGCCACACCGTGTACCTCCTCGACGAACCGACGACAGGCCTGCACCCGGCGGATGTGGAGCTGCTGGTCAAGGAACTCAATGGGCTCGTTGATGCAGGACAAACCGTCATCGTGGTTGAGCACGATCTATCGGTCATTGCGCAGGCGGACCGAGTCATCGAGATGGGCCCGGGCGCGGGTGCCGACGGCGGACGAGTGATTGCCGAGGGCACCCCGGCTGAGTTAGCCGAGTTTGATACTGCGACGGGGAAGGTGTTGGCTTCCCGTTCGGCTTAGTTCGGAGTCACCACGGTTGAGACACGGCTAGGAGCCGTCAGGCGGATTTTGCAAAGTTGCCCCACCACCACGCCTGCCATTCGGCGGCGCGCGGGTGCGCCGGTGGTTTCGTCGTACCCGGGCCTCGAATCTCGGTGACGGGACTGATGCCGTGCAGTGAGTTAGCGAACCACAGCGGCACATCGTCGTCAGGGTAGAGGGGACGGCTGGACACGCTCAGTCCGATTGCTCGAGCGCGGTCGACGATCTGCGCTGAAGTGACACTGGGCAGCCAGGTGCCGGACGGCAGCACGAGAGTGTCGCCGTCCCAGGCGAGCAGCGCACCGGTAGTGGTTTCGAGCATGTCACCTTCGGCACCGACGATCACAGTGTCGTCCGTGCCGGGCAGTTGGTGTCTGTCCCGGTACTGCGCTAAGGCGTCCAAATCCGGCCCTTTGAGCAATGGCTGCGTTCGCGGGTCGGGTGCAGTCGGCGTGTAGGTGAGCACGGTCGTCGTGCGTGGCGCGGGGGCGGGGCGCACATCGAGAAACAACCGGGAGCCGCGGCGAGCGATCCGCGGAAAGAGGTCGCCAGCTGAGATGAGCGGCAGCATCGCTTGGACGAATCCGTCCGGGACGCCCCCGAAACGCTCTAGGTGATGCGTGAGACCGTTCGCGCGACCGTCGCGGTGACGCCACGAATCAGCGCGGTCGAACGGGCCAGCCACACGAGAGGACGCAGGGGCGCAGGGAGCGAAGGTACCATTGATCCATTCGTAGGACCTCACTTGCAAGCCCCCAGAACCGCGTCGGCTTTGAGCTGTTTCTCTGCGACCTCTGCGTCTGGATCGGAAGCCAGCACGATTGCGCCACCTGCGCCGACGCTCATGCGGTCCCCTTCCCTCACCGCGGTGCGGATCACCACGGAAAGGTCCGCCTGCCCGTCGAACCCGAGATAGCCCAGCGCACCGGAGTACACCCCGCGCGGGCCAGTTTCCAGCCGGTCGATGATCTCGCAGGTGCGCACCTTCGGCGCGCCCGTCATGGATCCCGGCGGGAACGTCGCCCGCAACAGATCAATGAGAGTCGCATCGGGGTTGAGCTCACCGGTGATCGTGGAGACCAACTGCTGCACGGTGGCGTAGCGCTCGACGGCCATGAGGCTGGGCACATGCACGGAGCCGGGGCGGCACACGCGCGCTACGTCATTGCGCATGAGGTCGACGATCATGAGGTTTTCGGCGTGGGTTTTGTCGTCGTGAAGCAACGCGGGATCTTGATCCGCCGCAATGGTGCCCTTGATTGGTTTCGCTTCCACGCGACGATCGCGGACCGTGAGGAACCGCTCCGGCGATGCGCTCATGACCTCCACACCAGCGAAGACGAGGTGCGCGGCGTACGGCGCCGGATTGTGCGCGCGGAGAGCGGGATAGAGCTCGCCAGAGGCTTGAGCTTCGAAGGCATCGGTCAGGCACACCTCGTAACTCTCGCCGGCGTGCAGCGCGTCCTGCGCTAGCCCGATGCGTTCGCGGTAATCGAGGGTGCGCCATGAGCCGTTGCTTATCGACGTTCCCTCGTCCCCCTCATCCACCCCGCCCAGCAGTGCTTCAAGCTGGTCGAGGAGTTCCTCTGCGTCCCCGAGGCCGCACAGGTGCGCGGTGTGCTCCCAGTGGTCGTACACGATGAAGGACTGCGGCCGCACGAAGTAGGCGTCGGGGACAGGGGAGGTGTGTCGGCCGAGATCCGCGCTGGGCAGCGTGAGCTGAGCGCACTCGTACCCGAGGTAACCGACCCACCCGCCGGTGAACGGGAGGTCGACGGGGGACTGGATACCCGCGGCCAGTTCTTGCTCAAGGACGCCCAAGATGTCGGGATCGTCGCCGAGGCGGTAGGAGACCGACCGGCTCAGAGGACCGGCGGTGTCGCCCAGGATCGAATACCGTCCGCGGTCGGTATCCGCCGAATCCAGCCAAAACGCGTCGTTCCCGCGGGCGCGAAGAGCAGCGAAGACACTCTGGCAATCGAGATCGATGTCGACTGCACGGTGGGTGAGCGTCCAGCTGCCGAGGCGAAGGAAATTCTCCATGATGGTGCGTCCGTGCTCTGTCAGGATCGACTCAGGGTGGAACTGCACACCCCAGTGCGGGCGGCCGACCACTTCGAGAGCTTGAATGACTCCATCCTCGCTGCGGGCATGCACCGCGATCTTTGGCCCGCCATCCTCGTGGCCATGAATCGGGGTTTCAATGTGCAGCGAGTGGTAACGCACCGCCTTGAAGTCCTGCGGGACTCCAGCGAAGATTCCCTCGCCGCTGTGGCTAATCGTGCTCGCGAACCCGTGCCGGGGCTCCGGCGCGCGGGTGACCGTCGCGCCCGCGAGGTGAGCGAGCCCTTGGTGCCCCAGGCACACACCGAGAAGGGGAGTTTCCGAAGCGGCTTCGATGATTGCGCGGGAGGCCGCGAAGTCATCGTCGTTGGTTGGGGTGCCCGGTCCAGGAGAGATGATGACGTGGGTGAAACGGCCGGAGGAGACATCGTCGATAAGCGACAATGCGTCAGCCGCAGGGACGACCGCCGGCTCCTCGCCCGAGACTTCCGCGATGAGATGGGCGAGGTTGAACGTGTAGGAGTCGTAGTTGTCTACAAGCAGAATCATGTCGGGCGGAGATTTACCCGCCGTACGTCATCGGCGTACCCGGGCCGAGCGGAATACCGGCGAAGTACCACAACAGGAAGAACAAGAACCAGCCGATGATCATCGACAATGAGTACGGCAGCGACAGGGAGATCAGCGTGCCCACACCGGCCTTCTTGTAGTACTGCTGCAGGTACGTCAGCGCGAGCGCGAAGTACGGCGACATGGGGGTGAGAATGTTCGTCGGGGAATCGCCCATGCGGTACAGCATCTGGGTGACCTCCGGGGACACGCCGACGTACATCATCATCGGCACCACGATCGGCGCCATGAGTGCCCACTGTGCGGAACCGGACGTGATGAACAGGTTGATCACCGCGACCATGATGACGAAGCAGGCGAACAGCACGACCGTCGGCAGATCCCAACGCTGCAAGAGCTCCGAACCGGTAATCGCCGTCCACGCGCCCAAGTTCGACCACTGGAACCACGCCAGGAACTGGGCCACGACGAAGAACAGCACCATCATCGGCAGCATGCTCTTCAGACCTTTCGCCATGAAATCCGGAACATCGGAAGCCTGCGTGATGGTCTTAGCCACAAGGCCGTAGACCAGACCCGTGAGGAAGAAGATCAAGGTGATGGGCACGGCCACCTGGCGGATCAGCGGGGACTCCATGAAGCCCTCGTCCGGGCGCGCGAACGGGGAGCCCGGAATGAAGAGCAACAGGAAGTAGATCACCATGAACACAACCAGGGTGACGCCTGCCCAGATCAGCCCCTTGACCTCGTGCGGTGCGAGCTCCAGGTCCTCATCCGTGACCGGCCCGGACGACTCGGAGTCATCCTGAGCGTCTTCGTTTTCAGCACTGTCAGATTCTTCCGCGAGCTCGTCCGGGTCCTTGCTGGCGTCGTCGAAAGAGAGCTCGCTCTCATCGATCTCGTCGTGGTCGACCAGGTCGCGAGCTTTCTTATCCACGTACAGCTCGGTGACAGCGGTGATGATGAGCGACAGGACAATCGCGGACGGAATGACGAAGAAGATGTTCGCCAGCGGGGAGACCTCATACGCATCATCGACCAGGTTGGCCGCAGAGGTGGAAATACCGGCCAACAGCAGGTCCGTGATGTTCAGGATCAACGAGGAGTTGAAGCCCGCAGACGAGGCCGCAAATGCCACCATCGCCCCCACGACCGGGGATCGGTTCTTCGCGTGGAAGGCCATGGCGCCCAGCGGGATGATGATGACGTAGATCGCGTCGGAGGCCACAGAGCCAGTCACACCGGCAAGCGCCACCATGAAGGTGAGCATCTTCGGGCTGACGCGAGCAACCATCGCCCGGATCGCAGCCGAAAGCATGCCCGTCTGTTCGGCGACAGCGACACCGAGCATGACCACGAGGATCACACCCAGCGGCGGGAAGGAGACGAAGTTCTCCACCGCGTCGGTGACCATCATCGACAGCCCCTCCGATGTCAGGAGGTTCTTGACATAAACAGTCTCACCGGAGGCCGGATCCACAGCGGACATGCCCACCATTGAGCCGATCCAGGAGGACACAGCAACGATGCCGGCAATGATGACGAACAGCCAGAACGGGTGGGGGAGCTTGTTGCCGACAGTCTCAATGAAACCGAGGAAGCCGCCCATCGACGAACCGTCGGAGGACACCTTCTTATCGCCCTTTTTGCTTTTTGCTTTCGACGACTCGTCCCCAGCCACCTTCGGCTTCTGGGAGGTCGCGTTCACTGAGGTAGAACCAGCCATGGTCTGCCTTTCCGGGTCACGTTCCTAAACAGGGGTCCGTACGCGCGCAAAAACGCGACTGTGAAGCAGGCTACACTCCACAACCGCGCTTGCGTGAAACTTTGGATTCACCGGACTGAGCATGTAATCAATCATCGACGCACAACGATCTTGAAAGGGAAACCATCCAGTCGACGTTCAAAAGGAGAAGCATGTTCCGCAAACGTATCGCTACCCTCGCAGTGGCAGCCACGGTCTCGCTCGGTGCCACAGCCGTGGACACGCCGGTTGCTTCCGCAGAGCCGTTGCCATCCTTGCCAGCCGTACTGGGGTCCGCCGAGTCGCTCTACAAGGAGGCGGTCATCGCGGTTATCAAGATGCTCATGTTCCCGCTCGGGCTGTCGAGCCTTGTTCTCGCGCAGTTCGCGCCGCGGGAGCTAGTGTGCGACGGTCTCGTCCCGCGGTTCTGCACTGAGGAAGAGTTGGAGCACCGAAGGACGGCGCCCCGCGTATAGCTGTTGTTGATCGGGGTCGGCTCGATCGTCCATACCTCGTTCGCGTAGTCGCCGGGTCACGTTCCTACACGGCGGTCCATATGCGCGCAAAAACGCGACTGTGAAGCAGGCTACAGTTCATTTTTCAAACGTCGAAGGATCCTTCACTCGTTGCGCTATTAGGGGGATGCCACCTCTTGGATACCAAACGCACGGCGCCATGACGGACAGTGATTGCATTCCAGCTTGATCCCCATAGCGGGCTCTACGATCGGAATAAAGTTTTAAGTGGGTAGTTGTCTTGTAGCTTCAACCTTTCCGGACGTGCCCCCAGGACGCTTCACCGTAGTGACTTACATCCTGCTAACCACTAGAAAACTTGGAATATCCGCCTCTATCAATTCATCAGCATGCAGGTTCTCCTGCCTAACCTGTCCATCTCAACGAGATCTGATCAGAAGCTGCGAGGGGATATTGAAGGTTGGCACCTACCAAAGTGGATGATTGTCGAGGAACCCAGAGTCTGGATCGCAATCTACTGATTTCCCGGACATCTAAAAGAGCTTAACTGTCTTTAGAGGGTCAAAAATTCGGTCGATTTCTGCAGGTAGAACGCGATCGCTCACTGTGAAGACGGGATCCGTTTACCTAACACGTAGTTACGGAAGCCGGCCTGCGATGCGAGTAATTGTTCAACTATTGTTGCACGATTGTCGTTTGGCGATTACCTTGCGCACAGGGAGGATATGGCATGAATTCAAGACAGTACACACACCCCACTTTGGAAGAAATATCGCTCGAACAGATATTTTCTGCCCTATCTGATCCTGTCCGGTTGCAAATTTTAAAAACTCTTTCTGATGGGTCCGAAAGAGACAGCATTACTCTCGCAGAAGATCTGCCCAGGTCTACCCTCAGCTACCACACACGGAAGCTGAGGGAGTGTGGTCTTACCTGGACGCGTAGTCAAGGTAGATCCTGCCTAATCTCACTTCGAAAAGAAGTCAATGAGAAGTTTCCAGGATTATTGGAAGGAATAATTCGAAATGCTTAAAAAGCTGTGGCCCTACCTATTGGGAAGCGTGGCCTTAGGGTTAGACGCATACGTCATTGCAGGCTTATTGTCCAACATCGCGAAAGACTTGGACGCATCCGAGTCCATCATCGGTTTGGGAGTAACTGCTTTCACCGCAGCATACGCCTTATCGGGACCGATCCTCTCAGGAAAAGCTGGAGTACATGCCCGCAAGAGCTTAGTAATTGGCATTATTGTATTTTCGCTGGCAAACCTCGCCACTGCACTCTCCCCTAACGCTGTGACCTTCATTTTATCGCGCGTAATAGCAGGCTCTGCAGCGGGCGTCTATTCTCCACTATCGTCCGCAGTTGCGGCCCACAGCGTACCTGAAGAAAAAAGCGGCAAAGCACTCTCTCTTGTTCTAGCAGGCCTCGCTCTAGGTACTGTTCTCGGTGTCCCCACCGGCTTAATCATTGCAACTAATTTCGGGTGGCGGTTAACTATCGCGATGATTACTGCAATAGGATTAATTGCACTCCTAGGGGTGGCCCTCAATAAAAAGCAAACGGTTCCGACTATTCCTGCATCTTCCTTCAAGGAGCGGGCGAAGGTCATGGCAAAAAAGACTAATATATTCACTATATTAGTGACGTTATTTGTGGGCACCGCTTCCCTAGGTCTCTACACCTACATATCGACGGTGCTAGCGCATACCCCTCTAGACAATCATCAGATTGTGGGAATCTGGGTATGGGGAATTGGCGGCGCTATCGGCGCTTTTGGGGTAGGGCATCTACTTGATGGGTTTAGAAAGCCAAGAACACTCACTTTGAGCATTATTTGCGCAATGGCCCTATCTTTCATTGCTATACTATACGGTGCAACGAACATGATCGTGGTTGTCGCAGCCATCTTTGCTTGGGGTCTACTGGGGTGGTCTTCGCTGGCCCCTCAACAAAAAACTCTCCTAGAGACGAATCCTTCAGATGGGGCTACCGCTGTAGCGGCAAATTCATCAGCCAACTATTTGGGTTCAGCCCTTGGTTCCGCACTTGGAGCTTTAGTAGTTCCTAATTTCGACTTTCTACTTTGGGGCGCGCTCGCGTTCGTTCTCTTGGGGGGGATTATGCATGGTTTCGCAGTTAGGGAAGAAAAGCGAGCGTCCTATGTGCAACCACATAATTCGGCTACAGTCTAATTCTATTTAACTTATAAGTCAGTTGAATTTTAAACCAGAGCCTTATTCTTTCGTTGAAAAGTTCTTCTTTTTAAAGTATCGGTCCTCCGCAGGATCTAAGGCTTTCAAAACCACCGTTTATGAACCCACCTTAGGCAACTATCCGGAGGGCTGCGACAAGCTGGTTCGTTTCTGGAAGGAATTATTGACAAACGAAAGGAACCCGCGCTTTACGACATGGCGTGAAGCTTTAGATCTTCACCAATTTTTGGCAGAAATTAGCAGCTACCAGAAGGGGGCTGTACTCTACCCGTCTGGGCCCCAAAGGTTTCAACTTGACAGAAGTAGTTCCGAAAGATTGGGATAGCCATTAACTATTCTGGCGGAAACCTTGGCCGACTGACCTTTTCGCTAACGCAATACCCTCAGCCTGGCGCTCACGGATAATGGCCCGCTCAAACTTCGCAAACGAACCAAAATGCCGAGCATTGGATCCGCACGCGGATCCGTGGTGCCTTTCGCAAACGTGAGATTCTAATGAAGAAAAGTAACAGTCACGCCCGTGTCGGTAAGTTCATCAACCATACCGCGCGAATCCGTGTGCGCGGTGGAAACTATTGCTGACAACAGCCTGACAGAATCGTTTAGCGTCACGCGCAAGCGTGAAGTACTGCGCGCTCGGAAAGTCTAATCCAATCATGTGCTACCAAGGAGTTTTCCAATGGTGCATGCGCTACAGTACGCACCGGCGACACTCTTAGTGCGACTTTGAACCTCGATGCTTTAAAGCCCTCACTTCGGTAACGTTGGAGCAAAATCAATCCCATAATCCATCCTCGCCTTTATAAAAGGGAATAAACTGAAGTGACATCATAGGGCACACTCCACAACTGCACCTGCGGGAAAATTATCTTTTAGACCACTGGCGGACGGCCGGGATGGGCACCTTCTGCAAAACCAGCTTCGTAGAGGAGATCGAGCACCTTGACCCCAGCTAGGTAGGCTTCAATTTCCTGCGCGTACAGCGGGAAAAGACCCAAGAAGTGGACTGTCACACCGCCGAACTGTGTCTTGAGCAGGTCGAACTCAGTATCCAGGGAAACCGCGCCACCGAGAACGAATCCAGAGAAGTCACTGCCCGGATAGGTTTCCTCCAGGGACTCACCCCACTGGGAAGAGGAGCCATACGACAACCACGAGTTCGTGCTCCGGGGCAAGCGCGCAGTCATCTTCAGCAAGTCTAGCGGCCATGAGATCCCTTCTCGCCCTTCATTCGCACTCGACGTGACCTCATCTAGGGGCCAGTCACCCGGCAGAGTCATGATCAACTCAATGCGATCGAAGTCTTGTCTGCCCTGAGGCATCTCCATCTTGTGCCAGCTCATACCGGACGTGACCAGTGTCCATAATGGACGCTCTTCGGTGGGCCGCCAGCAGTAGATGTGGACCGGTTGCTCGTCCAGTCCGAGTATTTCGTGGTAGACCCAGTAGTCCTCACCGAGGACGGGGGTGAACCGCGAAGCGACGAGGTCGTCGGGATTGAACTCTTGTCCTGCAATGTTGTCCATGGTTGGTTTCCTTCCGCATGCGAATTCAGGGGCCGGGAAGAGAATTACCAGCCGTCCTCGCCTGCTTCGACCCTGCTATCGATCAGCGCGCGGATCGGCTCGTTGTACCACTCCTCCAGGATCTCCTCTTCCGCCAGGCGCATGGCTTGTGCGTGGCAACGACCAGTGACTTCACCCGGTATCCACGGGTTGTCTCCGTTTTCTTGGCGCCACTGGGCGATGAGTCGATAGAAGTGATCATCACAGCGCTCGCAGGCTGCTTCGTTTGCTTCCTCGAAAGCGGCATGAATCGTTTCTTTGTCGGTAGGTCGACCAAGTTCTTCATGTGCCGCACGAATCGTCTCTCGGGAAATCATTGGTACATCCTTCTAATGTCGTGGTATTGGCCATTAATAAGGCAGGCGGTGTTGCGGGGGGTGGGTGGTGCTAGGTAATGAGCTGTTTCCTGCCCCGATCCGCTGCGCAGGGGCGGATTCGAGCAGGGGACTTAGCGGTTGATCGGGGTCGGCTCGATCTTCCACACCTCGTTCGCGTAGTCGCGGATGGTGCGGTCGGAGGAGAAGCGGCCGGACTCGCAGATGTTGATCCAGCACATGCGTGCCCAGTGCAGCGGGTCCGCGTAGTACTCGGCTGCCATGCGGTCGCGGGTCTCCTTGTAAGAGTCAAAGTCACCGAGGACGTAGTACGGATCGGCGGTGTTCCAGCCGCCGTCGATAAGCAGGGAGTCGCGCAGATCGGCGAACATGCCGGTGCCGGAGTCGTCGAGGGTGCCGTCGGTAAGCGCATCGATCGCACGCTTGATGGCGGGGTTGTTCTCGTAGACCTCCTGGGGCTGGTAGTTCTCCTTGAGCTCCGGCAGCTCCTCCTCGCATGCGCCGAAGATGTAGGCGTTGTCCTCGCCGACGGAATCGACGATCTCCACGTTCGCGCCGTCCATGGTGCCCAGGGTCAACGCACCGTTCATCATGAACTTCATGTTGGAGGTACCGGAAGCTTCCTTACCGGCGGTGGAGATCTGCTCTGAGACGTCGGTGGCAGGAATGATCTGTTCCGCCGGGGAGACGTTGTAGTTCTCCACGAACACAACGCGCAGGAACTCGGAGACCTCCGGGTCGTTGTTCACCAGGTCACCGATGGCGTTGATGAGTTTGATGATGCCCTTGGCGCGGTCGTAACCGGGGGCCGCCTTCGCGCCGAAGATGAAGGTGCGCTTGGGCACGTCACGCTCACCGTCGTGCTTGATGCGGAAGTACAGGTCCAGGATGTAGAGCGCGTTGAGCAGCTGGCGCTTGTACTCGTGCAGGCGCTTGATCTGGGTGTCGTAGACGGACTCGGGATCGATCTCCACGTGCTCGTGGACGCGAACCCAGTCGGCAAAGTCGCGCTTGTTGGAGGACTTGATAGCGCGCAGTTCCTTCATCACTGCGTCATCGTCAGCGTAGCGGCGCAACTCCTTGAGCTTGTCCATGTCGGTGACCCATGCGTCAGAACCGACGAGACGGTCCAGCAACTCCGACAGACGCGGGTTGCACATGCGCAGCCAACGGCGCGGGGTGACACCGTTGGTCTTGTTGTTGAACTTCTCCGGGTACAGCTCGTGCCAGTAACCCAGGGTGTCGCGTTTGATGATCTCGGTGTGGATCGCGGCGACACCGTTGATGGAGTACGCGGCGTAGCAGGCGATCCACGCCATGTGCACCTTGTTGTCGTGCACAGGCGAGTATTGGTGAATCGTGTCGGGAGAAAGCTGGCGGGACGCCATGTCCTCGCGGTAGCGGCGGTCGATCTCCACAACGATCTCCCACACTCGGCCGAAGAGCTGCTGGAAGATGGATACGTCCCAGGTTTCCAGGGCCTCCTGGAGGACAGTGTGGTTGGTGTAGGCGAACGTGTTGGTGACAACGTCCCAGGCATCTTCCCAGGTCATGCCGTGGTCATCGAGCAGGATGCGCATGAGTTCCGGGATGCCCAGCACCGGGTGGGTGTCGTTGAGCTGCACGGAGTTGTAGTCGGCAAAACCGCGCAGGTCGTCCCCGTGGTGCTCGATGTAGTTGTCCACCATCTCCTGCAGCGAGGCGGAGACGAAGAAGTACTGCTGGCGCACGCGCAGCACCTTGCCGTCGTAGGTGGTGTCGTTCGGGTAGAGCACGCGGGTCAGGTCATGCACGGCCTCGCGCTCAAGGATGGCGTCAGAGAAGCGCTGGGAGTTGAATGCGTCGTAGTCGAACTCGCTCATCGGGGAGGCGTCCCACAGGCGCAAGGTGCCTACGTTGTCGGTGCCGTACCCGGTGATGGGCATGTCGTAGGGGATGGCACGGACGTGCATGTCGTCGAATTTGACGATGCGCTGCTGCGTGCCGCGGCGGACCGCGAACGGGTGGAAGCTCTCACGCCACGCGTCCGGGTGCTCCTTCTGGAAGCCGTCAACGATCTCCTGGCGGAACAGGCCGTAGCGGTAGAGGATGCCGTAGCCGGTGACCGGGTAGTCCTGCGCGGCGGCAGAGTCGAGGAAGCACGCAGCCAGGCGGCCCAGGCCGCCGTTACCCAGCGCGGCGTCGTGCTCAGCTTCGAGCACATCGAGGAAGTCGTGGTCATTCTCTGCTGCTGCGCGCTTCGCATCGTCCACCAGCCCAAGGTTGGTCAGGTTGTTCAGCAGCGCGCGACCCATGAGGAACTCTGCGGAGAAGTACGCCTGCTGGCGGGTGGCAGAGTACGCCTCGCGAGTAGCCTCCCACTTGTCGCCGATGTTCTGGATGACGGCCAGGGACAGGCCGGTCCAGAACTTCTTGCGGGATGCGGAGTCGGGGGCGGAACCAGAGACCGAGCGGACGTGGCCTCCAACAGTGTCAACGAATGCGGGCGGATGTGCTGGCATGTTCATTGCGGTGTTTACCTCAGTTATTCATCTGGTTTCATCAGGGTGCGCTTTCGTGCGCCTGCCACTGTACCGAGATTGCGGATACTGGGTGCCGCCCCAACTAGTGCACCCGCGCAACATCAGACGACATCGACCAGCACCGAGCAGCATCGGGTAATCCCGAGCAACACAGGGCTACTGCAGCACTGGGTTGTAGCGCAACGCGTTGCGCACGGGAGAGCATTCTGTGGCGATGCGCAGCCTGTCGGCGAGTCGTCCCTCTTCACGCAACCGGTAGAGGTTGCTCACCATGCGGTCGCGGATGTCGTAGGGGGACAAGGTGTTCACGTAGACCTTGGTGCCGCCTTCGAAGCCGGCCAGGGTGGATACACGCCATTTCAGGTTGATGTGCCACGGCATGGGCATGTCCAGGTCGATGGGTTTGTGGTGCCATTCTTCGTTGCTCGGTACTTCCGGGCCGGTCGCCGCGTGGGCGGCGTGAATGAGGTCGGACATCCCGCGCACCTCGTCTGCTGTTTGCAGCCACGGTTCCGGGGTCGCGGACTTGGAGTAAATGTTCATGGTGGGGTAGCGGTGGCCGATGCCCGCCGTCATCACCGCGTGATCGTTCTCCGCGATGATGAGGTTGTGGTAGCTGGCGTAGTTGATGCCCCACTCGTTGTAAATGTTGGGGTTCTGGCGCAGTTTGTCTATCTCAAAGTCGGCTTGCACACCACGTTCGTCGATCGCAACGAGCTGCTTGTGCAGATGGTCGAACGAGGCACCGGCAGGAGCGAGCCAGTTTTGGAAGACGGACACGTACGGCGCGTAGCGGTTGCGTTCATAGAGGTCGCGCAAGGAATCGATGGTGAACGCGATGAACGCGTGGTGCTCGTCGGGCGTCAGGGTGCCGGAGGACGCGAGCTGGGAAGAGTCCTCCGCGCCGTCGACAAAGTGGCGGCTGCCGATGATCACGTCGTGTCCGCCGCCGAAGTAGGCGGGCACGTGCGCGAGCAATTCCTCTTCGGTCAGGTTGTCGTCGTGGCCGCCGGCTTTCAGGCGCATGCGCACAACGTCGAAGACGTGGTGGCGCCCGGCATCGTCGGCGAGGTAGCGCTCCATGTGGTCTTCGCGGGAGGTGTCCATGTGGAAGCCGTAGTTCTTCGCCCAGTAGTCGTAGGAGACGATCTCGAAGAGGTTAGGCACGCGGCGGAACATCGGCTGCGTGTCATCTAATTCATGCGGCAACAGGTCGCGGAGGATCTCCCACCCGCCGTCGCGCTGGACAATGCGGGATTTCTCCGGCGGGGTCTTCAGCTTACGGTCCGCGCAGAAATTGCAGGAGTCGGTGAAGTCGTGCGGCTCCAGGGAGTGCGGTTCTTGCTTGGGTACGGCCAGCGGCCGGTTGCCGCGCCCCGGCACCGTCCACACCTGGGTGCCCGAGAACGGGTTGTACTGTTTGATGGTTCCGTCCGCCATGTGGCTGATCGGGTCGCGGTGAGTCATGCTCCTCAAGGCTATTAGCTAGTCTGTTTTCATGCCTGCTATTCAGTTTGACGTGCTTGTTCCCGACGATTCCGCCGCGCGCGAAGTGGGGGAGGCATTCACGCGTGCGGTGGAGATTTTGGTGCGGCGCGGCAAGCTTAGCGACGGCTCCGTCCGCCACACCGGCACACCCGACCTCCACGGGGACACCCTTGAGCAGCTGCGCGGCGCCTACCGCGAAGAGCGTGGGGAAGAGCCGGACGGGGCAGTCGTGCACCGCTACGTCATTGAGGCCGACGGGGCTAGTTCCATCAACAGCCTGGCCATGGGCTTGTCGCGCGTACTCACCCCGAAGGCGGATTTGCCGAAGGATCCGGTGGCGCTGGAGCGCCAGATGGACTTCGAGCTTCCGGCTGTCTATCCCTGGGCCGTGGAAGTGTTGAGGTAATCCACCGCGGCCTGGGCGCCGGCGCGAATGAGTTGATTGCGAACGTCCTCCTCGGACTCGCCGGGCTCACCGATCTCCACCGTGATCACATCGTCCGGCAGCTCTTCTTCGAAGCCGCCCGCGATGACTGCGACGGTAGCACCGGTGCCCTCTGCGAGCTCGGCGACGACGGAGACCACCTTGCCGCCCGCGGACTGCTCGTCGTATGTGCCCTCGCCGGTGACTACGAGGTTAGCCCCAGCGATCTTCTCCTTGAGGCCGTAGGAAGAGGCGACGGTGCGGGCACCGGAGACGACGTGGACGTGCTCGTCGTTGCCGTGCAGGAACCGCGACAGCCACGTGATGCCCACGGGCAGCGCGCCGGCGGCACCGTAGCCGGGCTGGTCCGGGTCGATGCCGGTGAACTCGCAGAAGTGGTGCAACGCGGCGTCGACACGCTCGATGTCTTCGTCGCTGGCACCCTTCTGTGGACCGAAGATGCGGGCAGCGCCACGTGGGCCGGTTGCGGGGAACTCGGAGTCCGCCAAGAGCACCCAGTCCACAGACGCTGCCGGAATGTTCAGCTGCGCGGTGTCGATGTCGTGGAGGTCGCCCAAGTTCCCGCCGCCGTGGCGCAAGGGGTGCCCGTTGGCATCCATCGGGTTGGCGCCTAGGGCAACGAGGATGCCGGTGCCACCGTCGATCGTGGCAGATCCGCCCATGCCCAGCACGATCGTTTTCGCGCCGCGGCTCTGCGCGTCAGCGATGAGAACCCCAGTGCCGTAGGTGTCGCCAGTGAGTGGGACAGGCTTGTCCTTGACAGCGGGTAGGCCTGTTGCTGCCGAGACGTCGATGTACGCGGTTTCCTCCGCGGCGTTGTAGACGTAGCTCGCCTCGGTGAGACGTCCAGCGGCATCGGTGGTGGGGAGAGTGACCACGGTGCCGTCGAAAAGCGAAGAAGTGCCTTCGCCCCCGTCCGCCATAGGCATGTGCTCAATGTCACAGTCGATGATGACGGACCGGATTCCTTCCGCAATCCATTCCGCAGCGTCGGCGGCAGAGGCCGTGCCCTTGAACGAGTCTGGGGCGACGATGACGCGGATGGTCCGCGCATCTGGCTGAAAATTAGCAGGTAGTCCCGCGTTGCCTTCGTCGTCGTTACGCGGGCCGAGGGCGGGGTAGGAGTGCGTCATCGAGGTCCTTTGTTCTTTGCTCATCCAGCTGGGTGTTGCCGGACGCGGTAGGTTCATTGCTGCTAGTTCACCGAAGACGATAGCAACGGGATGGCAGGAAAGAAGCGCGGTCGGCCGAGGCGGGACTATAGTGCTTACCTGTCAACCGTTAGAAAAGGAAAGGATCCAGCATGGCTAACTACGACGATGAAATGTCCGGTTACTACGACAAGCTGCTCCGCCGCAACGCCGGCGAACCCGAGTTCCACCAGGCAGTCGCTGAAGTCCTCGACTCCCTGAAGATCGTCCTGCAGAAGGATCCTCACTACAACGACTACGGCCTCATCGAGCGCCTCTGCGAGCCGGAACGCCAGATCATCTTCCGCGTGCCGTGGGTCACTGACTCCGGCGAGGTACGCGTTAACCGCGGCTTCCGCGTCCAGTTCAACTCCGCGCTGGGACCTTACAAAGGCGGCCTACGCTTCCACCCGAGCGTGAACCTCGGCATCATCAAATTCCTCGGCTTCGAGCAGATCTTCAAGAACTCCCTGACCGGCCTGCCCATCGGCGGCGGCAAGGGCGGCTCCGACTTTGACCCGAAGGGCAAGTCCGAGCAGGAGATCATGCGTTTCTGCCAGTCCTTCATGACAGAGCTGCACCGCCATATCGGTGAGTACCGCGATGTTCCGGCGGGTGACATCGGTGTCGGCGGCCGCGAGGTCGGCTACCTATTTGGCCAGTACCGCCGCCTTTCTAACGAGCACGAGTCCGGTGTCCTCACCGGCAAAGGCCTGACATGGGGCGGTTCCCTGGTCCGCACCGAGGCCACCGGCTACGGCGTTGTCTACATCACCAACGAGGCCATGAAGCACAACGGTGACTCCTTTGACGGAGCTAAGGTCATCGTCTCTGGCTCCGGCAACGTAGCCACCTACGCCATCCAGAAGGCGCAGGAGCTTGGCGCCACCGTCATCGGTTTCTCCGACTCGTCCGGCTGGGTGGAGACGCCGAACGGTGTCAACCTTGAGCTGCTCCGTGAGATCAAGGAAGTCCGCCGCGGCCGCGTTGACGAGTACTGCAAGGAGGCAGAAGGCACCTTCCACTCCGACGGCTCCATCTGGGACCTGTCCGCCGATGTCGCTCTGCCGTGCGCAACCCAGAACGAGCTCGACGGCGATCACGCCCAAAAACTCGTGGACAACGGCGTGAAGTATGTCGCCGAGGGTGCGAATATGCCGTCCACCGCTGATGCCATTGAGGTCTTCCGCAAGTCCGGCACCCACTTCATTCCGGGCAAGGCCGCTAACGCCGGCGGCGTGGCAACCTCTGCACTGGAGATGCAGCAGAACGCCTCCCGTGACTCCTGGTCCTTCGACTACACCGACGAGCGCCTCAAGCGCATCATGGAGAACATCTTCCGCAACATCTCCGATACTGCGGCAGAATACGATCACGAAGGTGACTACGTTGTCGGCTCCAACATCGCCGGCTTCAAGAAGGTCGCCGACGCTATGCTTGCTCAGGGCGTTATCTAGCCTGATCTAGGCTGCGCCACCTGCAACACACCGCCCCGGCCTGCCGGGGCTTTAGTGTTTCTACCAGTACTTTAGAAGTCATGTACCGCGTATTTGAAGCATTGGATGAGTTGGTCACCACTGTCGAGCAGGCTTACGGCGTGCCCATGACATCGAACTGCATGGTTCCCCGTAACGAAGTGCTCGCGCTGCTTGACGACATCCGCAACGCCCTCCCCGTCGAAGTCGACGATGCACAAGACGTCCTGGACAAGCAGGACGAGATCCTCCGCGGCGCCGAGGAGCGCGCAGACGAGATGATCGTCGAGGCCGAAGATCAAGCTCAGCGCCTTGTCTCCGACGCCCACAACGAGTCCGAGTCGATGCTGGGTGAGGCGCAGCAGCGCGCCACCATGCTCGTTGCCACCGCCGAAGACGACGCGAACACGCTCGTCGACCGCGCACGCGAGGAGGCCGACACAACGGTCGACCGCGCCCGTCGCGAGTCTGAGCGCCTTATCGCTGACGGTAACGAATCCTACGAGCGCTCTGTGGCCGAAGGCCGCGAAGAGCAGCAGCGTCTCGTCTCCGAGGCTGAGGTCACCCGCCGCGCCGACGAGGAAGCGCACCGTATCGTCGAGACCGCCCACACCGAGTCCAACCGCCTGCGCACTGAATGCGATGAGTACGTCGACTCCAAGTTGGGCGAGTTCGAGGAAACTTTGACCAGTGTGCTGCGCACCGTCTCCTCTGACCGTTCCGCTCTGCGCCACGGCGCCGGAGCATCCGGCCGTGCTACGCACGCCGATGGGTACGCTCGTTACGACCGTGAGCGCGCTGAGCGTCCAGAGCGCCCCGACCGTGCCGACCGCGCTGATCGCGCCCGTCGCCCGCGCTCGAACTAGCGCATCACCGCCCCTGCCACCTGCTCTGCCTGAATCTGTCGCGGGGGCGGGGACACGGTAGGCTTGTGCGCGTTATGGCTACGAATCCGTTTGTCTTCGATGTAGCCGACGTCCTGCGCGGCGACGGCCTTCCGAAAACTCTCACTCACACCGGCCCATCCCCTTCACGCATCGGCCCCGAGATGATCGCGATCCCGGAAGGCGCCGACGTTGAGGTGGAGGCAACGATCACGCCGCTGGGCAGTGGCGTGCTCGTTGATGCTACAGCGACCGCTCAGCTGCAAGGCCAGTGCGCCCGCTGCCTGCGTCCCCTCACCCCGACCGAGACCCTGACCGTCTCCCAGGTCTTTTCCGGTGGAGACGACTTCATCACCGGCGACGCTGAGGATGACGCGGATGCCGGCTCCGGCGACGATGTGCCCCGCATTGTGGACGACACAGTCGATCTGGAACAGGCGTTTGTCGACGAAGCAGGCCTGAACCTGCCGTTCAACCCCACCTGCCAGCCGGAGTGCCCGGAAGATTCCGAGGTTCCCGCGCCCGACGGTATCTCCGAAGAAGAGACGGACCGCGTCGACCCGCGCTGGGCCGGTTTGGAGAAGTTCCTCGGCGACGGGGACAGCGGGAGCAAATAGTGCCGCGGGCGAAGAAGAACAAGATCTCGGGTTCTCAGGCGTGGGCTGAGGCGTTCGCGGGAATCGATCACGCTTCACTGCTCGAGCGTCTCGGTGTTGACGTTGAGCCTGATCTGCTGAAACTGGCGCTGACTCACCGGTCTTTCGCGAATGAGCACGGGACCCTACCGAACAACGAGCGTCTCGAGTTCGTTGGTGACGCCGTGCTGGGCCTCACGATTGCCAACGAGCTGTTCGACCGTTTCCCGTCCCGGCCGGAGTCTGACCTGTCGCCCATGCGCGCCCGCATCGTCTCGCGCTACGGGTTGGCGGATGTTGCTCGCAGCATCGACCTCGGCGCACACGTCCTTTTGGGGAAAGGCGAGGAAGCCACCGGTGGCCGCAAGAAGGACTCGATCTTGGCGGACACGACCGAGGCTGTGCTGGGTGCGATCTACCGGCAGCACGGCTTTGATGTGACCCGCGACGTGATTACCCGGCTCTTCGACGACAAGATCGAGAACGCGCATTGGATCCAGGACTGGAAGACGGAGCTGCAAGAACGCGTCGCAGAGCTCGGCGGCAACCCGCCCGTCTACACCGCCACGGCCAAGGGGCCGGAGCACGAGCAGATCTTCACCGCCGAAGTCGCCATCGACGGGGTTCGCCGTGGCGTAGGCCGCGGCCAGAACAAGAAGACAGCGGAGCAGAACTCGGCCCGCGAGGCATTCTTCTTCCTCAAGGAGCACCCTGAAGCTGTCGCGCTGAGGCAGAAGTAAATGCCCGAACTCCCCGAAGTCGAGGTAGTCCGGCGGGGGTTGGACACGCACATCGTCGGCAGCACCTTCGACACCGTCGAGGTGCTTCACCCGCGCGCTGTGCGCGGCAACGATGTCGATCTCACGGAGATCCTGCCTGGCCTGAGTGTCACGGGCACAGGTAGGCGCGGCAAGTTCATGTGGCTCGAGCTTTCCGACGGCGCCGCGGTCATGGTCCACCTCCGCATGTCCGGCCAGATGATCGTCGGGGAACCAGGGCTCGTCGACAGCCCTCATCTGCGCATCCGCGCGCTCATGCACGGCGTGGGTTCCGCGCCATTCGAGCTCGACTTCATTGACCAGCGCACATTCGGGTCCTGGCAGTATACGCAGCTTATCGACGGCATCCCCGCCGCCATCCCGCATATCGCCCCGGACCCGTTCGAGACGGATTTTGACCCAGTGGCTACCGCCCGTGCGATCCGGAAGAAGAACGTGGCCATTAAGACGGTTTTGCTGGACCAGTCGGTGGTCAGCGGCATCGGTTCTATTTATGCCGACGAGGCTATGTGGGCTGCAGGGATCAAACCCACCCGCAAGGGGCGCGCCCTACGGCAGCGCGACGCAGTCCGGTTGCTGGAGGAATCTCGCGCCGTGATGGCCCGCGCGCTCCAGGCAGGCGGAACGAGCTTCGATTCGCTCTACGTCAACGTCAACGGCGCCTCCGGTTACTTCTCCCGATCCTTGAATGCGTACGGGCAGGCGGACGAGCCGTGCGCCCGCTGCGGTACCCCCATCGCCCGGACCGTGGTCAATGGCCGATCCAGTTATTTTTGCCCGGTCTGCCAGGTGCTTTAGGCACTGCTCCTAGTAACCATTACGTCGATGGGGCGGGTTGCCGATAAACTCCCCGGCATGGAAACCGCCTTAAACGTTGTTGACGGCACCATCAACGACATTCTCTGGACATACATCGTTCCACTCTTCCTGGTGCTGGGTGGGCTGTACTTCGGCCTGCGCACGATCTTCGTGCAGATTCGGTCGTTGCCGGACATGTTCAAAGCCATTACCGAGTCCCCAAAGGGCAAGGACCGGGAAGGGCGCGACCTGGATGAGGAATACGGTGGGCTCTCCGCGTTCAAGTCCTTCACCATCTCTGCTGCCTCCCGTGTGGGCACCGGCAACGTCGCCGGTGTTGCCCTGGCTATCTCTGTCGGCGGTCCCGGCGCTGTGTTCTGGATGTGGATGCTCGCCCTTCTCGGAGGAGCGACGGCCTTCGTTGAGTCGACGCTTGCCCAGCTGTGGAAGACCAAGGACGAGGACGGCAACTACCACGGTGGCCCCGCTTACTACATGACCCGCGGTCTGGGCTGGGCCCCGCTGGCCACGATCTTTTCCGTCTTTCTCGCGTTGACCTACGGGTTCGTCTACAACGCCATCCAGACCAACTCGATCGTTGAGGCAGTCGGCGGTTCCCTGGGCACCGACTCACTGGTTATGAAGGGCGCGGTCGCAGCGATTATCGCGGCGCTGACTGCAGTGGTCATCTTCGGCGGTGTCACACGCATCGCTAACTGGACCCAGGTCATCGTGCCGTTCATGGCCGGCGCATACATCATCATGGGTGTCACCGTCGTTGTGTTGAACATCGGCGAGGTCCCTGGCATGGTCAGCCTCATCGTGGGCCACGCCCTCGGCTTCCAGCAGGTTGCTGGTGCCACGGTCGGCTTAGCGCTCATGCAGGGCATGCGCCGCGGCTTGTTCTCCAACGAGGCCGGCATGGGCTCCGCCCCGAACGCCGCTGCGACTGCAACCGTGTCCCACCCGGTCAAGCAGGGCCTAGTGCAAACGCTCGGCGTGTACTTTGACACCCTCATCGTCTGTTCCATCACGGCCTTCGTCGTGCTGCTCGGCCCGGCGGTGAGTTACGGAAAAGACGACATCCAGGGCGCCGCGTTGACCCAGTCCGCGCTGGCTGATTCCGTCGGTGCATGGGGCGCCCACGCGATCACATTCATCCTGTTCTTCCTGGCGTTCTCCTCCGTGCTGGGCAACTACTACCTTGCACAGGCCAATGTGGAGTACCTGACGGAGAACAAGACCGTCATGCTCGTCTTCCGCCTTGTGGTGATTGGCTTCGTCATCTTCGGTGCATTCGGCTCCGTGCCGCTCGTGTGGGCGCTCGGCGACACCATGGCTGGTCTGCTGGCCGTCTTCAACATCGCGGCAATTGTTCCGCTTGGCGGAGTGGCCATCAAGCTGCTGAAGAACTTCAACGAGCAACGCCAGCAGGGCATGGATCCGGTCTTCCACCGCGACATGCTGCCTGAGGTGAAGAACGTCGAGTTCTGGGACGGCTCCGACCCAGTCACCCGCCGCAGCATCGAAGATCGTGTCACCGCACGCGATGCACGCCGCTCTGGCGAAAGCAACGACGAGGGCGGGCTGACAGAAGCACGCTAATCTGGTCTGCATGGCAGACACACGCATGACAGCCCACGTTCACGGACACGTCCAAGGCGTGGGCTTTCGCTATTGGGTGAAATCCCAGGCGAAGAAGCACAACATCACCGGTTACGCGAAGAACCTCGAAGATGGCCGCGTGGAGGTTGTGGCTGAGGGGGAAGAGGCGGACGTCGATAAGCTTCTGGCGCTGTTGCGCGAAGACCCGTCGACGGCCGACCGCCCGGGGAACGTGACTCACGTGGAGGCGCAGCACAGTGAGCCGAAGGGCGCGCAGGGTTTTGAGGAGCGGTAGGTACTCCGTCAACTAACTGTCGACTAGAATCACCCGAATGCACCTCAGTTCGTTGACGCTTAAAGGATTCAAGTCCTTCGCGTCGTCGACGACGATGAAATTCGAGCCGGGCATCTGCGCGGTCGTTGGCCCGAACGGTTCTGGCAAGTCGAACGTGGTCGATGCGCTGGCGTGGGTGATGGGGGAGCAGGGGGCCAAGAATCTCCGCGGCGGGAAGATGGAGGACGTCATCTTCGCTGGTGCCGGCGAGCGCAAGCAGCTCGGTCGCGCGGAGGTGACGCTGACGTTCGACAACTCGGACCGCAAGCTGCCCATCGAGTACACGCAGGTGGCCATCACCCGCCGCATGTTCCGCGATGGCGCGTCGGAGTATGAGATCAACGGCTCCAAGGCTCGCCTGATGGATATTCAGGAGCTGCTGTCGGACTCCGGCATCGGCCGCGAGATGCACATCATCGTCGGCCAGGGCAAGCTCAACGAGATTCTCGAGTCGCGTCCGGAGGACCGCCGCGCGTTCATCGAGGAAGCTGCCGGTGTGCTCAAGCACCGCCGCCGCAAGGAGAAAGCACAGCGCACACTCACGGGCATGCAGGCGAACCTGGACCGCCTCACCGACCTCACCGACGAGCTGGGCAAGCAGCTCAAGCCGTTGGCGCGCCAAGCCGAGGCAGCGCAGCGGGCGGCCACGGTCCAGGCGGATCTGCGCGACGCTCGCCTGAAAATCGCAGGCCACAGGGTGGTCACTCTTCGCGCTTCGCTTATCGACGCCACTCGTGCAGCCGAACTCCACGCCCAGAAAGTCCAGGACGTCACCGCCGAGTTGGAAGACGCCGAAGGACACCAGCAGACAGTAGAAGAAAACCAGGCTCGCGCGACGGCCGCTGCTGACGCTGCGCAACAGCTCTGGTTCGGCCTGTCGTCGCTGGCAGAGCGAACGTCGGCAACACTGCGCATTGCCACCGAACGCGCCCGTCATGCTGACGAGATTGTGGACTACCGCGGCCAGGATCCGAAGAAGTTGATCGCGCTTGCCGAGCGGGCGGAGGAAGACCACGCCGCGAAACAGGCCGCGCACGACAAGGCCCAGGCTGCATTGAACGCTGTGCTGTCCGAAGTCGCGGAACTGAAGGAGAAAGCCACCGCGGCCGAAGCTGAGCACAAAGCCCAAGTCAGGGCGATTGCTGATCGGCGTGAAGGCGTGGTTCGCCTGCTCGCCCAGGAGGAAAGCCAAGCAGGAGCGGTTGAGTCCGCCCAGCAAGAAGTGGAAAGGCTTGCGGCAGCGGCGGAGGAGACGCGCCAGCAGGCCCGCAATGCGGAGGAGCAGGCGGCTCAAGCTGCTGAGAAGCTGGCGTCCGTCGACAGTGAGCGGGAGCCTCTCGTCCAGGCGCACACCCGCGCCGGGGCGGAAGCCGATGCGGCGGAGAAGCGCCTCGACCAGCTCCGTGAGGAGCAAAAACAGCGTGAGAAGACTGTCTACTCTCTATCTGCTCGCATCTCCACACTCGCTGAAACCGCCCCGGTCGCCGACGCGGCCGATGTCTTAGGCCAAGGTTTCGCCCCGCTGGCCGACTGGGTCAAGGCAGAAGCAGGGTTGGAGAAAGCTTTGGCAGCGGCGCTCGGGCCGCACGCTGAGGCTCTTGCCGGCGAGGTCGGCGAGGAGGTTGCGGGTGAGCTCGGTCAGGCGACGCGCACTGTGGTGGTGGACACCCAGGCCGGTGGCCGCTCCTGGCGTCTCGACGGTGCACCCCCAGCCGGTACGACCTGGCTGCTCGATCACGTGACACTGGCACCGGAGATCACCGGCCCTGTCACGCGTGTGCTTGTCGATGTCATTCTGGCCAAGAATGTCACCTCCGCCCGTGCTGCGGTGCAGGATGATCCGCGCCTGCGTGCCGTGACGGCGGGCGGCACCGTCGTCGGTGAGGGCTGGATCGCGGCCGGATCCGGTGGTGCGTCGTCGGTTGAGGTCGCCGCCCAGATAGAACAAGCGACAGCGGAACTGGAACGCGCTCAGGCTGCGCTCGATGAGCTCTCCGGCACCCTTGAGGGCGCGAAGATCGCTGCGGAGGAAGCCCGGGTCGCAGCCGCCTCAGCGAAAGCTGCGCTCAAGGAGCACGACGCGCACGCCGCCTCGTGGAAACGCGACCACCAACGCCTGACCAGGCAGGCGCAGCAGGCGCGGCAGCAGCATGAGCGCGCCGCCAAACAAGCCACCGAGGCAGAAATCCGGCTCGCTGACCGGGTGAAGCACCTTGCGGAGACCCGCGACCGGCTGTCCCGGGTCGAGCAGCCCGACACTGACGAAGAGGCAGATTCTACTGCCCGCGACGAGGCTGCTGCGCAATTAGCGGACGCCCGATCCCGCGAAATGGAAGCCACACTGGCCGCCCGTTCCGCCCAACAGGCGGTGGAGCAGGTTGCGGGCCGGGGCGCTGCGCTGCGTCGTCAAGCGGAAAGCGAACAGCAAGCCAAAGCACGTCATGAGGCGGCAATGGCGCGGAAGCGAGCCCAGGCACAGCTCGCGCAGACCGTGGCAGCGCACGCCGAAACGCTGCAAGAACGCATCGCCGACGCGCTCAACCGCGCGACCGAACAGCGCGACGAGCTCACCTCCCAGGTCAAGCAGCTCACCGCCGCGCAGTCACAAGCGCGCGAGAAAGTCAGCGCGTTGCGCCAGCAGTTGAGCCGGCTTGGTGACACCGCACATGCCGCTGACATCGCCCGTGAGCAGGCGCAGGTGCGCATCTCCGAGGCGGAGGAGAAGATCGTCGAGCAGCTCGGCATCGCCATCGACGATCTTCTCGAGGGGTACACGCCCGGCGAAGACTTCGACAAGGATGCCGAAACCAAGCGCCTCAAGCAGGCCGAGAAGGATCTCGCCGCGTTAGGCAAGGTCAACCCGCTGGCGCTGGAAGAGTACAAGGCGATGGAGGAGCGGTACAGCTTCCTGTCCACCCAGCTCGCTGATGTCGTCCAGGCGCGGAAAGATCTCACCGGGGTGATCGATGACGTCGATAAGCAAATCCTGCAGCTGTTCACCGACGCGTGGCACGACGTGGAACGCGAATTCCCCCGCGTATTCCAGACGCTGTTTCCCGGCGGTGAAGCGCGGCTGCTGCTGACTGACCCTTCGGACATGCTCGCCACCGGGATCGAGATCGAGGCGCGTCCCCCGGGCAAGAAGGTCAAACGGCTCTCGCTGCTCTCCGGCGGGGAGAAGTCACTCACGGCGTTGGCGATGCTCGTGGCCATTTTCCGTGCCCGCCCGAGCCCGTTCTACGTGTTGGACGAGGTCGAAGCAGCGCTTGACGACGTCAACCTCCGTCGCCTCATCGCCCTCCTCGAAGAGCTCCGCGAGGACTCGCAGCTCATTGTGATCACCCACCAGAAGCCGACGATGGATGTCGCGAACGTGCTCTACGGCGTGACCATGCGTGGCGACGGTGTGACCCGCGTGATCTCCCAGCGCATGAGCCCCTCGCCGAACCCGCAGGAGTAGGGTGCCGCCCCGCTCGCTGTGATCTGGTGGCACTATGGGGGCCATGATGAATTCAACCGTTCTGTGGATCATTGTCGCCGTCATCGTGGTGCTTCTCATCATCGTGGGCATCATCGTGGTGGTGGGCAACAACCGCAAGAAGTCCAAGACCGTCTCCTTTGACAAGGCGGAGCCGGAGGAGCCGAAGGAACTCACCCAGCAGGAGAAGTCCGGTAACTACCAGGCTAAAGGCGGTTTCAACTTCGCCCCGGCGGGTGCTGCGACCGCGGAGAAAGAGCCCGTGCGTGTCGACGAGCCCTTGAACACGCCGACACCCGCCGAGCCTGAGCCGGCAGCTGCTGCGGCCAGCGCTGAGCCTGATGCTGTGGTGGATGTTGACGGTGATCCGGTCGTCGACGACGACATCGTCGAGGTCGACGAGCCTGTCGAGGTCGAGGAGCCGGTTGAGGAAGAGCCGGTTGAGGACGAACTGCTTGATGACGCACCGGCCGAGGCTGTTGATCCGGACGGTTTGAGCGTGGGTAAGCCACTCGGGGCGATGTCCGCCAATCCGGAAGCTGGTGCGGCTGATGATGCAGCTGAGGATGCCGTGTCTGCCCAGGTGCACGACGACGCAGCCGATGTTGCCGAGCCGGCTGCCCCAGTCAACCAGACCCCGGAAGAGGAAGCAGAAGAAGCGGCTGAAATCGCCCGCACCACTGCGGATGTGGCTGAGGAAGCCCGTGCGCAGACCCCGGTGCCCGAAGGCGAACCTGCCCCTCAGCAGCAGCCACTGGATGACATTGCCCCGGCTGCTGGCCGCATCGGCCGTTTGCGCGGTCGCCTGTCCCGCTCCCAGAACGCCATCGGTCAGGGCCTGCTGGGCATTCTCACCGCCGGTGATTTGGACGAGGACGCGTGGGAAGAGATCGAAGACACCCTCATCATGGCAGACCTCGGTGCAGAGCTGACCATGAAGGTGACGGAGAATCTGCGCGCGAAGATCGCTGAGCGCGGTGTGGCCTCTGAGGAAGAAGCTCGCGCCATGCTGCGGGAGACCCTCATCGAGGCAGGCCGTCCCGAGCTGGACCGCTCCATCAAAGCGATGCCGAATGAGGGCAAGCCCGCCGTCATTCTGGTCGTGGGTGTGAACGGCACCGGCAAGACCACTACGACGGGCAAGCTTGCCCGCGTGCTCATCTCCATGGGCCACCGCGTTGTGCTGGGCGCGGCTGATACCTTCCGTGCTGCAGCCGCCGACCAGCTTGAGACCTGGGGTCGCCGTGTCGGTGCGTCCACGGTCCGTGGTGCTGAGGGCGCTGACCCCGCCGCAGTTGCTTTCGACGCGGTGAAGACCGGCGTCGAGGAGCAGGCTGACGTGGTCATCGTCGACACCGCTGGGCGCCTGCACACCTCGACCGGCCTGATGGATCAGTTGGGCAAGGTCAAGCGCGTCGTCGAGAAGAAGTCTCAGGTCGATGAGGTGCTTCTCGTGCTCGACGCGACGGTGGGGCAGAACGGCCTGATGCAAGCCCGCGTGTTCAAGGACGTTGTGGAGATCACCGGTGTGGTGCTGACCAAACTCGACGGCACCGCCAAGGGCGGCATCGTCTTCCAGGTGCAGGAAGAACTCGGCGTGCCCGTCAAGCTCGTCGGCCTCGGCGAGGGCGCGGACGATCTCGCACCGTTCGAAGTGGAGGGCTTTGTCGACGCGCTGCTTGGCACGTCCAAATAGCAATGTGATTTAGGCGGTGGGTAGCAGCTAGGCTG
Organism: Corynebacterium sp. CCUG 65737; assembly: GCF_024454115.1. Classification (NCBI taxonomy): domain Bacteria; kingdom Bacillati; phylum Actinomycetota; class Actinomycetes; order Mycobacteriales; family Corynebacteriaceae; genus Corynebacterium; species Corynebacterium sp. CCUG 65737. The sequence continues at coordinate 106,753 of NZ_JAGPZB010000002.1, forward strand.
TACCCACCACTTTTTTCATTTGCTACGAGGGAGCTTTTTCGTGTTCGAGTCATTGTCAGACCGCTTGCAAACAGCGCTGAAAGGTCTGCGGGGCAAGGGCAAACTCACGGAAGAGGACATTAACGCCACCGCCCGTGAGATCCGCATCGCGCTGCTTGAAGCCGATGTCTCCCTGACCGTCGTCCGCGCCTTCATCAAGCGGGTCAAGGAGCGCGCGCTCGGTGCCGACGTGTCTGAGGCGCTCAACCCGGCGCAGCAAGTGATCAAGATCGTCGACGAGGAACTGACCAACATCCTCGGTGGCGAGACGCGCCGCCTGAACCTGGCGAAGAACCCGCCGACCGTGATCATGCTGGCCGGTCTGCAAGGTGCCGGTAAGACCACCCTGGCCGGTAAGCTCGCACTGCACCTGAAGAAGCAAGGGCACGCCCCCATGCTTGTGGCCTGCGACCTGCAGCGCCCTGGTGCTGTCCAGCAGCTGCAGATCGTCGGCGAGCGCGCCGGGGTGCGTACTTTCGCGCCGGACCCGGGTACCTCGCTGGATTCCGCAGAACACGAAATGGGCACCTCTCACGGCGATCCGGTTTCCGTGGCCCAGGCGAGTATCGACGAAGCCCGCCGCACGAACGCCGACGTGGTCATCATCGATACCGCCGGCCGGTTGGGTATTGACGAAACCCTGATGACCCAGGCCCGCAACATCCGCAACGCGGTCAACCCGGACGAAGTCCTCTTCGTCATCGATGCCATGATCGGCCAGGACGCGGTGACCACCGCGCAAGCCTTCGCTGACGGTGTGGACTTCACCGGCGTCGTGTTGACCAAGCTCGACGGTGACGCCCGCGGTGGTGCAGCGCTGTCGATTCGTGAGGTGACGGGCAAGCCGATCCTGTTTGCGTCGACAGGCGAAAAGCTCGAAGACTTCGATGTCTTCCACCCGGACCGCATGTCCAGCCGCATCCTCGGCATGGGTGACCTGCTCTCCCTGATCGAGCAGGCAGAGACCATGATGGACCAGCAGAAGGCGGAAGAAGCCGCCATGAAGCTGGGGTCCGGCGAACTGACGCTGGAGGACTTCCTGGATCAGCTGCTGATGATCCGCCGCATGGGGCCGATCGGCAACCTGTTGAAAATGATGCCCGGCGGCAAGCAAATGAACGACATGGCTGACATGGTCGACGAGAAGCAGCTCGACCGCATCCAGGCCATCATCCGCGGTATGACCCCGCAGGAGCGTGAGGACCCGAAGATCCTCAACGCTTCCAGGCGCAAGCGGATTGCTAACGGTTCCGGCGTCACCGTCGCTGACGTCAACCAGCTGGTGGAGCGCTTCTTTGAGGCGAAGAAGATGATGAGCAAGATGGCTAACCAGTTCGGCATGTCCGGAATGCCCGGCATGCCGGGGATGCCTGGCATGGGCGGCGGCCGGTCCGCGACGAAGAAGCAGCCGAAGGGCCGCAAGAACAAGAAGGGCAAGCGCAAGCCGCCGAAGAAGCAGAACGGGCCGAAGATGCCGCCGATGGGCGGAGCACCCGGCGCCCCCGCCGGTCCTGGTGGTCCTGGTGGAATGCCGGGGATGCCCGGGATGGACGGCCTCGATCCGGCTGAGCTGAAGAAGATTCAGGAGCAGCTGCCTCCCGGCATGGACGGGCTGGACCTGGGCAACCTGAACAACATGGACATGAACGAGATGATGAAGCGCATGGGCGGCGTGCCCGGAATGGGAGGCATGCCCGGCATGGGCGGCGGCTTCCCGGGCTTCGGGGGGAAGAAAAGGAAATAAGGTCCGAGAGTTACTCGGACCCGGAATACTGCTCGAGCTTATAAGCCGATCTGCATGTTTCTCACCAGGGCTTTCACGTGAGCAGTATTACGGAAAACCCCGAGTAGTATTCCGGTGTCGCGCGTTAGTTGAAGATCAATTTGCCCGGTTCTCCCGGCGCGGGGTTGTTCGGGTCCGCGGGTGCGTAGGGTCCGTTGGGGTGAGCCTCGCCGGTAGGGTCCCCGTCGTCGGTGGCAGGGTCAGCATTCTCCGGTGCAGGCGGCGTGGTCGGGCTGCTTTCGCCGGTGGCTTCAGTGGCATCGGTGGCATCGGTGGCATCGGTGCCGCCGTTGTGCGGAATCTCCAGGGCGTCGAAGATCTCTCTGAGCTTCTCCCACACCAGCGGGGTGGTGGTTCGCGCGTAGGCGTTGGAGATGTGGTTCTGATCGCGGTAGACGTAAAGGTTGCCGATGATCGGCGGGCACAGCGTGTCGTCGCAGAACCAGTCGGACGTATCCAGGGACCACTGCTGGTTCTCCGGGAAGAGGAACGCCTCGCCCGGGTCTTCGTATCCGTAGACGGTTTCGCGGACGGTCGAGCAGGCTTCCATGGAGTTGCCGGCAACGAGGCACTCGTTGGGGTCCATGTGCTCGCCCTCGCGGCTGAATACCCACGGGTTGTCGCGAATGCCCAGGAAGGGGATGTCGTTCAGGCGGAGAGTGTCCCACACGTTTGCGTAGGCGGCTGGAACGAGGTCAGGGCCGACACTGCCTTCGCCGGCGCGGCCGGCCGGCCGGGTCGAGGTGGACACCGCCAGGTCCGGGTCGAGGTCGATGATCTTTTGGAAGGCTTGCTGGGACCACTCGGCACACACTTCAGACACAGTGTCCAGATCATCGAGGACTAGCGGGCACTCCTGACGCATGTACGGTACGACCTTGAACCCGTGTTCGCGGCCGAGGATGTCCAGGGGGATGACCCAGGGCTCCGAGTGGGAGCCGCCGAAAAGAACCACGGTGGTGTCGGCTTCGGTGTCGCCGTAAACGCAATGCTCGCCAGGCATCATGTCGGCTGGCTGGTCCATCCAGATCAAGCAGCCGTCATCAACGGTCGGCGGGAACATGTCAGCGATCAAGGTGGGGTCCGGTTCGGCTTGGGCCTCCGGTACATCGGCGCCGAAACGCGCCATCACGCCCGGGTAGGTGGCCGCGTCCAGGACGCCCTCGGCGTTGTCCACTTGGCGGGCAAAGACCGGCTGAATCGCCAGCAGACCTGCCAACAGTAGTGCGATGACGGCACCGCCGGCGGCGCGGAGGCGGCCAGGAAGCGTCGTCAAGCTTGCTTTGGCGCGTTGAACGGGCTTGTCCGTCGTTTTAGGGCGCTTGGCGTGCTGGCGCAACGGGTCTTCGACCAAGCTGTAGGTCAGGTGCGCGAGCGCGAGCGACAGGCCGATGACGAGGATGCCCAAAGCGATCGACGGCGTGTCGCGTTGCGATCTCACCGTGAACAGAATGAGCAGCGGCCAGTGCCACAAGTAGAGGGAGTAGGCCACCTTGCCCAACCACTTCATCGGGGAGGACGCCAGTACGCGGGCGACAGCGTGATCCGGCCCGGCCACGACGACCAGCGCTGCACCCAGCAGCGGGAGCAGCGCGGCGGGGCCGGGGAATGCCAGCGAGGTGGAGATGACAAAGCCGGTGATCGTGATCATCACTAGGCCGAGACCCGCTGCGAACGAGCGGAGGCGTGCCGGGATGACGTCGGCGAAGGGAATCATGGCCAGCAGTGCACCGAAGCTCAGCTCCCACAGGCGGGAAGGGAAGGCGTAGTAGTTCTCCGGCGTGCCGACGAGCCCGTGCCGCGACGCGTAGGCAAAGGACGCGATCGTGACCAGTGAGAGCACGACAATGGCGCCGCGGCGCAGTCGCTTAACACCGATATGTGCGCGGGTAGCCAACAGCGCCACGATGATGCCGGCCGCGATGGCGAAGAGGTAGAACTGCCCCTGCACACTCATAGACCACAGGTGCTGCAGCGGGGATGTCTCCGAACCCGCGGCGGCATAGGCGGCGTCCTGCGCAGCGAGCTCGTAGTTCTGGTAGTACAACACGGACGCGGTGAACTGCTGAGTCAGCTCTAGGCTGAGCAACTCCGGCGTGAGATACTTGATCCCCAGGTAGGTCGCGGATAGCACCACCGCCAGCGCTGGCAGAAGACGCCGTGCGGTGCGCCACAACGGCCACCAAGGGTTGAGCGACGGGTTCGGGCGGACTGCATAGCGCAGCTGCGCACCCATGAAGAAATAACCGGACAGCAGCAGGAAGACATCCACACCGCCGGAAACGCGCCCGACGAAGACGTGGAAGACTACGACTAAGGCGATGGCAAACCCGCGCAGGCCGTCAAGGTCGTTGCGGTACGTCAGCCTAGGCAAGGGGGCTTGCCCCTGCTCGCGTGGCTTCTGTGTGCTTACCGTGGTAGTCATGCAATCTTGTCCGGCGTGTCTCGCTCGTATGTTTTGTTGATCCCCGCAGACCTTACCGCGCTTTCCCTGTAAACCTCATAACCCACGCCTCTTTTGGTGTATAGGCCAGCAGCGGGTAGGGTGATTCGAGCTGCGTAAGCGCCGACCCCGGTAGTGCCAGTACAGCACACAACCGGCCGGCCAGTCACACGCAGGGAAATCTAAGGGTTGAACCGGTCCGCCAATAAGCGGCGGATGTCTGCACTGCCCAGTGACCGTAAGGAAGTACTTAAACATGGCTGTCAAGATCAAGCTGCAGCGCGTGGGCAAGATCCGCAATGCCCAGTACCGTGTCGTCGTTGCCGATGCCCGCACCCGTCGCGATGGTCAGGTCATCGAGAACATCGGTATCTACCACCCGAAGGAAGAGCCGTCGCTCATCCGCATCGATTCCGAGCGTGCACAGTACTGGCTCGGCGTCGGCGCACAGCCGACGGAGCCGGTTGCGGCTCTGCTCAAGGTGACCGGCGACTGGCAGAAGCACAAGGGCCTCGACGGTGCAGAGGGCACCCTCAAGGTTGCTGATGAGAAGCCGTCCAAGCTCGACCTGTTCAACCAGGCTCTTGAGGAAGCTGCTGGCGGCCCGACCGCTGAGGCCATCACCGAGAAGCGCAAGAAGGCTAAGGAAGAGGCAGAGGCTAAGGCTGCTGCTGAAGCTGAGGCTGCAGAGGCAGCTGAGGCTGAGGCTGAGTCCGATGACGCTGCTGAGGACGCACCGGCTGAAGAGGCTGAGGCAGAAGAGAACTAGTCGCCATCCCGCGAACCTCTCTGGGCTAGGACCTGGGGAGGTTTTCTCATGCCCGGAAGGAGATCGCGGTAGCCTGAGCTGCATGGAAATCAGGATTGGCAGGGTAGTGAAATCTCATGGTGTCCGCGGTGAGGTGGTTGTGGAGCCACTCGCGGACGACGAGGACATTCATTTCGCTCAAGGCGAGGTGCTCCACGGCCGACAGGCCGGCAAGGAGCGAGACCTGACCGTCACATCGGTGCGTCCGCATCAGAAGCGCCTGCTGGTCACGTTCGAGGAGGTTGCGGACCGCACTGCCGCAGAATCTCTGCGCGGCATGCAGTTCTTCGCCGAGCCGCTCGAGCGCGACGAGGACTCCGACGAGTACTACGACCACGAGCTCATCGGTCTGAAAGTGCTCCTTGACCATGCCGGAGGCACGCACATCGGCGAGGTCACGGGCGTGATGACCATGCCCAACCGCAAACTCCTCGAAGTGGATTACCACGGTAAAGAAGTGCTGGTGCCGTTCGTGATGGACATCGTGCCGGAGATCGACCTGGATGAGGGCTACCTGGTGATTACTCCGCCGGAGGGTCTGTTGGAGCTGTGAGCATGAGACTGGACATCATCACGATCTTCCCCGAGTACCTCGACCCGCTGCGCCACGCGCTGTTGGGCAAAGCGATCGAGCAGGGGATCCTCTCCGTCGGCGTGCACAATCTGCGCGACTGGGCCACCGGCAACCACAAAGCGGTGGACGATTCGCCGCTCGGCGGCGGCCCCGGCATGGTCATGCTCCCGGAAGTGTGGGGCCAAGCGCTCGATCACGTGGCGCAGCTTCCGCTTATCGACGGCAGCGCCCCCCAACTCCACTCCGCGACCCCGCACCGCAACGACAAAGCGCGCCATGACGACGTCGCCGCTGTGGCGCCGCGGCCGTACCAGGAAGAGAGGGACTGCCGGGCGGGCGAGGATTCAGAAGCGCCCTTGCTGCTCGTACCCACGCCCGCCGGGGCGCCGTTCACCCAGGCGGATGCGCGGGCGTGGTCGCGCGAAGAGCACATTGTTATCGCCTGCGGGCGCTATGAAGGCATCGACCAGCGTGTGTTCGTGGACGCCGCGCAGCGCTACCGGGTGCGGGAGGTCTCCATCGGCGACTACGTGCTCATCGGCGGGGAAGTGGCGGCATTGGTCATCGCTGAGGCCGTGACGCGACTCATTCCCGGCGTGCTGGGCAACACCGAAAGCCACGAGGAAGACAGTTTCTCTGACGGCCTAGTCGAGGGACCTTCCTACACTAAGCCGCGTCAGTGGCGGGGACTCTCGGCACCGGAGGTGCTGGTATCGGGAGACCACGGCAAGATCGCCCGGTGGCGCCGTGATGAGGCTTTGCGCAGGACGCAGCAGGTGCGGCCGGAACTCGTCGATAAGCTGCGCGCAGAAGGTGGGCTGGATGGAGATGACCTATTCACGCTCGATGCGCGGGATGTCTCCACCGACATCGCGGTGATCATGAATGCGGTCGCGTGGGAAAAGTCCCAGGGCAAAGTGGCGAAGAAGCTGCGCCGGGCGGGATTCATGGATGCCGCCGTGACAGTGGAGCTGCAGGATCAGATGTGTGTGGTGGACAATGCCGTCGTCACGCAATATTTGCAGGCTGAAGACGGCCCGCTGCTCGATCCGGTGTACCGCGTTGTTGTGGAGGGCCGCACGGCGCTGCCGCTGAAGGACGCGACTCAGGCCGTGGTCAACGCACTTCCCGGTGTCCAGTACTGGTACGGAACGACGACGGAGAAAACCGCACGGCGATTTGGGTGAACCCCTGGTGGTGTGCTTGAATATTCGGGTCATGTAGCCGACACGAACCAGCCGAGCGCCTTGCATAGGGAAGAGCCGCTAGGGTCCTCTGTCCAAATCTGAAAAGGAACATTCGTTATGTCTAACGGCATTATCGACAAGGTCGACGCAGGCCAGCTGCGCGATGACATCCCCGACTTCCGTCCCGGTGACACCCTGGGTGTCCACGTGAAGGTTATTGAGGGCAACGTTACCCGTACCCAGCTCTTCGAGGGCTTCGTGGTCCGCCGCCAGGGTTCTGGTATCCGCGAGACCTTCACTGTCCGCAAGATCTCCTTCGGCATCGGTGTGGAGCGTACCTTCCCGGTTCACTCCCCGAACATCGACCACATCGAGGTTGTCCGCCGCGGCCGTGTCCGCCGCGCGAAGCTGTACTACATGCGCGATTTGCGCGGTAAGGCAGCGCGCATCAAGGAGCGCCGCTAAGCTCCTGCCGTGCGAAACGCCCTCACCTGGTGGTGGGGGCGTTTGGATTTCCTGGTGCTAAGGTGATTGCCCGTGACCCACAACCCTGATCCCCGGTCTTCCCGCCGAACCGCCCCGTGGCCCGAACTTCCGCAGCAGTCCGGTAGTCCTGTGACGGCGCGGTACCAGCCCCGCCCTTCTGGTGAGCCGAAGAAGGCACCGAAGGACGACAAGGCCACGATGCCGTGGTACGTGGAGATCCCCATGGTGGTCGTGCTGACGCTGGGATTGATCTTCCTGCTCCAGACGTTTGTGGGACGCGTTTACCTGATTCCGTCGGCGTCGATGGAACCGACGCTGCACGGCTGTGAGGGCTGCAACGGTGACCGCATCTTCGTAGAGAAGGTCTCCTATTACTTCTCCGACCCGGAGCCGGGCGACATTGTGGTCTTCGAGGGCACTGACTCCTGGAACACCAATTACGTGTCTAACCGCTCGGACAACCCGATTGTGGCTGGGCTGCAGCAGCTCGGTTCGTACGTGGGCTTGGTCGCCCCCGACGAGAACGATTTGGTCAAGCGCATTGTCGCAACCGGTGGCCAGACCGTGTCGTGCCAGGCGGGAGACCCTGCCGTGATGGTTGACGACGAGCCGATTGACCAGTCCTACATTCTTCAGCCCCACGCGAACCCGATCATCGGTGATGAGGCTTCAGAGGCCTGCGGTGGAAGCTTCTTCGGGCCGCTGACAGTGCCGGACGATCATGTCTTCGTCATGGGCGATAACCGCACGAACTCGCTCGACTCCCGCGCCCACATGGGCGACCAGTTCCAGGGAACGATTCCGGAGGAGAACATCCGCGGCAAAGTCTCCTTCATCATTCTGCCGCTGACGCGCATTGGGTCTGTGAACAACCAGGACATTCAGCCGCAGCAGCAGTAGCGTGAGGCGACTCAAGCAGTTGCGCACGTATGAAGTCGCGCTGAGCAAAGCGGGCTTGGGGCCTGTCGCAGGTATCGACGAAGCCGGCCGCGGCGCATGCTTCGGCCCTGTCACTATCGCCGCGTGCGTGCTGCCCGACAAGCCCATTCCAGCGCTCGACGGTCTGACGGATTCCAAGAAGCTCACGCCTGCCAAAAGAGCTTCGCTTTACGACGCTATCCTCACCGTCTCGGACGCCCACTGTGTCGTGCATATCCCTGCCGCGGAGGTGGATCGGCGCGGTATCCACAACGCCAACCTTGACGGCGCGCGCCTGGCCGTAGCGGGTCTCGGACTTACTCCGGGCTTCACGCTTGTCGACGCATTCCGCGTCCCGGGTCTTACCATGCCCCAGTTGCCGATCATCGGCGGGGACTACACCGCCCGCTGCATCGCCGCGGCGAGCGTGCTGGCGAAAGTCAGCCGCGACCGGCTCATCACGAAGATGGCGGAGACTTTCCCTGACTACGGCTTGGAGAGCCATAAGGGCTACGGCACGGCGGCGCACATGGATGCGGTGCGCCGTCACGGTGCGAGCGCGGAGCATCGCTACACTTATGCCAACGTTGCAGCTGCCCACGAGATGTACATGAGGAGCCGGACACAATGAGTGCTGAGGAACTGGACAACTACGAAGCAGAGGTGGAGCTGTCCCTCTACCGCGAGTACCGCGACGTGGTCAGCCAGTTCTCCTACGTGGTCGAGACAGACCGCCGCTTCTACCTGGCCAACGCCGTGGAGCTGATCCCGCACACCGAGGGCAAGGATGTCTACTACGAGGTCCGCATGTCAGACGCGTGGGTCTGGGACATGTACCGTGCGGTCCGTTTCGTCCGCTACGTCCGCGTGATTACCTACAAGGACGTCAACATCGAGGAGCTGGATAAGCCGGAGATGGTCATTCCTGAGTGACCCCTTTTCTAGCTCTGGCCGCTAATAGGACCTGTGGATAACGGTGGTTATCCACAGGTTTTGTCGTTCTCGGATGTTTCTCTCCCCCTGACGGAACCGATCGAGGTTCTCCGGTAGTCCAACGAAGTAGATCGTTTCAGCACGACTCTTCACACAGGTTCTGGACAACAGGGGGATACATGACTGCGGGCATCACGCCACGCGACCAGTACATGCTGGGAGCACTGGGGGAGACAGAGGTAGCCACCCGCTACGAACAAGCGGGGTACATCATCGTGGCGCGCAACTACCGCTGTCGCGATGGGGAGATAGACATTATCGCCATGGCCACAGACGGCACGACTGTGTTCGTGGAGGTGAAAACGCGCCGGGGCACGAACTTCGGCGGCGCTGAATCCGTGACCGCACGCAAGCTTGCGCGCATGCGCAAAGCCGCGGTGCACTGGCTCAGAGATAAACCGTTCAGGCAGGTGCGGTTCGACGTTGTCGAAGTGCTTTTCGACGGTCACGACTGCCACACCCGCCTCTACCAAGGAGTCGACGATGGCTCTTGCTAGCACCTACTCCGCCACGGTCGAAGGCGTGACGGCGCATTCGGTCACCGTGGAGGCCAACGTCGGTCCCGGCTTGCCGGGGATGCACATTGTCGGCCTCGGTGACAAAGCTGTCGGGGAGTCCCGGGACCGGATCCGCACCGCGGTGGCCAACTCGGGCTTGCCGTGGCCGCGGACGAAGATCATGGTCTCGCTCTCACCGGCCAACTTGCCGAAAGCCGGCTCACAATTCGATCTCCCTATCGCGCTGGCCGTTTTGGCCAGCATGGATCCGGTTATCGAGCGTCGCCTCAAGGGCTGCCTGGTAGTCGGCGAACTGGGGTTGAGTGGCCAGCTCAGGCGTGTCGACGGCATTTTGCAGATCATCCTCGATGCCCTCCACAGCGTCCCGCTCCGAACCATCGAGCACATCGTCATTCCCGCCGGAAACTCCCAAGAAGCCGCATTGGTCGGCCACCCCAGTGTGCGGATTGCGCAGAGTCTCACCGAAGCGTGGCAATGGCTCGCGGGGGAGCGGGAACTGCCCGGCTTGGAGAAGGTCGACCACGTCGTGCGTTCGGTCCCGGTTGCCGATTTCCGGGATGTCGTCGGGCAAGAGCAAGAGCGCCGCGCTTTCGAGATCGCTGCCGCCGGGGCGCACCACATTCTCATGATCGGCGCACCGGGTTCGGGCAAATCCATGCTGGCCGAGCGGTTGCCGTCCATCCTGCCCGAGCTTTCGTCACAGCAAGTCGTCGAGGCCACCGCGATTCATTCCATTTCCGGGGAGTCGAGTGGTGAGGTGATAGGGCAAGCTCCCTTTGTGGCGCCGCATCCGTCGTTAAGCAAGGCGGCGCTGATTGGTGGTGGTTCCGGGATTCCGCGACCGGGTGCCGTGAGCCACGCGCATCATGGCGTGCTGTTTCTCGACGAAGTCAGCGAGATCCCTGCCGACACCCTCGACGGGCTGCGCGTGCCGCTGGAAAAGGGGGAAGTTCGGCTTACCCGGGCGCGCCGGGAGGTGGTGTACCCGGCGAACTTTCAGCTGGTCATGGCGGCGAATCCATGCCGTTGCGGGGTGGACGTGCCGGAGAAGTGCACCTGCCGGCCGATGGAACGTGTTAACTATCTGCGCAATGTGTCGGGCCCGCTGCGTGATCGCGTCGATATCTCGCTCAGGACGTCTTCGGTCGGGGCGGTGGTGGGCAGGGCCGACAACGAACCGTCGGAAGCGATCGCGCAGCGAGTGTTGGCGGCGCGTGACCGGGCCAAGCACCGGTGGGAGAAAGCAGGCGTGCGCGCGGCAACCAATTCGCGCGTTGCGGGGGCGACATTGCGGCGGCACTTTCCGGCGGATGACGCCGGCATGGCGGTGATTGAGGGTGCCTTGGCGAATGGCGACATCACGCAGCGGGGAGTCGACCGGATCCTGCGTCTGTCGTGGACCATCGCCGATCTCGCGGGCGCGGAGCGGCCGAGCCTGGAGCACGTTTTCGATGCGCTGGAACTGCGCGCATCCAAGGAGAGGGGAGTACTGGTATGAGTGCATCGAAACTTGAGTCGTGGGCATATTTGAACCGGGTCGTGGAGGGGCCCAACCGCCACTTGCTCGCGCACTTGGGTGCCGGGCGCGATGCCGACGAGCTTGCCCGCGGCATCCGCACCCGTGCGAGTTGGCTGGGGGAGCTGGGTCCCGCGACAGAATCGCGCTACACCTGGGACCGTCCCGCCGAAGACCTGGAGGAGGCCGCGCAGCACGGATACTCGTTGATCACCCCGGAGGATCCGGAGTGGCCCGCCGATGAGATCGCAGCGTCATTCGGCAGCGCGTTGAGCAAGCAGGAGCGGGGCCTGGGCCCGGCTGCCGACGAAGAGCCCCTCCCGCCTGAGGGGTACCCACCGCACTCCTTGTGGGCGCGGGGCAATACGAACCTGGCGCAGTTGTTCGCGCAGTCGGTGGGGATCGTCGGCACGCGAGCGGCGAGCGCCTACGGCCACCACGCAACCGCGGATTTGTGTACCGGTCTTGCGCGGCATAGGTACACGATCGTGTCCGGCGGGGCACTGGGTATTGACACCGTCGCCCACGAGACCGCCTTGAACAACCAGGCGTTGACCGTTGTTGTGGCCGCGTGCGGGCCGGGGCAGATCTACCCGAAGCGCAACGGCAAACTGTTTGACCGGATCGCGGCTGAGGGCGGTGCCATTGTCACCGAGTACCCGCCGGGAATGACTCCGGACCGGCACCGATTCCTGACTCGAAACCGGCTCGTGGCGGCGTTGACTCAAGGGTCGATCGTCGTCGAGGCTGCGTTCCGGTCGGGCGCGTTGAACACGCTGAAATGGGTGAAGACGTACAACCGCATTCCGCTCGCTGTGCCGGGGCCGATCCTGGGGCCGGGCTCGCTGGGAACGAATCTGGCCATCAGAAACGACAGGGCTGACATGGTGCTCAGTGCCGACGATGCGCACCAGCAGCTCGGTGCGATCGGCTCCACTGATGCCGATGGACAGTTGGAGATCGACTTCGAGGCAGACGCGATCCAGAAGCTCTCCCGCAACGAGCTGCGCGTCTACGACTCGCTGCCAGTGGCCGGAGCGGGCGGAATCGACGTCGAGGCCGTTGCCCAGGCGAGCGGGTTCACAATCGCCCTCGCAGTTCACTTGCTTATGGACCTGCACAAGAAAGGGCTCGTGGTCAGGAAAGGGAAGATGTGGGAAAGGAGTGAGAGCTAGACGGCAGCGCGGCACTTTCGCGTGTGAAGCGCCGCGCTGGCTGCTGCATTTTCGTGCCGTCCACGCGTCAAGTAACACCAGCACCAGCAGTAACATCTGAAATGGGTGTATGTAGGGCCGATTTCAACGGCACGAAAATGCGAAAAATCTTATGGGTTGAGCACCGCTAGAAGTTAAACCATCTGACCGGCGAGACCGTGTGCTCGGTCAGGCGTATGCGTGGATGTCCCGGTGAGCACGAGGTGCGCCCATATACTTCCACTGAAGATGAGAAGTAGAGTTCCGGAGGTTGGGCGATGGCGCAGTTAGAAGAGGCCATCGATGACTTCGCTGACCACGCGCTGCTTGTCAAAGGCCGCTCCGAGGCGACAGTCAGGGGCTACCGCAGCGACCTGCGCACCTTGGCCGAGGTTGCTCCGACCTTCGACGATTTCACCCTCATCGCCCTGCGCGGGTGGCTCGCCGACGCGATGCGGCAGGGCCTTGCGCGCTCCACAATGGCGCGGCGCACCGCGGCGGCGCGAAGCTTTTCGACGTGGGCGTACGAGCGCGGCTACCTTGACTCAGATGTCGCAGCACGGCTGGTGACACCCCAGATCAACCGTCACCTGCCTGACGTGGTGACGCCATCGCGGGCGGGCGAGCTCGTCGAGGCGGAAATCAATCCTGACGCCGACGGGCCAGAAGCTGCGCGCGACCGGGCCATGCTTGAGTTGATGTACGCGACAGGCATGCGCGTGGCGGAGCTGACGGGACTCGATGTGGATGATGTCGATACCAAGCAAGGGCTTGCCCGCGTCACCGGAAAAGGCAACAAACAGCGGGTTGTGCCGTTCGGGGAGCGTGCCACGGCAGCCATCGAGGAGTGGAAGACCCGCCGCACCGAACTCGTGGGGGAGAAGAGCGGGCACGCGCTGTTTCTCGGCTCCCGGGGCGGGCGGATCGACCAGCGGCAAGTCCGGCGCGTGGTGGAGCGCGCCGCCCAGCGCACCGGGGACACGGATCTGAGCCCCCACGCGCTGCGGCACAGTGCGGCGACCCACATGCTGGAAGGCGGGGCGGACCTGCGTGTGGTGCAGGAGTTGCTGGGGCACTCGTCGCTGCAGACGACGCAGATCTACACGCACGTTTCCGCGCAGCGGCTCAAGAACGTGTACGACCAGGCGCACCCGCGGGCGTGACACGCTGACCGTCGACGGGTTTGAGCCGGATCGGCGGGGCGTCGAGCAGGCTCAGCGGGTTGATATAGGAGTCTTTGCCGGTGCGCGCACCCCAGTGCAGGCCGGCATGGTCTGCCATGGGGTGGGCCATTCTTCCGATCGGTTGGCCTTCGCGGACGTGGTCGCCAACCTTCACGGTGGCGTGGACAGGCTGATAGGTGGTGCGGATTCCGTCGGGGTGGTCGATGGAGACCGTCGGCACGCCGACGACAAGGCCGGTGAAAGCGACCACTCCCTCCCCGGCGGCGAGGATGTCTTGGCCGGTGCGGGCAGCTAGGTCGACGCCGCGGTGGCCGGGCAGCCAATTCTTCTCCGGGATGTCGGCGCTGCGGGTAACGCCCGTGGCGTGCGGGGTACCTGTTGTCGGGTCGACATAGGCGGCGGCCGGGGTGGCAGCGGCGATGCCCGTCACAAGCGTCATGAGCATCACAAGCGCGGCTAACGGGGGTGAAGCGGTGCGGGTGTTCATGGGGTTCAGTGTGGCGGGGATGGTGGGAGGATGCGTCGCTAAGCGAAATGCCCTGTGGAAAACCCGGAGTTGTCCACAACCCCGATTCGTCCGCGTGCCGTGAATTGGCGCATACGCTGGAACGATGTAGACTCCACTACTAGCAGTGTGCCCTACGGGGTGTGCTGACTACGCGCGATGAAAATGCCTGGTAAGACCCTTGCGTCAAGGGCCTTGCGCAACACAGGTGCTATTACCCGCAACGGTCCCACGAACATGAGCACACGGGCGGTTCCCTGCCCGGTGAAAATTTTTGAGGGCGTGGGTGTGGCTCGTCGCTAGGGTGCGGGCAAAACCCGCACAACAGACAAGTAACCGAACACGATTAACTCCCAAGGAGACATTCCCATGGCAGTCGTAACCATGCGTGAACTCCTCGACGCCGGTGTGCACTTCGGCCACCAGACGCGTCGTTGGAACCCGAAGATGCGTCGTTTCATCTTCACCGACCGCAACGGCATCTACATCATCGACCTGCAGCAGACGCTGACCTACATCGACGAGGCATACGAGTTTGTCAAGGAGACCGTCGCACACGGCGGCACCATCCTCTTCGTCGGCACCAAGAAGCAGGCTCAGGAGCCTGTCCAGGAAGAAGCTGACCGCGTGGGCATGCCGTACGTCAACCACCGCTGGCTCGGTGGCATGCTGACCAACTTCCAGACCGTGTCCAAGCGCCTCGCCCGCATGAAGGAGCTGCAGGCCATGGACGCTGCCGAGGACGGTTACGCTGGCCGCGGCAAGAAGGAAATCCTCATGCTCAACCGCGAGCGCACCAAGCTCGAGCGCGTGCTGGGCGGCATTTCCGACATGACCAAGACCCCGTCCGCACTGTGGATCGTGGACACCAACAAGGAGCACATCGCTGTCGCCGAGGCAGAGAAGCTGCGCATCCCTGTTGTCGCCATCCTGGACACCAACTGCGACCCGGACACCGTCGACTACCCGATCCCGGGCAACGACGACGCGATCCGCTCCGTCAAGCTGCTCACCCACATCGTGGGCGAGGCTGTTGTTGCTGGTAAGCAGCAGCGCGAGGAGCGCCAGCTGGCAAAGGCTCGCGAGGCTGCTGGTGACGCTCCGGCAGCTGGCACCACCCAGGACGCCGGCATCGCCGAGGTTCAGGCTGAGGCTCCGGCAAACGCTTCTGGCGAGAACGTTGCTGAGGCTGTCGCAGACGCGGAGGCCACTGAGACCGCCGCGCCGCAGGGCACCCCGGCAACCCCGGCCGCTCAGGAGGCAGACGCTGCTTCCGCTCCGGCGCAGGAGGCTGCGGCTGAGGCTGTGGAGAACGTCGACAACCCGAACAACGACGTCGACCCGGTCTAAAACACGTGACATCGCGAATGTGACCCCCGCGCCCGCAGTGCGCCCTGTGAGCATAAAACGCCACGAAGGGTGCGGGACGCGGGGGTTTGTCGTGGTGTAAGACAGCTCCGGCGAACTCCGCGCGAGTCCACTACGCTGTCTAACGAACTACATAAAGAACGAAGATCCAATAACGAGGAGGCTCGCCCCACTATGGCGAACTACACCGCTGCAGACGTGAAGAAGCTGCGCGAAACCACCGGTTCCGGCATGCTCGACTGCAAGAAGGCCCTGGAAGAGGCCGGCGGAGACTTTGACAAGGCCGTTGAGATCCTGCGCGTCAAGGGCGCAAAGGACGTGGGCAAGCGCGCTGAGCGCAACGCCCTGGAGGGCTTGGTCGCCGTCTCCGGCAATACCATCGTTGAGATCAACTCTGAGACCGACTTCGTTGCCAAGAACGAGGAGTTCAAGCAGACCGCCGACCAGATTGCCCAGGCCGCGGCCGCTGTGAAGGCGAACACCCCGGAGGAGCTGGCCAACGCTGACGTCAACGGTCAGCCGGCTACCGAGGTGCTGCAGAACCTGTCCGCGAAGATCGGCGAGAAGCTGGAGCTGCGCCGCGCCGCCACCATCGAGGGCGACAACGTGGAGGTCTACCTGCACCAGAAGGCTGCCGACCTGCCGCCGGCAGTGGGCGTGCTCGTCGCCTACACCGGTGACAGCGCTGAGGCTGCTCACCAGGTTGCTCTGCAGATCGCCGCGATGAAGGCCCGCTACCTGGACAAGGACTCCGTCCCGGCTGATGTCGTGGAGAAGGAGCGCGCGGTCCAGGAAGAGATCACCCGCAACGAGGGCAAGCCGGAAGCTGCCATCGAGAAGATCGTCGAGGGTCGCTTGGGCGGCTTCTTCAAGGACGTTGCTCTGCTCGAGCAGCCGTCCCTGGCTGACTCCAAGAAGACTGTCCGTCAGTTCGCTGAGGAGTCCGGCATCACTGTGACTGACTTCATCCGTTTCGAGGTTGGCCAGCAGTAAGCTCACGCTTTCCGCGGACCCCGGTATCGTCGCTTGTCGACGGCACCGGGGTCTTGCTTTTGCAGCCTCCAGTGCGAGTAGACTGGGTCGGCGGAATAGCCCGCCCCCTGTCGAACCCCGTCGAAGGAGCTTTCGGTGACCGACCCGATCAACGAAGATCACGTCCAGTCTCGCCGCGGATACAACCGCGTCATGCTCAAGCTGGGAGGTGAGATGTTCGGCGGCGGCAAGGTCGGCATCGACCCGGATGTGGTGGAGAACGTGGCCCGCCAGATCGCCGATATTGCTCAGAGCGGCACCGAGGTGGCGGTGGTCATCGGTGGCGGTAACTTCTTCCGCGGTGCGGAATTGCAGCAGCGCGGCATGGACCGCGCCCGCTCCGACTACATGGGCATGCTGGGCACGGTGATGAACTGCTTGGCGCTGCAGGACTTCTTGCAGCAGCTGGGCGTGGACTGCCGTGTGCAGACCGCCATTAACATGGCGCAGATCGCGGAGCCGTACCTGCCGCTGCGCGCATCCCGCCACCTGGAGAAGGGTCGCGTGGTCATCTTCGGTGCAGGCATGGGTATGCCGTACTTCTCCACCGACACGACTGCTGCTCAGCGCGCCCTCGAGATCGGGTGTGAGGTACTCCTCATGGCTAAGGCTGTCGACGGCGTGTACTCCGACGACCCGCGCACCAACCCGGACGCGGAACTCTACACCGAGATCACCCCGCGCGAGGCGATCGAGAAGGGTCTCAAGGTCGCCGACGCCACCGCGTTCAGCCTGTGCATGGACAACAACATGCCCATCTTGGTGTTCAACCTCCTCAAAGAGGGCAATATTGCGCGTGCTGTCGCCGGTGAGCGCATCGGCACCCTCGTCCAGTAGGCGGCCCGGTAATTGCTAGTTGGAGCCGCCCTCGGTGTCGGGTCAGTTGTTCCTGCCCAGACTGCGGTGAACGCCCGGCTGCGTAGCAGCATCGGCGCACCGATCCCGGCATCGCTCATTTCTTTCTTCGTCGCGCTGTGCTGCGCCGCGGCGGTGGCCCTTGCCGTTTCCGGGCCGAACGTCGATTTTGCGGCGGCTGCCGCGCAGCCGTGGTGGGTGTGGATCGGCGGCGCTATGGGCGTGGTTTTCCTCACCGGCAGCGTGGTTTTGTTTCCCATGCTGGGCGCGGTGGAAACGATCATCATCCCGATCCTGGGGCAAGTGATCATGGCCCTGGTCATCGACCACTTCGGGCTGTATAACTCTCCCCAAAACGAGGCGACGTTCTGGCGCGTGCTCGGGGCGTTCGTCGTGGTGGCTGGCATTGTGACTGTTCATGTCCTGGGCACTCCCGGTTCGCAGCCGGGGCTCGGGGAGGGACGCGCTGACGCCGGTGCCGCCTGGGGATGGCGCGCCTTCGGAGTGCTCATGGGCATGTGCTCGGCTACGCAGACCGCCGTCAATGGTCACCTGGGCACTGTGCTGGGCAGTTCATTGCAGGCCGGCACGATCAGCTTGTTCGTTGGAGTTGTCCTGCTGCTTTTGCTCAGCATGCTCGAATCGACATCCCGCAAAGCCCTGCTCACCGGGATTGAGCCCGGGCCGTGGTGGATGTGGCTCGGGGGTGTCTTCGGCGCGATCTTCGTCGTGGGCATGGCCACGCTCGCACCCATCTTGGGCACTGGAACGACGGTCATTGCTCAGCTGGCCGGCGCGATCATCTGCGGCCAGGTCATTGAGGCGCTCGGGTTGTTCGGCTCGGCGCGCACGCGCATCAACGGTGCGCGTATCGGGGGGCTTGTCCTCGTCTTCGCCGGCGTGGCGATGGTCAGACTCCTCTAGCCGCCTTCCATTCCTGCCACACGTCTTCGACTTCTGCGGCGAGCGCGAGCACCTCGCTGTCGCTGGCAGTAATACCGCCGATGTGGATGGGCCCGACAGCAATCGCCGGCCCGCCAGTGAGGTTGAAAAGAGAGCACCACGGCGACCACGCAGTCTGCGCGGCGAAGCTCTCCGCTGGGCTCATCGCGGAAAAGTGACCCACCGGCGGGGGATCTGTAGCGACGGTCGGGGTGAGCAGCACATCCACACCCCACTCACGCTGCAATGCCTGCGACAATCCGGCAATATGGCGCTGATCCTCCGCGAGCTGCGCGGCAGTCACGGCGATACCTTGCTCCTTCAACCAGGAAATGTAGGCACTGTCCAGCGGGTCCACCTTCACGAACGCCTGCTGGATACGGCGGGTGAAGTGCGTAAACGTCTCTGCGGCCGCCTGATACGGGTGGAGCTTAACGACGTCGCAGCTGCCCCCGAGCACCTCCGCCGCCTGCTCAACGACTGCTATTCGGTCGGGGCTGACCACCGATTCAGTGGAGAAGAGGGGAGTGGTGAGGAGGCCGACGCGCAGGCGTCGATAAGCATTGGGCGCGTTGTGCAAGAACTGCTGGTCCGCGACTGTCGCTGTGATGAAGCCGTCGGTGGACACGGTCTTGCTGGTACCCGCGGGCTTGAAACCGACAACCTCGCATGCGGCGGCCGGAACGCGCAAAGAGCCACCCGCGTCGCTGCCGTGCGCCGCGCGGTGCAGACCTTCGGCGACGACGACAGCTGCGCCGGTGGATGACCCGCCTGGAGTCGCGCCCGGATAGGCAGGTGAGGTGAGCACAGGAACGTCGGGACGCTCGGCATAGATCGTGGCGCCGAGTTCGGAGGTGGCTGTCTTGCCGTTGATCGTCGCGCCCTCGCGCTGGAGCGCAGCTACAAAGGGGCTGGTGGTCCCCGCAATGTAGGAGCGCTGCGGGTTTCCGCCGGTGGTGGGCATGCCCGCGACATCGGACAGATCTTTAGCTGGGATGACCCAGCCGCTCAAGCGGCCCGTAGTCACGGGCTGCGGATCTGGGTCAAGATAAGCGAAGGCGGGGTGCATAGTGTTCTACAGTCTATGACGGTAGTTGGCACTGCTAAGTTGGTAGAGAACACAATCAGGATCAGTGAAGGATGAACCCATGATCGATGACGTATTGCTCGACGCTGAAGAGCGCATGACCAACTCCGTGGAGCACACCCGCGGCGAGCTGGTGACCATCCGCACGGGCCGCGCGAACCCGGCGATGTTCAACAGCGTCATGGCGGAGTTCTACGGTGCCCCCACGCCGATCAACCAGATGGCCACCATCTCCGTGCCGGAGCCGCGCATGCTGCTGATCAAGCCGTACGACCCGTCCACCATGGGTGAGATTGAAAACGCCATCCGTAACTCTGACCTGGGTGTCAACCCGACGGACGACGGCCAGGTCATCCGTGTGACCATTCCGCAGCTGACGGAGGAGCGCCGCCGTGACCTGGTCAAGCAGGCTAAGGGCAAAGGCGAAGACGGCAAGATTGCAATCCGCAACGTCCGCCGCTCCGGCATGGATGCTCTGAAGAAGATTCAGAAGGACGGCGACGCCGGCGAGGACGAAGTCTCCGCTGCGGAGAAAGAGCTGGATAAGACCACTGCCAAGTACGTCGACATGATCGACGACCTGGTGAACAAGAAGGAAGCAGAACTGCTCGAGGTATAAGCCTGTGACAGACAGCGAGGCACCAGCAGCCGGCCATTCACGCCGGGTGCATTTGCCGAAGCCGAAGAACTCCGCAGGCCGTAACCTCCCCGCCGCCATCGCGACGGGTCTCGCGCTGATTGCCCTCGTGCTGGTGGCCACATGGGTGGGTCCCGTGATGTGGTACCCAGTGGTGTGTCTCGCCATGGCGTTGGCCATGTGGGAGGTGCTCACGCGCCTGCGCGAGCACGGTTTCGGGGTGTACCGGTTCACCATCATCGTGCTCGGTTTGAGCATGGTCGTGTCCACCTGGCCGTTCGGGTACCCGGGCTTGCTGGCCACGTTCACGGTCAGTGCGCTGGCCATCATGTTCTCCCGTCTGTTCTTCCACGGGAGGAACACTCCGCCGCAGAACTACGTCCGCGACACCGCGGTGAGCATTTTCGTGCTCGTGTGGATCGGTCTGTTCGGCTCCTTCGCCGCGATGATTTCCCGGCTGGAGTCAGGAGATGTCACCGGCAGCCACTTCATCCTCACATTCATCGCGTGTGTGGTGGCCAACGACGTGGGCGGATACGTCGCCGGAGTCCTGTTCGGCTCCCATCCCATGGCACCGGCCGTCAGCCCCAAGAAGTCCTGGGAAGGCTTTGCGGGTTCAGTGCTGTTTGGCGCGGTGACGGGCGTGTTGACGGGCATGTTCCTGCTGGACAGCCCGTGGTGGACGGGACTCATCTTTGGCGTGGGAACCGTGCTCTGCGCCACCATGGGCGACTTGGTGGAAAGCCAGTTCAAGCGTGAACTGGGCATCAAGGACATGTCGGGGCTTTTGCCCGGCCACGGCGGCATGATGGACCGCGTCGATGGCATTCTGCCGGCCGCCGCTGCGACGTGGCTGCTGATGAGCGTTGTGGTGATCTAGCGGCCGTCTCACCCGTGCCTCTGGCTGCTATTCGCTAACTGCTCTTTTACGTGCCACAATGGGGCACGTCATGAGTGATTTTCCAAAGATCCAGTTGCTGTCGCCCAAGCGCGGCATGCCGCCGAAGCACTTCGCCGACCTGAGCGAGGACGAGCGGATTGAAGCGCTCGGTGAACTCGGCCTGCCCAAGTTCCGCGCCGATCAGATCGCGCGCCACTACTATGGCCGCTTCGAGGCGGATCCGTCCACGATGACTGACCTGCCTGCTGCGCAGCGCGAGCTGGTCAAGGATTCCCTGTTCCCGCGTCTGCTCACCCCGGTGCGCAAGGTGGAGACCGACAACGGCGACACCACCAAGACGCTGTGGCGCTTGCACGACGGCATTCTTCTGGAGTCCGTCTTGATGCGCTATCCGGGCCGCGCCACCCTGTGCATCTCGTCGCAGGCAGGGTGCGGCATGGCGTGCCCGTTCTGCGCGACCGGCCAGGGCGGCCTCGACCGCAATCTGTCCACTGCGGAGATCGTCGACCAGGTCCGTGAAGCCGCCGCGATGATGGAGGCCGAAGGTTCCCGCCTGACCAACGTCGTGTTCATGGGCATGGGCGAGCCGCTGGCCAACTACAACCGCGTTGTGTCCGCGGTGCGCCAGATTGTCAGCCCGGCCCCGCACGGCTTCGGCATTTCCCAGCGCAACGTGACGGTGTCCACGGTCGGTCTCGCCCCGGCGATCCGCAAGCTTGCCGACGAAGGCCTGTCCGTCACTCTCGCCGTGTCCCTCCACACGCCCGACGATGAACTGCGCGACGAACTCGTCCCGATGAACAACCGCTTCACCGTTCAGGATGTGCTGGACGCCGCCCGCTACTACGCGGACCAGACCGGACGCCGTGTGTCGATTGAGTACGCGCTCATCCGCGACATCAACGACCATGACTTCCGCGCGGACATGCTGGGCCAGAAGCTTCACGACGCGCTCGGCCCCCTCGTCCACGTCAACCTCATCCCGCTCAACCCGACCCCAGGGTCGAAGTGGGACGCCTCCCCGCGCGAGCGCCAGGACGAGTTCGTCCGCCGCGTCATTGCCCAAGGCGTCACCTGCACGGTCCGCGACACCAAGGGGCAAGAGATCGCAGCCGCATGTGGCCAGCTGGCTGCCGATGAGAAGCAGGCGGGGGCATAGGGTATCTACCGCGTCGGAGTCATCACAGTGAAGTGCTGATCATTTCGGGGGTCTTCAACCTCATCAATGGCTGCGATAGCGAGATCAGACGCGGTGATGCTGGAGGTCCCGGTGGCGTCTAGCAGCAGAGTATCGGTTCCACGCTCGTAGGTGCCTGTGCGCTCCCCGTCCATGAACAAGGCCGGCGGACTGAGGTAAGTCCAGTTTGTGTACGAGTGGCTGAGGCAGGTTTCAAACTGCTGCAGGCTAGCGCGGGCGATAGCTTGCCACTCCGACGGAACGAACTGCGGGTCATCGACCACTCTCGTGTTTCTCAAGTTCGGTGACCACAAGGGAGCAGATCCCCCGATGATCAAAACACGAGTGTTGTTCTGCTGAGCTGCGTCAAGAAGACTGAGTGTCAGGTCCGCGATCTGCGACTCCATACCTTCTCGGGTCCTGACAGCGCACACGCAGGCATCTACGGGTTTGAGTACTTCCGCAAGGGATTCGGTTTCAGCGATATCCAGGGCGTGTGGCCTGATTAAAGGAGTGCCAGTTGCTTTGGGGCGCCGCGAGATTGCAATCACCTCGTGTGAGCGTACAGCTGCTTCCTGTGCAATAGCGCTACCCGCCATTCCGGTGCCTCCAAGAACCGCTATCTTCATTTCGTTGCCTTTCTGATTTGTCCAGTGCGTGGAGGGGAGAGCTGCCCGGCTGCCATGGCGACGAGGGCAATGGCAAACCCAGTTAGTTGAATCACGTTGAATGCTTCATTCGCGATGAGGGCACCGAGAGCTGCTGCGGTCAGCGGTGACAGTAGGCCCAGAAGCGCTGTGGGTGTTACTGACAAGCGGTAAATTCCGGAGAACCACAAGGTGTAGGACACCAAGGCACCCGCGAGTCCAAGCCAGAGGTAACCGGCTACAGCTGGCCCGTCAATCATCGGAACACCGTCTACCCACAAAGCAGGAACGACCAGCAGCAATCCCGCTGCAGTCAACTGCCATCCAGCAAATCCGACGGCACTCACCGATCTCGGCCGCCCCCATTTCTTAGTCAAAACTACGCCGAGCCCCATTGATGCAGCACTGGTCATCCCAGTCAGTACACCTATGGGATCAACCGAGGCTTCGGGTCCTAAGACCACCATGGCAATACCGACCACACCGGCTACCGCCCAAAATAGGCGCCAAATAGACAAAGCATCCTGAAGGATGACGATGGCCAGGAAAGCGACCACGATGGGTTGAACTGAGCCAAGTGTCGCCGCGACACCACCTGGCAGCCGTTGAGCAGTGGTGAAAAGCAGCGGGAAGAACACTGCCATATTCAGTCCACCGAGTACAAAGCTTTTCCACCACCAA
This sequence comes from Corynebacterium sp. CCUG 65737, assembly GCF_024454115.1. Lineage (NCBI taxonomy): Bacteria > Bacillati > Actinomycetota > Actinomycetes > Mycobacteriales > Corynebacteriaceae > Corynebacterium > Corynebacterium sp. CCUG 65737. The sequence goes on from NZ_JAGPZB010000002.1 coordinate 130,227, forward strand.
TCTCCTCTGGGGAGCTGGCGAGAAACGACTAAGGCGATGAGGCCAGCGGGCAGAGTTCTCATCAGCGCAGAAAACATCGCGTGACCGTGGGGAAGAGCGTTCGTTGTGACAATGTATGTGGTGCCCCACACAACGGGCGCCGTCGCGGTCAGGAGGATCGGACCAATATCGGGCGGTTTACTTCTGCCGAGGCCAGGGTCTGCATGGGTCTTGGATACCGAGCTGTCAGACATGGCACCAGCATGCGATGCCTGGAGCGATGAATGCAACGCATATGTTTCATGTATTTAATGAGCTAGCATCATAGATCATGGAATTGCAGCATATGCGGTACGTGGTCGCAGTGGCGGAGGAGGGGAGTTTCACCCGCGCCGCCGAACGCTGTTTTGTCGTTCAATCAGCGCTTAGTCACCAGATCAATGCATTGGAGCGTGAGATTGGAGTTCGGCTTTTTGCGCGGTCGTCGCGCCGAGTTGAGGTGACTGCGGCCGGACAAGCTTTCATTGTGGCAGCTCGCGAAAGTCTCGCGGCGGCCGAACGAGCTATTGCGGACGCGGCGGAGGCGGCGGGAACCGTTCGAGGGGAGTTGCGGATTGGAGTCATCCCGACCGTCGCCGCAGTGGACCTGCCGGAGCTGCTGGCCCGGTTTCATGCTCAGCACCCAGATGTCCGCATCTCTCTCCAGTCAGGTGGAAGCAATGAGTTCATCGCGGATATCAAGTCGGGTCGTTTACATGCGGCGTTCATGGGGCTGCCTGACAGTGAGGTGCCCGTTGAGTTAGCGCATCGGAAACTTTCGGCAGAACGATTGGTTGCGGTTATTCCCGCTTCACACAGATTGGCTGGGAGAAGATCTGTGAAGCTGTGCGATCTGCAGGATGAAACGTTCGTTGATTTCCCCAGTGGGTCCGCTGGGCGCGAGCAAACAGATGAAGCTTTCCGGAAAGCAGGCCTCGCTCGCACGGTGAGTTTCGAGGCAATGAGTGTCGAGCATTTCAGCGGTTTCATTCAGCAGGGACTAGGGGTGGCTTTATTGTCTTCCCGTGTCGTGCCCGAAGCTGCATCGATCAAACAGGTCACAGTGACAGACGGGCCGCATAGAAGCGAGTATCTGGCTTGGAATGACTTCAACCCGAGTCCAGCGACCACCGCGTTTGTGCGTTTAGTTGAGCCACTCGTAGCAGGGTAGTTAGGAAAGCAATGAAAAACACCCAGCCCAACGGGGGTCTGGGTGTAAAGGCAGCTGCTATTTGAAGCGCCGAGCTACTTGTCCTCGACGTGCAGGGTTTCGCGGCGGTTCGGGATCTCCGGTGCGGCAATGACCTCGTCGAAGGCCGCGCCAGAGTGAGTGGAGTGGCCTGCGCCCACGGAGGTGCGCTGGCCGGCCGGAGCCTGCTGGCGAACCGTTGCCGGGTCGACGTTCAGGGCGCGCAGCTGGCTGTCCGTCAGCTCCGCGTAGGGGCCGGTCAGAGTCTTCTGCATGTAGGTCCAGTTCGGCTCGACATGGCCGACCGGCTTGTTGTGGGATGTGACCGTGCGTGCGGTGGACAGCTCCGGGCGGATCGCGAAGAGGATCAAGCCCAAGGCGATGAGCACGGCAAGAGAGATGAGCCAGATCGTTTCGACGTGGCCCTGGTGGTTACCGAAGTTGTAGGCGATGAGGAACGCCACAGAGATCCAGCCAGCAATCTGAATGGTGGCCGGCTTCAGCTCGCTCCAGCCGAACTTGGCAGAGGGGACATCAGCCTCGGAAACACCGTTGTAGACCTGGGGTGCGTCATCCTTAGCGCTCACAGCAAACTCCTTGCACGGAAATAGCACGGTAAATAGAAGTACGTTCCTATTATATTGGCACATCGCACCCGGTTGGGACGATTGGTCCCCCCGAATGATTGCGATCTTCAGCACGATCGGCCCGACCCGTTAACCGTTAGTTTGACCCCGCCTAGAAAGACCAGCGAAATGACCAGGGCAGCGGGGTAGAACGGTCGGCGTGTGTGAGAATGGTCGGGTGCGAAAGGTACTCATTCTCGGCTCGACAGGATCGATCGGCACCCAGGCGTTGGACGTCATAGGAGACAATCCGGAGGATTTCGAGGTAGCGGGCATCGCGGCCGCAGGATCGGATCCGCAGGCGATCATTGCTCAAGCTCGGCAGTTCGGCCTGTCGGCCGAACAAGTAGCCGTGTCCAAGCCTGAGGCTGCGCAGGTCATCTCGGTGGTGCTGGGCGGCGAGGTTCTCACCTCCGCCGAGGAGCTGGTGACCAATACGAGCGCGGACGTCGTCCTGAACGCTCTCGTCGGCTCCCTCGGGCTTGCTGCCACGCTGGCGACGCTGGATACTGGGGCGATTCTGGCGCTAGCCAATAAGGAGTCTCTCGTCGCCGGCGGCGACCTCGTCCTGGAACGCGCGAAAGAAGGCCAGCTCGTGCCCGTCGATTCGGAGCACTCCGCGATGGCCCAGTGCCTCCGGGCAGGCCGCACGGAGGAAGTGTCTCGCTACGTTCTCACAGCCTCTGGTGGCCCTTTCCGCGGTTGGACGCGTGAGCAGATGTGGGACGTCACCCCGGAGCAGGCGGCCGCGCACCCGACATGGTCCATGGGGCAGATGAACACGCTCAATTCCGCCACGATGGTGAACAAGGGCCTGGAGTTGATCGAGGCCACACTGCTGTTCGGCATCAGCCCCGACATCATCGATGTCACCGTCCACCCGCAGTCCATTGTCCACTCCATGGTCACGTTCTGCGACGGTGCCACCATTGCCCAGGCTTCCCCGCCCTCGATGAAGATGCCCATCGCGCATGCGCTGGCCTGGCCGGGCCGCGTGCCTAAGGCGCAGCACAGCCTCGACTTCACCCAGGCAATGGACTGGCGTTTTGAGCCCCTGGACGAAGACACTTTTCCCGCCGTCAAGCTCGCCCGCGAGGTCTCCCGCCTGCGCGGGACGTACCCCGCCGTCTATAACGCTGCCAATGAGGAAGCTGCGGCCGCGTTCCTTGCCGGGCGGATCCGCTTTCCCCAAATCGTCGACGTGGTGGGCGACGTGCTTGACGCCGCGTCCGATTTCGCAGTCCAGGCGGGGTCGTTCGGGGAGGTTGTAGACGTCGAAAAGCAAGCGCGCGTGCGGGCGAATGAGCTGGTGGATGCATGCTCGTAGGCGTCGTTGTATTCGCGCTGTGCATTGCGCTGTCGATTGCGCTGCACGAAGCCGGGCACATGCTCACCGCGAAGGCGTTCGGCATGCGCGTGCGCCGTTACTTCATCGGTTTCGGGCCCACGCTTGTGTCGCAGAAAGTGGGGGAGACCGAGTACGGTCTTGCCGCACTGCCGTTCGGAGGGTTTTGCGACATTGCGGGCATGACCGCGATGGATCCGCTCACGCCGGAGGAAGAACCGCACGCGATGTACCGCAAGCCGTGGTGGCAGCGGGTCGCGGTGATGAGCGGCGGCATCATCATGAACCTGTTCCTCGGATTCCTCGTGCTCTACATCGTCGCGGTGTCAGCTGGCATCCCGAACCCGTACGCCGACCGCACGCCGACGGTGGGGGAGGTCAGCTGCACGTCCGACCAGGTCGATGCGGAAACGCTCGCTGACTGCACTGGCTCCGGCCCCGCTGGCAGCGTCGGCATCGAACCGGGTGACAAGCTCCTCGCTGTCGATGGGCAGGTGCTGGAAAGCTTCGTCGACCTGCGTGACTACGTGCTCGAGCGCCCTGGCGAAACCGTTGAACTCACTGTGGGGCGCGGTGAGAACGAGGTGCTTATCGACGTCCCTCTCGCCTCCGTCCAGCGCCTCGACCCTCAAGGGCAGGCCTATACGGCGGGTGCCATTGGTCTCACCAGCGCGCCCGTGAAAGACGCGGTGAAGCAGTTCGGTCCGGTCGAAGCAATCCCAGCTGCGGCGAACCTGTCGGGGGAGATGCTCCAAGCTTCTGTTGAAGGCCTAATTGCGTTCCCGGCGAAGATCCCAGGCGTAGTCACCGCGATCTTCGGCGGCGAGCGTGACGTGGAGGGCCCGATCAGCGTCGTCGGTGCGTCGCGCACCGGTGGAGAACTGGTGGAGAGGTCCATGTGGGATGTGTTTTTCATGCTGCTGGTCTCGCTGAACTTCTTCCTCGCCCTGTTCAACTTGGTGCCGCTGCCGCCGCTGGACGGAGGTCACATTGCCGTCGTCCTGTTCGAGCAGGTGCGGGACGCCTTCCGTCGCCTTCGCGGCCTGCCTCCGGGTGGGCCGGTGAACTACGAGAAACTCATGCCGTTGACCTATTTCATGGCGGCGTTGCTGCTCGGCGTGGGTGCGTTGGTCATGGTGGCGGACGTGGTTAATCCTGTCCGGCTCTTCGGCTAGGCTGTAGACCATGAATCAACCCATCGGTTTGGGCATGCCCGAAGGCCCGCCTCCGACCCTCGCTCCGCGCCGTAAGACCCGCCAGCTCTTCGTCGGCGGTGTCGGTGTCGGTTCGGAGCACCCCATCACCGTGCAGTCGATGACCACCACGAAGACGCACGACATCAACGCCACGCTGCAGCAGATCGCGCAGCTGACCGCGTCCGGTTGCGACATTGTCCGTGTGGCCTGCCCGAAGACGGTGGACGCTGAAGCGCTGCCGGCCATCGCGCAGAAATCCCCGATCCCGGTCATCGCCGACATTCACTTCCAGCCGAAGTACATCTTCGCTGCGATTGAGGCAGGGTGCGCTGCCGTGCGCGTCAACCCCGGCAACATCAAAGAGTTCGACGGCCGCGTTAAAGAGGTCGCCCAGGCAGCCGGTGACGCTGGCATCCCGATCCGCATTGGTGTCAACGGTGGTTCCCTGGACCAGCGCCTGCTGCAGAAGTACGGCAAGGCCACCCCGGAAGCGCTCGTGGAGTCCGCCTTGTGGGAGGCGAGCCTGTTTGAGGAGCACGGGTTTGGCGACATTGCCATCTCGGTGAAGCACTCCGACCCGGTGCTCATGGTGGAGGCCTACCGCCAGCTGGCTGAGCAGTGTGATTACCCGCTGCACCTCGGCGTGACGGAGGCCGGCCCGGCTTTCATGGGCACGATCAAGTCCTCCGTGGCCTTCGGTGCGCTGCTTGCCGAGGGCATTGGTGACACCATCCGTGTCTCCCTGTCCGCTGACCCGGTCGAGGAGATCAAGGTCGGCGACCAGATCCTCCAGTCGCTCAACCTGCGCCCCCGCAAGCTGGAGATCGTGTCCTGCCCGTCTTGTGGCCGCGCCCAGGTGGATGTTTACTCACTTGCCGAGGAGGTCACCGCCGGCCTCGAGGGCATGGAGTACCCGCTGCGCGTCGCCGTCATGGGCTGCGTTGTCAACGGTCCCGGTGAGGCACGCGACGCCGACCTCGGTGTGGCATCCGGTAACGGCAAGGGCCAGATCTTTGTCAAGGGCGAGGTGGTAGAGACCGTGCCCGAGTCCAAGATTGTGGAAACCCTCATCGCTCACGCAGAGCGCATCGCCGAAGAGGAAGGCCTTGAGGAGATCGAGGGCGCCAAGGCTGAGGTCAAGGTCACCAGGTAGACCTTCACCCCGCTCAGAGTGGCAGCGCTGGAAAGCTTTCCGGCGCTGCTATTTTTGAACCCCATGGAATCCAGGCTGACAGTGCGTGTTGCGGGGATCCTCGCTGTGCTCGCACTCGCCTTCGGGGTGGTGGCCTGCACACCGAAACCGAACCCCGCTCAGCCGGTGGCCAACGACTTCCTCGAAGCATTGCAGGAGCTCGATTACGACGCGATGTCGGAGCTTGTCGACGACCCCGACACCGCCATCCCCTCTATCCAAGCCACCGTCGGTGGCCTGCAAATGGAGGGTGTCACCGCCACGTTGAACCACGTGGACCAGCAAGAGAACATCGCCACGGCGAACTACACCTTCGACTGGCAACTTCCGCGCGGCCGCAACGTGTCCTATGACGCGTCGATGACCTTGACCCAGTCCAACGATGATTGGACGATCCGCTGGCAGCCCTCGATCCTCCACCCGCGGCTTGGCGCCAGCCACCACTTGGAGCTGCGCACTGTCCCCGCCGATCAAGCCAATGTGGTCTCCTCCGATGGTGTGGCACTGCTCAGCCCCGGCATTGCCTACCGCTTGCTTGTGGACACCGAGGCAGTGCGCAACCACGCTGAGGTCGCCTCAGCCGTCTCCTCCGCGCTGGAGAAGGCCCATGCCGAGGACCCGTCTGTGCCCACCAGAGAAGCAGGCGAGCTGCAGAGCTCGTTCTTGTCCGTCACCGGTGTCTACTCCGTGGCGATGATTCCGGCTGGCACGCACAAGATCGTCCAAGACGTCCTTAAGGGCACCCCGGGTGTGCGGCTCAACGAAGAAGCCTCAATGGTCAACAACGACCCATCTTTTGCTCCCGACATCATGGCCCGCGTCGGCGAAGTCGTCCGCGATGACCTTGAAGGCGACTCCGGGTGGAAGATCGCCGTTGTCAACGAGAACGGTAATGAGATGGAGGATGTGGAGTTCCATGAGGCGCGGCCGTCGCCGTCGATAAGCGTCAGCTTGTCGCATGAAGTGCAGACGGCGGCGGAGAAAGCCCTCGAGCCGATCAACGGACAGAAGGCGATGATCGTGGCCATTCGCCCGTCGACAGGGGAAATTCTCGCCGTGGCGCAGACGAAAGCCGCCGATGAAGACGGCAACCTGGCCATGATGGGGCAGTACCCGCCGGGCTCGACGTTCAAGATCATCACCTCCTTCGCCGGCATGGAGAAGCAGGGGCTCACGCCGGAGTCAGTCGTGCCGTGCCCGGGATCGATGGATATCTACGGGCGCGTGGTGAACAACTACGCCGGATTCGGCCTGGGCAACGTGCCGATGGACACCGCGTTCGCGCGCTCGTGCAACACCACGTTTGCCGACATTTCCACGAAGCTCGAACCGGGGGAGCTGCAGAGCGTGGGCAAGCAGTTCGGTCTGGGGATCGACTACGAGATTCCGGGGCTGGAATCCATGACTGGTTCCATCCCCGTCGGCGAGGAACCGCTCGACCGCACGGAAGCCGGGTACGGCCAGGGCCTCGACCTTGCCAGCCCTTTCGGCATGGCGCTTGTCTCCGCTACTGCCGCGCGCGGGGAGACGCCGATGCCGTACCTGATCAAGGGGGAGGAGACCAAGGCCAGCGAGACGGCCGCGAAGCCGAACCCTCAGGCTATCGACGGTCTGCGCTCCATGATGCAGTCCGTGACCGGGCCGGGTGGTACCGCAGGCGGCATGGGCGCTGGCGGGGACATCCGCGGAAAGACCGGTGAGGCCGAGATCAATGAAGGATCCCACTCCTGGTTCACCGGATACCGTGACGACGACATCGCCTTTGCCACCCTCATCGTTCTCGGGGGCGGGTCCGAGGCGGCGGTCGCAGTTACCGACGCGATGTTCCGCAACATTGATGAGCCGGGGCCGGAGGCGGGAGCGCCGAAGCCCGAGTAACTGCAGGGGCGGGCGCGGGTCTCGCCGGTTGTACATTTTCAGTATCGCCTTTCGAGCCTTTTCCGGCCGGTTCTGGGCCAGTTTTCGGGCTGAAGGGCGATACTAGAATGCTGCCTCGGACCCGCCCCGTTCGGTTTTGGTGCGCGGGACTAACATGGCCCGCATGAACCCACGTGGAAAACTCACCCCCGGCAAGCCGACCCCGCAGCGCGAGGTGCCCTCGGACATCGAGCGCCCCGAATACGCCTGGAAGGACGAGGTCCAGGAGAACGTTGGTGAGCCGCTCATCCAGACCCCGGAGACCATTGAGGCGATGCGTGAGGCGTCTCGGATCGCCGCGAACGCTCTCGAGGCAGCTGGCGCGGCCGTTGCCCCCGGCGTGACGACGGATGAGATCGACCGCATCGCCCACGAGTACATGATCGACCACGGTGCCTACCCGTCGACGCTGGGCTACCGCGGTTACCCGAAATCTACCTGCGTCTCCCTCAACGAGATCGTCTGCCACGGCATCCCGGATACGACCGTGATCCAGGAAGGCGACATCGTCAACATCGACGTCACCGCCTACAAGAAAGGCGTGCACGGTGACACCAACGCAACGTTCCTCGCCGGTGATGTCGCGGAGGAGCACCGCCTTCTTGTCGAGCGCACCGAGCAGGCCATGATGCGTGGCATTAAGGCCGCAAAGCCTGGGCGTCAGATCAACGTCATCGGCCGCGTCATCGAGGCCTACGCAAAGCGCTTCGGCTACAACGTGGTCACCGATTTCACCGGCCACGGTGTCGGCCCGACATTCCACAACGGCCTCGTTGTCCTGCACTACGATTCCGATTCTTACACTGATGTCCTCGAGCCCGGCATGACCCTGACCATCGAACCGATGATTAACCTGGGGGAGCTGCCGTACGACGTCTGGGACGACGGCTGGACCGTCCAGAACCGCGACGGCGAGTACACCGCGCAGTTCGAGCACACCATCGTCATCACCGACCACGGCAACGAGATCCTGACCATTCCGGACTCGCAGCGTTAGTCCGCAGGCCTGGTGCTGCATCGCATGCGCACGAAGAAAGGGGAACCGCCGAAGCGGCTCCCCTTCTTCTATGGGAATCTAGAGCGAATCTAGAAGTCTGTTTACCACGGGATCTGCGGCAGGTAACCGTTGTACAGAGCCCAGTTTCCAGCACCGATGACAGCGCCGATGCCGGCCAGGATGGCGACGATGTTGAAAGCCTCACGCCAGATGCGTGCCCACTGCGGCATGTTCTCCGGGTTCTTGAAGAAGTCATTGCTGTTGGCGGCGGTGTCAGCGTTGGTGGCGTGACCGATCTTGGTGACTGGGTTCTGCTCGCCGAGCTTCTGGATCAGGTCCTTGCGGGTCGAGTCGTTGCCATCGTTACGGAAACCGGTGGTGCTGGAACCAGAAGTAGCCGCCGGCTTTGGTTCGCCATCAGCGGCGATTGCGACGGAGGTGCCACCAAAAGCGACGGCGGTAGCGGTTGCGGTTGCGAGGGCAGCGTGGCGGAACTTGCGCATGTTATTTCCTTACTACTTGAAAGATGAATTGGTTGTGGAAGTTCGCACGCAGCTACTTAGCGAACGGACCGTACTTGATGAAGTTGTCGATCGGACCAGCGATCGCTGCGATCACTGCGACGATGCCAAGGATCCAGGTGCCTGCGTAGATCGCTTTCCAGGAGGAAGGAACCGCGTCCCAGTTCGGCTTCTGGCCGAAGATCTCACGGCCGTTGATCTCGGTTTCCTTCTTCTCGGAAGCTTGGCTCTCGTTCTGGCCGTTGGTTTCCTGGTCGGTAGCGTCCTGGTTGGCGCCCGGTTGGGTGTTGGTCTGGTCGGTGTTCTCCTCAGCCGCTGCAACGGAGGTGCCGCCGAAGGTCAGTGCCATCGCGGTAGCGCCGGCGAGTGCGGCGTTGCGGAACTTACGCATAATACGAATCCCTTTCTGTGGATCTAGGTGGGGGCAAGTGGAACCAGGCTTCAAGCAAGATTGGAGTTTGCTGGAAGTCTGATCCACTTTCCAGAGAAACATACTAGCGCATGGCAGGCTGCTTTGCCTACATGACCTGGTAATTTTCAGGTTCTGATGTGTCTCTCAGGAACCTGGACGGCTGCCAGGGAGTGTACAGACTGCGCGGATTGAGCGGCAGTGGAGCCTTAGACCGGCGGGAACTCGAAATCGAGACCGAGGATCGCGTTCTCCGTGACTTCCGCGAGGGCGGGGTGAATCCAGTACTCGCGACGCGCCACGTCGCGTAAATCTAATCCAAAACTTATGACGGTGATCATCTGTTGGATCAGAGTCGCGGCTTGTGGGCCCATGTAGTGAGCACCGAGGAGTTTGGCGGTCTTCTTGTCGGCAATGAGCTTGACGGCGCTGGTGGAATCCTCCAGGGCCCAGCCATAAGCGACGTCGCCGTAGGACTGGATCTTGGTGGTCACCTCGTAACCCTCGTCGCGCGCCTGCTGCTCGGTGAGACCGACAGAGGCGATCTGCGGGTAGGTGAACACGGCGGACGGAACGTGGTCGTGGGGGAGTTTGACCAGGTCGTCGTTGAGAAGGTTGTGGCGCACTGCGCGCAGTTCCGCGTTGGCAACGTGCTTGAGCATGTGCGGGGAAGAGACATCACCGATAGCCCACACGCCTTCGCAGGTCGTGCGGCCATACTCGTCAACCTTGATGCGGTGGTCGTCATGCATCTCAATCCCGGTGGCATCCAGGTTGAGACGGTCGCCATTGGCAACGCGCCCGGTGGCAACGAGGAGGGCATCGGAGGTGACGGTGGAGCCGTCGTCAAGCGTGAGCGTGACGACGCTGTCATCGTGCGACGCGGAGGCGACCGTTCGACCCACGTGCGTTTCGTAGCGCGGAGCTGCCAGGGCGTTGAAGCGGTCGTGGATGTCTTTGTCCAGGTGACGCATGAACGGAGAGCGGTTCACAATGCGCACGTGCGTGCCCAGCGACTGGAACACGTGGGCGAACTCCATCGCGATGTAGCCACCGCCGAGGATGGTAAGCGTTTTCGGCTGCTCCGGCAGACGCATGATGTCCTCGTTGGTGTGGAACGGCACACCGGAGTCGAGGATGACCTGTGGAATGAACGGGCGGGATCCGGCGGCGATGAGGATCGTGTCGCCGGTGATCGTGGCGGGCTCACCGTCGATGGACGTGGTCAGCGTCTTCGGGCCGACGAACTCAGCGTGGCCGTTGTAGAGGGTGATGTTCGGGCACTCCTCGCCGCGGCGGTACTCCTCGCCGGAACGGGAGATCACGTCGACGCGGTGGCCGAAGACACGGTCGACGATGGCCGGCCAATCCGCACCCTCGAAGGTGGTGTGGATGCCGAGCCGCTCCGAGTTCGCGGCAGCAGCTGCAGTGTCGGCGGCGACAACGTACATCTTCGTCGGAATGCAACCGGCGTTAAGGCAAGTGCCGCCGAACTGCGGGTTCTCCTCAATCAGCGCAATGGATTTGTCGTCGAACTCCGGACCGGGCAACGAGTTGCCGGAGCCGGAACCGATGATGATCAGGTCGTAGTGGGTCGGGTTTGTCACAGGTTCTCCAACCATTCGTCGAGGGTGTCAAACGCCTTTTGGCGGGCGTGCGGGAGGGATAGGAAGACGTCGTGAAGGGCACCGTCGATAGGCTTGGTCTCGTTGTGCTTGTCGGAGACAAACGGGGCCCAGTGCTTGATCTGCTCGACATCAAGGACCGTGTCAGCTGAGTCGGCAGCGGCCGAGTAGGGCTTACCCAGGTAGGAGCCGGCCGAGCACAGCGTCAGGGTAGGCACGCCTGCGTCAACAGAACCCTCGTGGATACGGTCCTGGCCGACCATGACGGCGCGCAGCCAGCCGAGGTATTTGTCGTGCCCGCCGATCGCTTTCTTCTCGGTATCGAAGTCCCAGTGGCCGTGACGGCCTTTATAAATGGACTCGCCGTACGTGCCCTCGCCGACGGAAGGAAGGCGCAGGTTGGGGAACCTCGCGCCGAAGACGTTGACCACGGGCTTGAGCGCCTTCACCGCCCAGCCCGGGAACTGCATGTCCAACCAGGGGCTGTTGAGCACTTGGCCGGCGATTTGCTGGTGCGTGCGCCAGTCATGGCGGCGGACGTGGTCGATCCACAACGGGACGATAAGGCCACCGGTGGAGTGGGCGAGCGGAATAACGGCGCCGTGCTTGGCGGCGAGGAGCTTCGTCGCTGCGGTCAGCTCGTCGTAGTAGTAACGCAGGTCAGTGGTGTAGTGCCAGCGCTGGCCTTCCTTGTGGGCGCGGCCGCACTTGCGCAGGTCGATCGCGTAGAAAGGATAGCCCAGCTCTTTGTAGTGCTGTGCGACGTGCTCTTGGAAGAAGTAATCCGACATCCCGTGCACCCACAGCAGAGCAGGTTTGCCGGTCGGCTCATCCGGCTGGGACTGCACGAGGACCGCGGCGACCTCGCCCTCTCCGTCTGGATCACGGCCTAGGGGGAGTGTCGCGCGCAGAAAACCATCGAGTTCGTCGTCGATCCAGTTCAATGAGTTCAGGTCGGTAGCGTCGAAGTCCATGCTGTCCATCCTAGAGCGCGTCCTGAAGCGTGTCCTAGGTCTCTTCTTCGCGTCACTGTGTCCGCGAGCTGATTTGCTAAGGCGTTGTTACTCGCGTGGAATGGGGGAGGAGTAGAATGCGGAAAAGCATTCAAAGGTGACAAGATCAAAGAGGTCATAAAGGTGTCAGCAACCCAGTCCCAGCAGTCCAAGAAGAACACCCGAGGGGACGAGGTTGACGTCCTGCTTATCGGTGCCGGAATCATGAGCGCCACGCTCGGCGCGATGATCCGCCAGCTGGAGCCGAGCTGGTCCCAGCTGATTTACGAGCGTCTCGACGGCGCATCCCTGGAGTCCTCCTACCCGTGGAACAACGCGGGCACTGGCCACTCCGCGCTGTGCGAGCTCAACTACACGCCGGAGAAGAACGGCCGTATCGATGTTTCCAAGGCCATCAACATCAACGAGAAATTTCAGGTGTCTCGCCAGTTCTGGTCCCACCAGGTTCTCGAAGGCGTGTTGACGGACCCCACCGCGTTCATCAACCCGGTCCCGCACGTCTCTTTCGCCCAGGGCGACGATCAGATCGACTATCTTCAGCGCCGTTACGACGCGTTGAAGGACAATTACATGTTCCCGGACATGGAGTTCACGACCGACCGCGACAAGTTCGCCGAGGTGCTGCCGCTCATGGCGAAGGACCGCGACTTCGACAAGGAGCCGGTCGCGATCTCCTGGACCACGGCGGGTACCGATGTCAACTACGGTGCGCTCACTAACCAGTTCATCGACCACGCTGGGCAGGTAGGCACGGAGGTCCGTTACGGCCACGAAGTGACCAACATCAAGAAGAAGGGCAACTTCTGGCACGTCACCGCCAAGAACCTGCACACCGGTGAGAAGGAGACCACCCGCGCACGCTTCGTCTTCGTCGGCGCCGGCGGTTACGCGCTGGACTTGCTGCGCAAGGCTGGCGTGCCCGAGGTCCGCGGTTACGCTGGTTTCCCGATCTCCGGTGCGTGGCTGCGTACCACCAACCAGGAACTGGTCAAGCAGCACCAGGCCAAGGTTTACGGCAAGGCGAAGGTCGGTGCTCCGCCGATGTCGGTACCGCACCTGGACCTGCGTGTTATCGATGGCAAGCAGTCCCTGCTGTTCGGGCCCTTCGGTGGCTGGACCCCGAAGTTCCTCAAGAAGGGGTCCTACCTGGATCTGTTCAAGTCCATCCGCGTCGACAACATTCCGTCCTACCTGGGCGTTGCCGGCTGGAACTTCGACTTGGTCAAGTACCTCGTCGAAGAGGTGTTCAAGCCGTTTGAAGGCCGCGTTGAGGATTTGCGCGAGTACATGCCGTGTGCTGACGGCACGGACTGGGAAGAGGTCATCGCTGGCCAGCGCGTCCAGATCATCAAACCGGCTACCCCGCCGCACTTCGGCTCCCTCGAGTTCGGTACCGCGCTGGTTAACGACCAGGACGGCACGATCGCCGGCATCCTCGGCGCTTCCCCGGGTGCGTCTATCGCCCCGGCTGCAATGCTCGAGCTGCTCGAGCGCTGCTTCGGTGAGCGCATGATCGACTGGAGCGAGAAGCTCTACGACATGATCCCGACCTACGGCAAGTCCCTCATGCGTGAGAAGAGCGTTTACGACGAGCAGTGGGCGTACACCCTGAAGACCTTGCGCCTCGACGAGCCTCGGGAGTTTTCCGGCACGACCAGCGCGCACGACTAAGCTATCGGTAGGCGTGATCTAGCGTCAGCTATGTCCCGCAGAAGCTGACAAACGGGATATCGCCTTCGGGCTCGGCCATCCAGTCCGGGCCCGCTTTGTCGTTATAGGGGTCAGCAACGGCTGAGAGCAGCTCAAGGTAGGACTCGACTGTGCCTTCTTGTTCCGCAGCGGTGATAGCCCTCTCCAGCATTTGATTGCGGGGAATGAAGACTGGCCCATCGCGGTGCTCGCGGTTGTAGGCGGTGATGTCCTCAGCGGCAGCGAGAGCGTCCGGATCGAGAATGTGCTTCTCCCAAGCGCTCTCCCAGGTCGGCTCAACTTCCGCGAGCACTTCGCGCAGTGCGTCCTCATTGCTCACGGGAAGCAGCGCCTCGGCGAGGCGGGCGAGGTTCCATGCCATGATGTTGGGCTGGTTGCCAAAGGCGTAGCGCCCACCCCGGTCAATGGAAGAGAACACTGCGTCACCACGGAACTTCTCAGTGAACGCGCACGGCCCATAGTCGATGGTCTCGCCAGACAGGGCGGTGTTGTCGGTGTTCATCACACCGTGGACGAAGCCGATGCTCATCCACTGCGCCACAAGGTCGAGCTGGCGCTGCATGACGGTGGACAACAGGTCCTCCGGATCCTCGAATCCAGCAGCGGCAACCACGTCGCGCACTAGCTCGTGCGAGCGCATGGCCGCGTACTGCACGGAGCCGACACGAAGGTGGCTGCGCGCCACCCGCACCACGATGCCGCCCGGGACGTGCCCCTGCTGGCGCAGCACCGTCTCCCCAGTGTTCAGCACGGCCAGTGAGCGGGTGGTCGGGATGCCCACTGCATGCATGAACTCACTGACCAGGTACTCCCGCAGCATCGGGCCAATCGCACCGCGCCCGTCCGAACCGGGCCGTGAGAACGGAGTCGGGCCGGAGCCTTTGGCCTGGAACTCGTAACGTTCATTCGCGGGATCGGGGTTGGGGAGGAGGAGGGCGCGGCCGTCGCCAAGCACGGGCACGAACTGGCCGAACTGATGCCCGGCGTACGCAATGGCGTGGCCGCCGCTCGCCCCAGTGAGCCACGCGATGCCGTCTGTGCTGCGCAGCCAGGCGGAATCCAAGCCGAGCTCCGCAGCGAGTGGCTCGTTGAGCACCACGATCTGTGGGTCAGGAAAGTCCGCGCCGCGCGCGGGGACGGCCATGTCGGGGAGTGCGTCGACAATGTGAGGCATGGCCCTAGCCTAGACTTGATCGCCATGACGAACGGACACGTGACCCTAGTCGGCGGCGGCCCGGGCGAGTGGGACCTGATCACTGTGCGCGGACTGCGTGCTCTTGAGGCGGCGGATGTGATTCTCACCGACCACTTGGGCCCCACGAATCAGCTTGACCAGTTTCTTGACCTCACCGGCAAAGAGGTCATTGACGTGGCCAAGCTGCCGTACAAAAAGCAGGTCGCACAGGAGCGCATCAACGAGCTGCTGGTCACCCACGCCCAAGACGGCCAGTGCGTCGTGCGGCTCAAAGGCGGGGACCCGTATGTTTTCGGCCGCGGTTTTGAGGAGTTGCAGGCCTGTGCCGCCGCCGGCGTCCCGTGCTCAGTTGTTCCCGGCGTGACCAGCGCGACGTCTGTCCCCGCAGCCGCCGGCGTGCCTGTCACACAGCGCGGGGTCACCCATTCCTTCACGGTCGTCTCCGGCCATCTCGCACCCGGTGACCCGCGCTCCCTGGTCGACTGGGACGCTCTCGGGCGCGTCGGCGGGACCATCGTGGTCATCATGGGCGTGCGCCAGGTGCGCCCCATCACGCGTGCGCTTATCGACGCAGGCCTGCCCCCTTCCACCGCCTCCACCGTCATCCAAGACGGCGAAACCGCAGACCAGCGCCAATTCCGGGCGACACTCGGAGACTTAGCGGATGTCATGGAGCGAGAAGGTGTGACCAACCCGGCTGTGTACGTCATCGGGGAGGTGGCGGGCCTTGAGGTCCTTGGATAGCCTCATCCTCGAGGTCGCCGACCTTTCTACGCCTGGGGCTGTGGTCGTGTGCGACGACCCGACGGGGGACCTCGTTGCTGCCGCCATGGAGACGGGGGTACCGGTGTACTGCGTTGATTCCGACTACACCCGCGCCCACGCCGCCCACGCAGCTGGGGCCGTTGTCGCCGGCATCGACGGCCCTTTGCGTGCCGATGAGTTCCTGGTCTCCTGCGCCCCTGCGGGGGCCGTGGCCGTCGGAGAGATGCCGAAGTCTTTGGGCCGGCTCGACTATCTCGCGCGCTCACTGGCTTCGGCTGGTGTCGGCCGAGTGGTGTTCGGAGGGAACAACAAGCACCTTGCTCGTTCCATGAACGACGTGCTTGCCTCCTCCTTTGCTGAGGTAGCTGCCTCGCGAGGCCGCGGCAAGTTTCGCTGCCTCGTCGCGTCAGGGCCGCGCGATGTTGCCTACTCGCCGGTGGAGGCAGGCGGGTTCACTGCCGTCGGGGGAGTGTTCTCCGGTGCGCGGGAAGACTACGGCGGGGCGCTGCTCACGTCCACGCTCCTGGATTCCAGGGCGGAACTGGGGAAGGTGTTGGATGTGGGGTGCGGGAACGGGAGCGTCGTCAAGCGACTGCTCGAAGCGGGAGTCGATGCGACCGCGACGGACGCTGATGCTGACGCCGTCCTCTCCACGCGCGCGCTGGGGATCGAGGCGACGTGGGACGATGCAGGTTCGCAGTGGGAGGCGGGGACTTTTGACACAGTCGCCCTGAACCCGCCGTTTCATGACCGCGCAGGCGTAGACGCGACGCTGGTCCAACACCTGCTTGATGCCTCCGTGCGTCTGCTAGCGCCTGGCGGTCAGCTATTCATGGTGCATAACTCGCACCTGCGCTACCGCGGCGAGGTCGAGGCGCGGTTGAAGTCCGTGGAGCAGGTGGCGAGGAATCAGAAGTTCACCGTCCTGCGTGGCACTCGGGGCTGAACATCCCCAACTGCGCTTGGCGGGCGGCGGCCTCCGCCGACTGCATGCGCGAATAGTAGGTGTCATTCGACTGATAGACCACAGCGCGCGCTAGCCCCTCTTCGACCAGGAGCTCGTTGATGAAGACGTCCCCGTCGAACACCGCGGCTAGGTCGCGTCCGTACTGGTCCTGGCGCTCCTTATCGTAGACAAGGGTGACTGTTGAGCCGACGGGAGCCAGTTCCTCGAGACGGTGCGCGGCCGCGCTGCCCATGCACTCCTCTGGCTGGCCGTCACGGGCGAGCTCCGGGGCATCGATGTTGAGCAGGCGGAGCCGCAGCCGCTCACCGCTGGAGTGGACGATAAGGGTGTCGCCATCGACAACCCGCTCCACCTGTGCGGTTTCGCCATCGGCCAGAGCCGGGGGCGGAGCGTCTTCCTGCAGCGTCATCTCGAGGACGATGCCAAAGACAATCAACAAGGCGGCGAGAAAACCGAGAGCAGTTTTGCGCATGCTTACCCTTAGATGAACACTGCCACGAAGACGACTACGAATGCAGCCAGCATCAGGAAGGTGCGCTGCCGCACCGGCTTATGAGCCCAGTTCATCTCCACGTTCGCGTTATTGAACGGCGAAATCTGCATCACCATCGGGTCGTTCGGCTCTTTGTACACACCCATTGCGCTGCCATAGCCGAAGTGCTTCTTGCGCTCCACTTCGTCCTCATCGGTAGGCATTTCAGCCAGGACGTTTTGCCATTGCAGCATGCTACGGAAGAGGTTGACCATTGCTGCGCCGATGGCCACGATGAGCACCACAATGCCGACCCCTTCAGGAACCCGGAAAGCGGGCAGGCTCATCGTGATCTGCAGGAAAGCACTCGAGACGGCCACCGCGAGGGCCATCCACGCCATCGCCCGGTCCTGACTTGCCAGGAAACGCGCCGTCTTGTCCGCCGCCGTCTGAGAGAACGGGATGTCGGAACTGTCGGGGACAGGCATGCGTCGATAAGCAAAGGGCGCTTTGGGGCCCGACACCCACAGTGCGAACGTCAACAACGCGGCGAACCACACACCGAACGTCGCCGACTTCACCGATTTCAGATCCGTGCGGTTGACCGTGCCATCAAATCCAGTCTGCATGGGAACCTGGTCGGGAATCTGGTCGAACTGCAGCATGATGAACACGAACGCAGCCAATGAAACCAGCAGAGACGCGATGTAAATGTGCCGGGTGCGCATTGTTTCAGGTTAACAGGGAACCGAAAGGGGGTCGGGAGCGGTCTAACGAGGTAAGGCTGAGTGTTAGGCGGAACCTTGAAGAAGAATCGTGCGGAAGAATTGTTGTGGATGCTCGTGGATGTGCGCGAGGCGTCCCGGGGGAACACAGCGTTGCTGCAGCGGCTCGTGGACGAGGAACTTATCGCTCTCTCCCGCCAGTACGCCATCGAAAGAACAGTCCTTACCAAGCTCAAATACCACGAAAAACAATGGCTCCGAGCAGTAGCGGTGGGAAAAACAATGAACAAGGCTGTCCTCAGCGGAAGGACAGCTGCGCGGGTTCTTGGGATGTGGGTAGTCGCAACCAGCACGGAACAAGCCGAGTTGATGCTGCCGTCCGGAGCAGTGCCGGGGAAGCACAAATGGGGAAGAGGGATCGTATACAGAAAAGGGGCTCCATGCGACACCGAAGTGCTAGACATCGACGGGGTGCGGGTAACCGACCACGTGCGGACCGCCTTCGACATTGCAGTGACTCATGGGTTCAAAGAAGGACTCGTCGCGTTCGACTGGTTGCTAATGACCGGCACGGTGACCAAACGCGAACTCAAGCGGCGCATACAGATGATGCGCGGCCGACGAGGTGTACCAGTCCTACGGCAGATCCTGGTCTACGCAGTAGACAACTCGCAATCGGCCTACGAGAGCTACGCTCGAGCGCTTCTCATCGAGGACGGGATTACCTGCATCCGAACCCAGGTGCAGATCGGACCGTTCACGGTGGACATGATGATAGGCCGCTTGTGCGTCGAAGTGGACGGTGAGGAGAAGTACGACGGCGTCACCTACAAACCGCTAGATGAGACCCTGCGCAGAGAAAGAGATCGAGCCGTCTACATCCAGAATCAAGGCTATCCACTACGGCGGGTTCAGCCAGCTGAGCTCCTCCAGGATCCCGGCGGGTTTGTGAGGATGGTCAGGGAAGCACTGATGGGGATCGAGAACGGTGCTGCGTAGCGGTCTGCGGTCGGTGGTTCGCCGTTGGTGGTTCGCCTTCGATGGTTCGCCGTTCCGCAAAACCCCTGGTCGCGCTAGAAGGCGAACCATGATCGGCGAACCATGATCGGCGAACCGTGCGAGGCTCGCTGGCCGGGCCAGCGTGCGGGCGGCCGGGCCAGTGTGCGGGCTGGCCGGACAAGCGGCTAGCGGGCCGCCGCGATGAGCTCCTGGACGCGGGAAACAATCTCGTCAGCCGGCACCTCGAGGATCTCCCCACCGTTCTCGCCGCCGCGGATGCGCAGCTCGATGATGCCGTCGGCGAACGAGCGCCCAAGGATGACGATGAGCGGCATGCCCAGCAGCTCGGCATCTTTGAACTTGACGCCGGGGGAGACTTTGGGGCGGTCGTCGACAAGCACGTCGATACCGGCGGCCTCGAACTCGCCGACGAGGCGCTCGCTAGCTTCCATCGCAGCGGCGTCCTTGTTCGCCACCGCCAGGTGTACCTGGTAGGGGGCGATTTCGACAGGCCAGACCAGGCCTTTGTCGTCGTGAAGCTGCTCAGCGATCACGGCGAGCATGCGGGTCACGCCGATGCCGTAGGAGCCCATCGTGGGCACGGCGCGCTTGCCGTTCTCGTCGAGGATCTGCACATCCATGGCTTCGGTGTACTTGCGGCCGAGCTGGAAGATGTGGCCGAGCTCGATACCGCGCGCCAGGCGAAGGGTGCCGTTGCCGGTCGGGGAGGGGTCGCCCTCTTTGATCTCTGCGGCTTCGATGTAGCCGTCGATCTCGAAGTCACGTCCGGCGACGAGGCCGACGACGTGCTGCTGCGGAGCATCAGCACCCGTGATCCACGAGGAGCCGGCCACCACTCGCGGGTCGGCGAGCACGCGCACGCCGTTAGCGTTGAGGCCGCGCGGGCCGACATAGCCCTTGACCAGGAAGGACGACTTTGCGAAGTCTTCGTCGGAGGCAAGCTCAAACGTAGCGGGCTCGAGCGAGGCTTCAAGGCGCTTCTCGTCCAAAGCGCGGTCACCGGGCATGAGGATGCCGGTCAGCTGCGGTCCGACAGGCGTTCCATCCTCAGAAACAACGCGCGGGTCATCGATCTTGACCACCATGCACTTGAGCGTGTCAGCGGCGGTGACTTCACGGTCTTCAACAGTCACGCCGGTCGAGTTCGCCCAATCCACGAGCGACTCGATCGTCTCGGACGCCGGGGTTTCGTGGACAACCGCCTCCGGCAGCCCCTCGACCGGACGGTCTGCAGGGGCGATCGTCTGCACAGCCTCCACATTGGCAGCGAAGTCGCCTGCAGTGGACACCACGAAGGTGTCTTCACCGTTGTCGGAGTAGGCGAGGAACTCCTCGGACGCGGAACCGCCCATGGCGCCCGACGTAGCCTGGCAGATCTCGTACTTCAGGCCGACACGGTCGAAAATCGCCTGGTAAGCACGACGGTGAGCAGCGTAGGACTCGGACAGTCCCTCGTCGGTCATGTCGAAGGAGTAGGAGTCCTTCATCACGAATTCACGGCCGCGCAGGATTCCGGCGCGCGGGCGCGCCTCGTCGCGGTACTTGGTTTGGATTTGGTACAGCGTGACCGGGAAATCCTTGTAGGAGGAGTAAAGATCCTTCACAGCGAGGGTGAACATCTCCTCGTGCGTCGGCCCGAGCAGCATGTCCGTTCCCTTGCGGTCCTGCAAGCGGAACAGGTCGTCGCCGTATTCGGTCCAGCGGTTGGTCGCCTCGTAGGGTTCGCGCGGTAGCAACGCGGGGAAGAGCAGCTCCTGGGCGCCGATGGCGTTCATCTCTTCGCGCACAATCTCCTCGATGTTGCGCACGGCCTTCAACCCCAGCGGCAGCCAGGAGTACACGCCCGGCGCGGCGCGGCGAATGTACCCAGCGCGCACCAGCAGCTTGTGGCTGGGCACTTCGGCGTCGGCGGGGTCTTCGCGCAGCGTGCGCAGGAACAGGGTGGAGAGGCGTGTGATCATAAGCTGCAAGTTTAGCGCTAGGGTGTGGGCCATGCTCATCGTGCTCCCACCGTCTGAAACGAAGGCCCCCGGCGGCGAGTCGGACGGCCTCGACGTGTCATTTTCCAGCCTCGATCCGATCCGCCAGGAGATCATGGAGGATCTGGCTGCGCTCGATGTCGACGAGATGATGGCCGCGCTCAAACTGCCCGCGACCAAGCGTGAAGAGGCCGAGGAGAACAGAGCGCTTTTGCGCGCCCCTGTCATGCCGGCCATCTACCGCTACACCGGGGTGCTTTACGACGCCCTCGACGCCGCCACCCTGACCGACCCCGCCGTCTCGCGGATCGCGATCGGTTCAGCACTCTTCGGCGTGGTGATGGGGTCGGACACGATTCCGCGCTACCGACTCTCGGGCGGGTCGAAGTTGCCTGTACGGAAAACTGATGCTGCCGCACAGAAGAACTCGATCCCCACCATGAAGAAGCGCTGGGGCAGCGCGATCACGGATGTCTTACAGGAGCAGGGCTTCGTCGTGGACATGCGCTCCGGTGCGTACCAGCAGCTCGGGCCGGTGCTCGGCGCGGTGACGGTGCGGGTGGAGTCGGTGCAGGAGGACGGCAGCCGAAAGGTCGTCAGCCACTTCAACAAGCACTACAAAGGCGAGCTGGCCCGCGTGCTGGCATCGGCACCGGATGCGGATTCGGTGACGGGTATTCAAGGAGTTGCCGCGATCGCTGAGGCTGCGGGGATGACTGTCGAGATCAGCGACAGAGAGCTCACACTGGTGGTCTGAGCCACTCCGCCACTGTTAAGCCGGTTAAGCGGTGTTGGCGGCGCGCTGGGCGTGCGCCGCCAAATGGATCACCAGTGTGCGCCACTCGGCCGGGGCATCCTCGGTGAACGCGTCGGAGGCAGCTGTGCGCCACCGGTCAACAAGGGTGGCTTCGATGTTGTCCACAAATGCGGCAGCTTCGCCGGGGTTGGTGGGGCCTCCGCCGTCGACCTCATAACCGGGCGCACGCGGGGGAAGCTCGGGGAAGGCGTCGCGCATGGCGTCGATGCGCATGTCGTGAAGCGGACGCAGATTGTCGATGCGTGCCTGGAGATTGTCGTCGGCATACGCAGAGGCGAGATCGAGGCCGAACTGAACGGCATACTCTTCTTTGATCAGCTCGGCGGCGGTCTCTGCCACGGACTCGTCGGCGATGGGTTCCTCCGGCACCGGGAAATCCCAGTCGTCGGATTCGGGAGCGTCCAGGCTGGCAGTGAGGTCGACCGCCTGCGCCACGACCAACGGAACGGACTCGTCGGGAAGCTTGCCGCTCTGGGTGACGAGTGCGTCGGTCAAGGCGACCGCCGCTGCCACATCGTCCTTGGCGCCGGTCGTCTCGCCGGGGCCGCGCTCCACGTCACAGGATGAGGGAGGAAGACCTGCGGAGTCGGTGCCGCAGAGGCGGGTGATTTCGTCGAAAAGCTGGCGGGCGTGGAACTCGCGCATTCCTGCAGCATCCCCATCGAGCGTTCCCGCGTCCGCCTCCGCTTGGCGCGCCAGGGTGAGCAGGTCTCCGTCGGGGTGGGGGCCGAAGACGTAGATAGGCGAGCAGGCGGTCAAGGGCGCCGCCGCGGTGAGAGCTACTGCGGCAAGAGTGCGGGAAAACTTCACGTGGAAGACTGTACCGGCCCGCCCGTACAGTGGTTCTCATGGCATTTCCGGAAGTCGAAGAACTGAAAGAGCTCATCCGCCCCGTCACAGACGCGCGCGGGCTGGACATAGAGGCTGTGCGCACCGTCAAGGCCGGCAAGAAATCGCAGGTGGTCGTCGCTCTCGCGGCTGACGAAGCACCGACGTTGGACCAGCTCGAGGAAGTCTCGGGCGAGCTCAGCGAGCTTTTCGACGCCGCAGAAGCCGCCGGCACCGTCAATTTCGGCGCGGGATACACCCTGGAGGTGACCACTCCGGGCGTGGATCTTCCGCTGACGCAGCCGCGTCACTGGCGGCGCAACCGGGGGCGCCGCGTGAAGCTAGGTGGTGACATCTACCGTGTTGGCCCGCTCGATGACGCGGAGGAAAATGTCGCGTTGATCAGCCCAGCAGCTAAGAAGTCCGACGAACCGGGCGTGCGGGTCGCTCCCATTTCGGATGTGTCGGGTGCGGTGGTAGAAATTGAGTTCAACGCAGCGCCGGAGGCAGAAGTTGAACTGTCCAACATGAGCTTTGCCGACGTGGAGGGCCGTGCGGAGCAATCCGGTGCAGAAGCTGAAGTCAGGAAGGACGACAAGTGAATATCGACATTGCCGCGCTGAAGCAGATCGAGTCGGAGGCAGGAATCCCCGTCGATGACCTGCTGGGAACGATCGCCAGCGCGCTGCTCTTCGCCTACCGCGAGGGCAAAGATGAATTCGGCACTGGCGCAGCGGGGGAGGGCACGAAGGCTCGTGTCGACATTGATACGCAGACCGGTGCCGTGGCCGTCATGGTCAGCGAGCTCGACGACGACGGCAACGTCATCTCCGAGTATGACGACACCCCGGTGAACTTTTCCCGCGTGGGTGCGCAGGCGGTGCGCGACGCGATCCTCAAGCGCATGCGCACGGCCGCCGACAACCGTGCTTACAGTGCGTACTCGGAGCTGGAAGGTCAGGTCGTCTCCGGTGTCGTCCAGCGCGACGCCAGCGCGAACGAGCGCGGCATCGTCGTGGTGCAACTGGGTACGGAATCTGACCCCCAAGACGGCATTCTTTTGCCTGCGGAGCAGATTCCGGGCGAGAAGCTGGAGCACGGCGACCGCGTGAAGTGCTATGTCGTCGGTGTCTCCGGCGGTGACCGCAGGACCACCGTCAACCTCTCGCGGACGCACCCGGAGCTCGTGCGCGGCCTGTTTGCCCTTGAGGTCCCTGAGGTCGCTGACGGCTCTGTCGAGATCGTCGCGATTGCCCGCGAGGCCGGTCACCGCTCAAAGGTGGCTGTCAAGGGTGTGGCCAAGGGCATCAACGCCAAGGGCGCATGTATTGGGCCGCGCGGCGCCCGGGTCACCAACATCATGGAGTCCCTCGGTGGGGAGAAGATCGATATCGTCGACTACTCCGACGACCCGGCTGTGTACGTCGGTAACTCGCTTGCACCATCGAAGGTCGTGCGGGTGGACGTGGTCGACCACGACGCGCAAACAGCCCGCGTGGTCGTGCCGGATTACCAGCTCTCGCTCGCCATCGGCCGCGAGGGCCAGAACGCACGCCTGGCGGCCCGACTGACGGGGTGGAAGATCGACATTCACTCCGATGCAGACCTCAGCGCTGGGCAATAGCGGCTGAGTAACAGTTTTCTGCCTGGGTGGCGTAAGGTAGGACACTGGCTTCTTTCCCGCACGCCCGTGCGGGGTCGGGGCCGCACAAGGGAGTATGAGCGAAAAACATGTACCTATCCGGACGTGCATTGGCACACGCCGTGCACTGCCGGATGCTCGCCTTCTCCGTGTGGTCGTCGCCCCGGATGATCCGTCGCGGATCGTCCCGGACCCGAAGCGGTCCATGCCGGGCCGCGGTGCGTGGCTGACCCCCACGCTGGAAGCGTTTGAGCTGGCGGAGAAACGCCGCGCCTTCGGGCGGGCTCTCCGCGTGTCCGCGCAAGTGGACACAAGCGATGTACGGAAGTACGTAAGTGAAAAGGACTAAAGAACTGATGAGTCTTCAACCATGAAGCAGAAAATGCATCAGCGATGAACGTCATGACCATCGTCTAGAGTCCGGTCGCGTAGCAGCGGCCCGTCTCTAGCCCAACCACGAGGAGACACGTGCCCGGAAAGCTACGCGTTCACGAGCTTGCGAAGCAGCTCGGCGTAACAAGTAAGGAATTGCTCGCCACCCTGAAGGAGGAAGGCGAGTTCGTCAAAACCGCTTCCTCCACCATCGAACCGCCGGTGGTGAAGAAGATGAAGGCGGTTTATGAGGCCCGCGGCGGCGCAGACAGCGGCGACGCGAAGAATGCTAAGGACACCAAGGCCGATTCGGCTGCGAAGAAACCGGCTGCTAAGCCGGCGGCGAAGCCTGCCGCCAAGACGCCTGCCGCGAAGAAACCGGCTGCCCCGAAGTCTGACAGCGCTCAGGCTGAATCTGCCGCGCCGAAGCCGGCAGCTGCAAAGCCCGCCGCGAAGCCGGGGCCGAAGCCCGCGGCACCCAAGCCCGCGTCCAAGCCGGCTGCTGAGAAACCTGCGGACAAGCCCGCTCCGAAGCCGGCAGCGGCGAAGCCTGGCGCACCGAAGCCGGCTGCGAAGCCCGGCCCGAAGCCGGGCGCAAAGCCTGGTGAGGGCGATGCTGGATCCGCCATGCCGCGTCCGATGCCGAAGCCGGGTGGCCGCCCCCGCGTGGCCAATAACCCGTTCTCCTCGAATGCAGGCGGTCCGCGCCCGCAGCCGCGTCCGGGCGGTGGCCCCGGCGGCCAGCAGAAGCGCGGCGGTGGCCAGGGCCAGCGCAGCGGCGGCCAAGGCGCACCGCGCCCGGGCGCACGTCCCGGTGGCGGCGGAGGAGCTCCGAGCCCCGCAGATATGGCGAACCACCCGAACCCGGCACAGATGCCGTCCCGCGCCGCAGGTAAGCGCGGCGGCGGTGCGGGCGGCCGCGGTGGACAAGGCGCCGGTGGTCGTGGCCGCGGTGGCGGCTTCGGCGGTCCCGGTGGCGGACCTGGTGGTCCCGGTGGTCCCGGCGGCGGTTTCCGCGGTCGCGGTGGGCGCCGTGGCGGTACCGCCGGTGCATTCGGTCGTCCCGGTGGTGCACCGGGCAAGCGCCGTAAGTCCAAGGGCCAGAAGCGGGCCGAGTACGAGGAGATGCACGCACCGAACGTCATTGGTGGCGTTCGCCTGCCCGACGGCGGCGGCAAGACCGTCCGCTTGCGTCAGGGTGCGACTCTGACCGACCTGGCTGAGAAGATCGGCACCGAGGCATCGAGCCTCGTGCAGGCTCTGTTCAACCTCGGTGAGATGGTCACCGCGACCCAGTCTGTGTCTGAGGAGACACTGCAGCTGCTGGGTGCGGAGATCAACTACGAGGTGCAGATCGTCTCCCCGGAGGACGAGGACCGCGAGCTTCTCGAGTCCTTCGATCTGCAGTTCGGTGAGGACGAAGGTGGCGAGGAAGCTCTCGAGCAGCGCCCGCCGGTGGTCTCCGTCATGGGTCACGTCGACCACGGTAAGACCCGCCTGTTGGACTCCATCCGCCAGGCCAATGTTGGTAAGGGTGAGGCCGGCGGCATCACCCAGGGCATCGGTGCTTACCAGACCGAGGTCACCCTGGAAGACGAGCCGCGCAAGATCACCTTCCTGGATACCCCGGGTCACGAGGCCTTCACGGCGATGCGTGCCCGCGGTGCGAAGTCGACCGACTTGGCCATCCTGGTGGTCGCAGCCGATGACGGTGTCATGCCGCAGACGGTGGAGGCCATCAACCACGCCAAGGCTGCGGAGCTGCCGATCGTGGTGGCTGTGAACAAGGTGGATAAGGAAGACGCCCAGCCGGACAAGATCCGCGGCCAGCTCACCGAGTACGAGCTGGTTCCGGAGGAGTACGGCGGCGACACGATGTTCATCGACATCTCGGCAAAGCAGGGAACGGGCATCGACGAGCTGCTCGAGGCCGTCCTGCTCACGGCCGATGCAGCGCTCGAGCTGACTGCGAACCCGGACATGGACGCTCAGGGTCTGGCCATCGAGTCCCACCTGGACCGCGGCCGCGGCCCTGTCTCCACGGTGATCATTCAGCGCGGTACCCTGCGCGTCGGTGACTCCATCGTCGTCGGCGGCAACTTCGGCCGCGTGCGCCGCATGGTCGACGAGTGGGGCAACGATGTTGAGGAGGCTGGCCCGTCCCGTCCGGTTCAGGTCCAGGGTCTCAACGGCGTTCCCGGCCCCGGCGACAACCTGCTCGTGGTGGAAGACGACCGTGTCGCGCGCCAGATTGCTGCACAGCGTGATGCGCGTCAGCGCGCCGCGATGCAGGCCCGCCGCAAGAAGCGCGTCTCCCTGGAGAACCTGGACCAGGCGCTCAAGGAGACCAGCACCCTCAACCTCATCCTCAAGGGCGACAACGCCGGTTCGGTGGAAGCCCTCGAGGAGGCTCTGCTCAAGATCGAGGTGGACGACGAGGTGGAGGTCAACATCATCGACCGCGGTGTCGGTGCTGTGACCCAGACCAACGTCTCGCTGGCTGCGGCGTCCGACGCTGTCATCGTGGCCTTCAACGTCCGCTCCGAGGGCAAGGCCACCGAGGAAGCCAACGACGAGGGCGTGGAGATCCGCTACTACTCCGTCATCTACCAGGTCATCGACGATGTCGAGGCCGCTCTCAAGGGCATGCTCAAGCCCATCTACGAGGAGCGCGACCTGGGTGCGGCGGAGATCCGCCAGATCTTCAAGGCCTCTGCTGTCGGCCTCATCGCCGGTTGCATGGTCACCGAGGGTTCGGTCAAGCGCGGTGCGAAGGCCCGTTTGGTCCGCGACGGCAACGTCATCACACCGGACGCGACGATCGATTCGCTGCGCCGCGAGAAGGACGATGTCACCGAGGTGGCCAGGGGCTACGAGTGCGGTATGGTCCTGTCCTACCCGGACATTCAGGTCGACGACATCATCCAGGCCTACGAGATGGTCGAGGTGCCGCGCTCGTAACGTCGAAAAGCAATAATTGCTTATCGACGATTCCCCGGCAGCGCCCCGCGGCGAGAGAGACCCCTCGCGCGCGGGGCGTTGTGCATGCGCGGGGTAGAGTGGTGGCTTGAATTGACGGCAGCTCAACGTGAGTCAAGGAGTGGTTACTGTGGCGGATAACACGCGCGCACAACGACTAGCTAAAAGGATCCAGACGATTGTCGCTAGCGCTATTGAGCGCCAGATCAAGGATCGCCGGCTGGAGCTTGTCACAGTGACCGATGTCCGTGTGACCGGTGACCTCCACGACGCGACGGTGTACTACACGGTGCGCGGCGAGAGCATTGATGATGAGCCTGATTACGACGCTGCTGCAGAGGCACTCACCCGCCACAAGGGACAGCTACGCAAGATTGTCGGTGAGGAGCTGGGCGTTCGGTTCACTCCGACGTTGACGTTTGAGCTGGACACGGTTCCGGAGGCGTCGGCACGCATGGAAGAGCTGCTGGCGCGCGCCCGCGCGCGCGACGAAGAGCTCGCGGAGCTGAAGAAGAACGCGCAACCGGCTGGTGCCGCAGATCCCTACAAGACCCGAGCGGGGGACGAGTAATGGCCGTAGTGCCCGGTTTGTTTGCGCCGGGCGAAGGTGAGTTTGCGGCGGTGGCGCAGCGCCTGCGGGATGCCCCTGTCGTGCATGTGGTGACCCATATTCGCCCGGACGCAGACGCTATCGGGTCCGCATCGGCGCTCGCTCTTGGGTTGCAGTCGATCGGCGTGGAGGCCACCGTGCGCATCGGCCAACGCGAAGCCGTGCCCGAGAACTTGGACTCGATCCCGGGTGTTACCGATGTCATCCTCGGCGAACCGCTGCCCGCTGAGGGCTTGGTAGTCACCACTGACTGCGCTTCGATCGACCGCACTGGGTCCTACCGGTCGGTGATCCAGCAGGAGCGTGACCGCGTCGTGGTCATCGACCACCACGAGTCCAACCCAGGTTTCGGCAGTGTGAACTTGGTCTTGCCGTCAGAGTCCACGACCGTGATCATCCGCGAGCTGTTCGGGCACTTGGGTGTGGAGATCACCCCGGAGATGGCTTACTGCCTGTACGCCGGTTTGGTGACCGACACGGGCAGTTTCCGCTGGGGCACCCCACGGATGCACCTGCTCGCCGCTGAGCTGATGGAGCTGGGTGTGGAACCGCGCTCTGCCGCGATGGCGCTCATGGATGCGGTCTCTGCTGAGGATCTGCGCTTGATGGGTGCTGTCATGGCCGGAATGGAGACCCGTGTGGCCGGCCACCACACCATGTCGGTGCTGGCTATTGATGACGCGCATCTGCACGGCATGAACCAGACCGCTGTGGAATCCATCATCGAGTACTCCCGCGCGCTGACCGGCAGCGACATCGGCGTGGTGTTCAAGGAGCTCCACCCCGGTTATTGGTCGGTGTCGCTGCGCTCCAGCGTGGTGAATGTCGCCGAGATCGCTGCAGCGCACGGCGGCGGCGGGCACATCCCGGCGGCCGGTTATTCGGCCCGCGGTCCTGTCGCAGACGCCATTGATGAGCTGCACGCGACCGTGGCTGCCCTCGACGCGACGGCGCTGTGACCTGTGGTTGAATCACCTGCTGAAACTGTCACTGCGCGCCGAGTTCTCGCCTTGGCGCTGCCTGCGCTTGGTGTGCTTGCGGCCAACCCGCTGTATCTCTTGCTGGACACAGCCGTCATCGGCCGGCTGGGAGCAGGCGAGCTCGCTGCGCTTGCCGCCGGCGCGACCGTCCAGTCGACGGTGACCACGCAGCTGACGTTCCTGTCTTACGGAACAACGGCGCGTTCCTCCCGGTTCTACGGTGCGGGGAAGAAAGAAGATGCCGTGGCCGAAGGCGTCCAGGCGACGTGGGTGGCCATAGGGGTCGGGTTGTTACTGGCCACCATCGTGTGGCTGTTCGCACGCCCGATCGCGTTGTTCCTCACCAACGACCCCGCCACCGCAGACCTTGCTGCGAACTGGATGCACGTCGCCGCCATCGCGATCCCGCTGACGTTGATCATCATGGCGGGCAACGGCTGGCTGCGCGGGATCCAGAACACCAAGCTGCCGTTCTATCTGACTCTGTGCGGGCTCATCCCCGGCGCGGCGGCGCTGCCGCTGCTGGTCAACCGCTTCGGGCTCGTGGGGTCGGCGTGGGCGAATGTGATCGGCATGGGCATCACGGCTGCTGGGTTCCTCATCGCACTGACCCGGTCCCACAACGGCGGGTGGGCTCCCGACTTCGCGGTCATCCGCCGCCAGCTGGTGCTCGGACGTGACCTGATCCTGCGGTCTCTGTCGTTCCAGGTGGCTTTCGTCTCCGCAGCGGCGGTGGCAGGGCGCGTGGGTGTCGCTGCGTTGGCGGCGCACCAGATCATGCTGCAGTTGTGGAACTTCCTCACCCTGGTGCTCGACTCGCTGGCGATTGCCGCCCAGACAATGACGGGGTCCGCGCTGGGCACCGGCCGGGTGCAGGACGCGCGCCGGGTGGGGGAGCAGGTGACCAAACTCTCCGCCGGGTTCGCGTTCCTCCTCGCCGCTGTCTTCGCCATCGGTGGGCCGCTGATCCGCGGGCTATTCACCACGGACGCTTCTGTTCTCGACGTCATGGCCACACCGTGGTGGCTGCTCATCGCCATGATCGTGGCAGGCGGAGTGCTCTTCGCGCTCGACGGCGTGCTGCTCGGCGCCAGCGATGCGGCGTTCCTACGCAACCTCACCATCGGTTCGGTGCTCCTTGGATTCCTGCCCGGCGTACTCATCGCCTACTGGGCTGGCACTGGTCTGACAGGAATCTGGGCGGGGTTGGCCGCGATGATCGCGATCCGGCTCGCTGGTGTCATCTGGCGTTTCACGTCGATGCGGTGGGCGCAGTGAGCAGCGGTTAGAGTGAACTCACCATGACTACCGCGACCAGCACGACCAGCACGCTGTGGGCAGTTTCGGACCTTCACCTCGCTGTGAAAGCGAACCGGCCATGGCTAGATGAAATCCAGCCGCAGGATCCCTCCGACTGGCTCATCGTTGCCGGCGACGTCGCCGAGCGCACTGACCTGGTGGTTCGTGTCATGGCGAAACTCGCTGAGAGGTTCGACACTGTCGTATGGGTTCCGGGAAACCATGAACTCTTCAGCCGCAGTATGGATAGGTACAAGGGGAGGGAGAAGTACGCGGATCTCGTCGCAAAGCTGCGTGCTTTAGGTGTGATCACCCCGGAGGACCCGTACCCCGTTTTCGGGGGCGTGACCATCGTGCCTTTGTTCACGCTGTATGACTACTCGTTCCGCATGCCCACCATGACTGTGGAGGAAGCGCTCGAGTCGGCGCACGCGCAGCAGATCGTACTGACTGACGAAGTGGCTATCGCGCCGTTTGTCGACATTCGTGCGTGGTGCTGGGACCGCTTGGCGTACTCCACCCGCCGGCTGTCGCGCATTGAAGGCGAGACCATCCTGGTCAACCACTGGCCCCTGGTGCAGGAACCGACGAACTACATGATGTTCCGTGAGATCGCGCTGTGGTGCGGCACCCGGCACACGCGCGGCTGGGCCAAGCGCTACAACGCGCGCGCTGTCATTTACGGTCACCTGCACATGCCCGGCGTGCAGCGGATCGACGACGTCGACCACATCGAGGTCTCTCTCGGCTACCCCGAAGAATGGAAGCGTCAGACCAACCGTCCCACGTGGCCGTACCCGGTGATGGAGGTGCAGCAGTGATCGACAAAGAGCTGTTCCCTGACCCGGCGCGGGTGGTGTACATGCGGATCGACGACACCGCAGAGACCACCGACCTGACCAACTACAACGACCTGCATCCAGAGGAGAGGGTGGTGGTCAGCCGGGCCGTCGACATTCGGAAGAGTGAGTTCGGCGATGCCCGCTGGTGCGCTCACCGCGCGCTGCAGGAGCTCGGGTTGGAATCGGCGGGCTCGATCCTGAAGGGTGAGAAGGGAATGCCGCTGTGGCCAGACGGTTACACAGGCTCCCTTACCCACACGGAAGGTTTGCGCGTTGCCGTCGCCGCCCCGTCGAGCGAGTTGCTCTCCGTCGGCATTGACGCTGAGCCCGCCGAGCCGTTGCCCGAAGGCGTGCTCGACCAGATCGCACGCTCAACCGAACGCCACTGGGTGGATAAGCAAAAGTCTGCGGGCATTGCGTGGGCAGACCGCCTGTTGTTCTGCGCGAAGGAAGCGACCTATAAGGCGTGGTTCCCCATGGCGCGGCAGTGGCTCGGTTTCGAAGATGCCGAGATCGAAATCCGCTCCGACGGCACCTTCATCGCGTACCTCCTGGTGCGGCCCACTCCGGTCCCGTATATCCGCGGCCGGTGGGTCGTGCGCGGAGGGTACGTCTACGCCTCGACGTTCGTGCCGGCGTTACAGCGTCGAGGGACGGGCGACAAAGAGCGTCGATAAGCGCTTGCCCTTTTCGCGGACAAGCGCCACGGCGCGGCCATCCGGTCCCACAGCGGCGTGAACGCCGTCGAGCCCGCGCGGCTCGAGCCACTTGCCCATGGCCAGCGCAGCGAATTCGTCAGCGGTGACGTTCAGGACAGGCCACGCAGCGGTGAGTGCTTCATCGAGCGAGAGCGACAACGCGGGGGAGTCCTCGAGCCGCTCGAGCGTGCGCGCGTGCTCCAACGTGAAAGGGCCGACTGCTTCACGGCGCAGCGCCGTCAGGTGCCCACCCACTCCGAGCGTCTCGCCCATGTCCCGGGCGAGCGAGCGGATATACGTTCCCGAAGAGCAGTGCACCCGTGCATCCACGTCGACGAAGGAACCCTCGCGGCGGATGCCGGCGACGTCGAAAGAGAACACTGTCACCGGCCGCGCCGGGATGTTCACCTCTTTGCCTTCGCGGACGAGCTCGTGGGCGCGCTTGCCGTCGATTTTGATGGCGGAGACTTTCGACGGCACCTGCATGATCTCCCCGGTGAGTGCAGTGACCTGTTCCATGATCTGTTCGTCGGTGAGCGTGGACGCGTCGGTCTCAGCGAGGACGTCGCCCTCGGCATCGTCGGTCGTGGTGGACGCACCGAGGCGGATCGTGGTCGCATAGACCTTGTCATCGGCCACCAGGTGCGCAAGCAGCTTCGTGCCGCGCTCAATGCCCGCGACCAGCACACCAGTGGCCATCGGGTCGAGCGTTCCCGCATGTCCCACCTTGCGCGTTCCGAAGAACCTGCGTAGCTGCGCGACCACATCGTGGCTGGTCATTCCTGCCGGTTTATCCACGACGACAATGCCGGAATTCGCCAGCGGATCGGTGTGGTTGGCGGTCTGCGCATCAGAGTTCATGGATCCAACCCTATGCACTACTCTGGCGCGGGTGGATATTTTGTCTGGGCTCGAGGACATTCCCGCTGATCTTAAGGACCCGGTAGTCACCATCGGCGTGTTCGACGGTGTGCACCGCGGCCACCAGATGCTGATCAACCGGGCGGTCGAGCACGCCCAAGCGGCCGGAGTGCCCAGCGTGGTCATGACGTTCGACCCGCACCCCGTCGCCGTGTTCGCGCCCGACCAGACACCGCCTGTATTGCTTCCGCTCGCCGAGCGCGCTCGTCTCATCGCGGACCTCGGAGTGGACTACATGCTCGTCATCGACTTCACCCGGGAGCTCGCAGGAGAGAGCCCGGAGGAGTACTTCGAGTCGGTGATCGTCAATAAGCTGCACGCCTCCCGCGTTGTCGTCGGCGAGAATTTCACATTCGGCGCAGGCGCCTCCGGTACCGCGCAGACCATGCTGGCGCTCGGTGAAAAGTACCGCGTCGACGTCGATGTCGTTTCCTTGCTTTTCGACGGATCCGCCCGCATCTGCTCCACCTCCATCCGCTCCGCCTTGCGCGACGGTGACGTCGCCGGGGCAGCCGAATTCCTGGGGAGGGAATTCTCCATCACCGCCCCGGTGGAGCGCGGTGCCGGCCGCGGCGGGCGCGAACTGGGCTACCCGACAGCGAACCAGTACGTCGCCGATACCGGTGCTGTGCCTGGTGACGGGGTCTACGCCGGCTGGTTCACTGTCCTCGACTCCTCACCTCTCGACGGGGACATGGAACCTGGAATCCGCTATGCGGCTGCGATTTCGGTGGGCACTAACCCGACCTTCGGCGACGATCGCCGCAGCGTCGAATCGTTCGTCCTCGACCGCGATGCCGACCTTTATGACCGTCTCGCCCGCGTGGAGTTCATTGCCAAGGTGCGCGACATGGTCAAGTTCGACTCTGTCGACGAACTACTGGAGAACATGGCCCGCGATGTCGCACGGGTCCGCGACATTCTTTCCTAGCTCGCCTGCGCCTAACGGCTAGTGTGGTGTCCCATGAGCAAAAAGATGATTCTGGATCTGGACACCGGCATCGACGACGCGCTCGCCTTGGCGTACGCCCTCGGTTCCGAGGAAGTCGACCTCATCGGTGTGACCGGCACTTATGGCAACGTGCTGGTGGACACCGGTGTGCGCAACTCCCTTGCCATCCTCGAATTGTTCGGCCGCACCGGCGTGCCGGTCTTTGCGGGACCGGACCACGCGCGTGTGAAGGACTCCTTTGAGGTGCTGGAGATCTCCGAGTTCATCCACGGAGTCAACGGCGTGGGCGAGGCTCAGCTGCCGGAGCCGACTCGCTCGGTGGAGGAAAAGTCCGCGGTGGACTTCCTCGTGGAGTCGGTGGAACAGTACGGAGACGACCTGGTCATTGTCCCGACAGGCCCGTCGACGACGATTGCCGCAGCGATTGAGGCGAGTGAGACCTTCGCTGAGAAAGCCCACATTGTCATGATGGGCGGTGCGCTGACCGTCCCCGGCAACGTGGCACCGTGGGCCGAGGCGAACGTCAACCAGGACCCCGAAGCTACTGATTTGCTCTTCCGCCGGGCGAAGGACGTCACCATGATCGGCCTGGACGTCACCCTGCAGACGTTGCTCACCTACGAAGAGACCGCGAAGTGGGAAGCACTGGGCACCCCGGGCGGAGACTTCTTAGCCGCTGCCACGAACTACTACATCAAGGCCTACGACACCACGGCCCCGCACCTGGGTGGCTGCGGCCTGCACGACCCGCTGGCTGTCGGTGTGGCGATTGACCCGTCGCTGGTGACCACCATCGACATCAACCTCAAGGTCGACACAGAAGGGGAGACCCGCGGCCGCACAATCGGCGACGAGACCCGGCTGAATGACGAGGAGAAGACGGCGCGGGTTGCTGTTGGCGTCGATAAGCAGCGCTTCTTGGATGAGTTCATGCGGCGCATTACCGCGCTTGCCGCGAACTCCTCGCGCAGTGGCGATTAGGATCTCGCGCGGCACGTGCGTTAACATGCTCATTCGGCCGTGAAACCAACGACTGTGGTCCGCAGCAGTCCTTCCCACGGCTAGATCCGATGATTGCGGACTGAAACAAACAAGGAGAAACACTCATGGCTCTTTCCACTGAGAAGAAGACTGAAATCCTCAAGGAGTACGGCGTCCACGAGACCGACACCGGCTCCCCGGAGGCTCAGGTCGCACTGCTGACCGAGCGCATCAACAACCTGACCGAGCACCTGAAGACCCACAAGCACGACCACCACTCCCGTCGTGGCCTGCTGCTGCTCGTCGGTCGCCGCCGCGGTCTGCTGAAGTACCTGCGCGAGAACAACGTTGAGCGTTACCGTGACCTCATCGCTCGCCTGGGGCTGCGCCGCTAAGCCCACGCGCTGAAGTGCACAGCGCCTCGTGCCCAGTTCGTCTGAACTGGGCATTTTTCATGCCCACCTGGTAGTATGCCGGGGTGTTGCAAGTCAAACATGCGGCGGCACCGATGATCGCCGAATCAACCCCCCAGAAAGGGATCTTTTGAGCAAGAACAAGCACACCCCGGACAACGCTGTTGAGGTCAATGTCGACGAGGAGTTCGGGATCACCGAATCCGTCGCTGTTCTGGACAACGGTGACTTCGGTGAGCGCACCATCCGTTTTGAGACGGGCCAGCTGGCACGCCAGGCTGGCGGGTCGGTGACGACCTACCTCGACGATGACACGATGCTGCTGTCCACTGTGACCGCATCTAATCAGCCGCGCGAGGGTTTTGACTTCTTCCCGCTGACCGTCGACGTGGAAGAGCGCATGTACGCCGCGGGCAAGATCCCGGGCTCCTTCTTCCGCCGCGAGGGCCGTCCCTCCACCGAGGCTATTCTGGCCTGCCGCCTGATCGACCGCCCACTGCGCCCGACGTTTGTGAAGGGCCTGCGCAACGAGGTGCAGGTTGTGGTCACGGTCATGAGCTGGAACCCGGAGGAGTACTACGACGTCGTTGCCATCAACGGTGCATCCGCCGCCACGCAGCTGTCCGGCCTGCCGGTCTCGGGCGCTGTCGGTGGTGTGCGCATGGCGCTCATCGCCGATGACCAGCACCCGGAGGGCCAGTGGGTCGCGTTCCCGAACCACGAGCAGCACGAAGCCGCTGTGTTCGAGATGGTCGTTGCCGGCCGCATTGTGGAAAAGAAGAAGGGCCGGAAGAAGGTCCAGGATGTCGCGATCATGATGGTCGAGGCAGGTGCGGGCGCTAACGCCGTGAAGCTTATCGACGGTGGCGCTCCCGCCCCCACCGAGCGCACCGTCGCCGAGGGCCTGGAGGCTGCTAAGCCCTTCATCCAGACTCTGTGCGAGGCGCAGAACGCTTTGGCAGACAAGTCTGCGAAGGAAACCCAGGACTTCCCGCTGTTCCCGCCGTACTCCGACGAGGTCTTCGACGCTGTGGAGAAGAAGGCGTCCAAGAAGCTGTCGAAGCTCTTGACCATCCCGGGCAAGCACGAGCGCGATGACGCGACCAACGAGTACATGGAAGAGATCGAGGCGGATCTGCTCGAGACTTTCGCTGGCGAGGATGCAAGCAAGGAAATTCGCGCCGCATACAACGCGGTGATGAAGCAGATCGTCCGCGACAAGATCCTTTCCGAGGGCTTCCGTATTGACGGCCGCGGTGTCACCGACATCCGCGACCTCGAGGTCGAGGTCGAGCTCATCCCGCGTGCGCACGGCTCCTCCCTGTTCGAGCGCGGCGAGACCCAGATCCTCGGTGTGACCACCCTGGACATGCTGAAGATGGAGCAGCAGCTGGACTCCCTCCACCCGGAGACATCCAAGCACTACATCCACCACTACAACTTCCCGCCGTACTCCACCGGTGAGACTGGCCGGGTTGGCTCTCCGAAGCGCCGCGAGATCGGCCACGGTGCTCTCGCCGAGCGCGCCCTGATTCCGGTCATTCCTTCGAAGGAGGACTTCCCGTACACGATCCGCCAAGTGTCGGAGGCTCTCGGCTCAAACGGATCGACCTCCATGGGTTCTGTTTGTGCCTCCACGCTGTCGCTGTACAACGCTGGTGTGCCGCTGGCTGCTCCGGTGGCCGGCATCGCCATGGGCCTTGTTTCTGGTGAGGTCGACGGTGAGACCAAGTACGTGGCACTGACCGACATCCTCGGTGCTGAGGACGCGTTCGGCGACATGGACTTTAAGGTCGCTGGTACGTCCGAGTTCATCACTGCTTTGCAGCTGGACACCAAGCTCGACGGTATCCCGTCCGATGTTTTGGCCAGCGCTCTGGATCAGGCCAAGGAAGCCCGCGAGACCATCCTGGACACCATGGCTGAGGTCATCGAAGGCCCGGATGAGATGAGCGCGCTCGCCCCGAAGATCACCACGGTGCGCGTCCCCGTTTCCAAGATCGGTGAGGTCATCGGCCCGAAGGGCAAGACCATCAACCAGATCACCGAGGACACCGGCGCTGACGTCTCCATCGAGGATGACGGCACGATCTACGTGTCCGCCGCTACCGGTGAGGCTGCTGACGCTGCGATCGAACAGATCAACTCGATTGCCAACCCGCAGCAGCCGAAGGTGGGGGAGCGTTACTTGGGCACCGTGGTCAAGACGGTCGCGTTCGGCGCGTTCGTCTCGCTCACCCCGGGCCGCGACGGCTTGGTGCACATCTCCAAGCTCGGCGGCGATAAGCGCATTGAGAACGTCGAGGATGTGGTCAACGTCGGCGACAAGATCGAGGTGGAGATCGCGGACATCGACAACCGCGGCAAGATCTCGTTGGTCCCGGTCTCTGAGGACGAAGACGAGAACTAAGCCGAAAACAAAGTCCCTCCGATCCGGCTGATAACCGGGTCGGAGGGAATCGCGGAGAAGCGCCCCACGGGGCGTTTTTCTATTTCTCGAAGTCGACGACTAGGCGCGTTGGGTTCTCCAGGATGCTCACCTTGTACGGGCGGGTGTCCTTCAGGCCCACGAAGTACTGGGATGCGCCCTCGAACGTGCCTTGGTTCACGACATCTACGACCGCACCGCTAGCCAAACCCAGGTTGGTCTTGCCCGCGTACTTGTGGTCCGGGGTCATATCCAGCGAGGTGCCGTGGATGAGCAATTCGAAGTGCGCATCGCCGGGCACCTCGACCGGATTGCCCGACGTATGCTGGCGCGGATCATCCGTGTATCCAGCGTGGAACCTCGGTTGACCGGTTCCTTCGAACTCGAAGACAAGGCGGTCGTAATTCTCGTGGCTACCCACGCGGATATCGGTCGTGCGCAGTTCCGCGGGGTCGCCGTCGAACTGCTCTGTGGGTTCAGTGCTGAAGTCGCCGTCAGCGCCGGGTTGCATGTCTGCGGCCCCCAGTGTGTTCTGCTGGCCATCTTCCGTTCCTGTCGGCTTCGTCGCAGAGTTTTCCGCGTCCTTATCGGCAGCGTCGGCATCAGGGTTTGTGGAGGTGCTCATCTGGGGTTCTGGGACGGTGTCGCCGGTGTCGCAGGCAGAAAGAGCAAGACCAGCCGCCGCGAGGACAGCGACAGCCGCTGAGGCATGTGTCTTCTTCTGTGGTGTGTGTTTCATATGTGACAGCCTAGCTGGGTGCGGACTCCGGAGCGGTTGCGACGGGCCGGGGACAGCACGCAACGGTGGCGAACGGCGGCCAGCGATGCCGCGCTAAGGTGGTCCAGAGAAAACAGACGAAGCAAAGTACGACAGAAAGGGCAACGCATGACTATCAAGGTGGGAGTTCTCGGAGCGAAGGGCCGCGTGGGCTCGGCAGTCGTGGCGGGTGTGAACGCCGCTGAGGACTTGGAACTGGTCGCAGAGGTTGGCGCAGGCGATTCTTTGGATCTGCTCACCGACAACGGTGCTGAGGTCGTGGTGGACTTCACCACCCCGGGCGTGGTCATGGACAACCTGGAGTTCTGCATCAATAACGGCATTCACGCCGTGGTGGGCACGACTGGTTTCGACGAGGAGCGTTACGGCCAGGTGCGTTCCTGGCTCGAGGCCAACGAGGGCGTCGGTGTACTCATCGCGCCGAACTTCGCTATCTCCGCTGTGCTGGCCATGGCGTTCGCCCGCCAGGCAGCCCCGTTCTTCGACTCTGCAGAGGTCGTGGAGTACCACCACCCGAACAAGCTTGACGCTCCGTCGGGCACGGCGGTGAAGACCGCCCAGGGCATTGCGCAGGCCCGCAAGGACGCCGGCATGGGTGCCATGCCTGATGCGACAGAGCAGGCTCTCGACGGTTCGCGCGGTGCCGATGTCGACGGTGTCCACGTGCACGCCGTGCGCATGCAGGGCATGGTCGCCCACGAGGAAATCATCTTCGGCACCACCGACCAGTCCCTGACCATCCGCCAGGATTCCTATGGGCGTGACTCGTTCGTGCCGGGTGTGCTGACGGGTGTTCGGAACGTCGATAAGCATGCGGGACTGACGATCGGCCTGGACTCCTACCTGGGGCTGTAATGACGCAAAGCAGGAATCTCGACGTCCAACTGATCGCCGCAACATCGTTTGCGGCGCCAGCGGATGTCGCGTGGGAGCAGGATGGGCAGGCCACGGACGCGGAAGCGCTCGTGGAGTTCGCGGGCCGGGCGTGTTATGAGACCTTCGACAAGCCCAACCCGCATACCGCTGCCAACGACGCGTACCTGCGACACATCCTCGAAGTCGGGCACGACGCGTTGCTCGAGCACGCCACCGCGACGCTGTACATCCGCGGGCTTTCGCGTTCTGCAGGCAACGAGTTGCTGCGCCACCGCCACCTGTCGTTTTCGCAGTTGAGCCAGCGCTTTGTGCCTGCCGCTGAAGCAGATGTGGTCATCCCGGATGCGATCGCGGACGACGCGGGCCTCAAACGCATCTTCCTCGCCGCTGTTGATGAATCGCGCTTCGTCTACGAGGAGCTTTTGGGCGCGCTCGAGGAGAACACTGAGGACGAGCCGAACGCGCTGCTGCGCAAGAAGAAGGCCCGCCAGGCCGCGCGCGCGATCCTGCCGAACGCCACTGAGACGCGCTTCGTTGTCACCGGCAACTACCGCGCCTGGCGCGGCTTCATTGCGGCGCGCGCCAGTGAACACGCTGACGTGGAAATCCGCGCGCTCGCCATCGCGTGCTTAGAGATTCTTAAAAAGCAAGCACCAGCGCTTTTCGACGACTTCCTCATCAGCACGCTTGCCGACGGTTCCGTCATGGCCACCAGCCCGTACGCCGGATAGTAACCTGTTGAGCTATGGGCATTACTAAGAATGAATTAGGAACCGTCGGTGTCGCCATGGCCACCCCGTTCGACAGCAAGGGTGACCTGGATCTCGAGGCAGGCCGGAGGTTGGCGGCCCACCTCGTAGACAACGGGGTCGACCTGCTGATCTTGGGTGGCACGACCGGAGAATCGCCGACCACGTCCGCCGATGAGAAGCTCCAGTTGATCACAGCGGTGCGCGAGGAGCTCGGCGACCGCGTCAAGATCATGGCCGGCTCGGGCACGAACGACACCCGCTCCTCGATCGAGCTGTCGCGGGCCTCCCGCGATGCCGGGGCAGACTCCCTGCTGGTTGTCACCCCGTACTACTCCAAGCCGTCCCAAGCGGGACTTCTCGCTCACTTCAGCGCTGTGGCGGAGGCGACGGAACTACCGATCTGCCTCTACGACATTCCCGGCCGCTCCGCGATCCCCATCGCCGGCGACACCATCCGCGCGTTGGCGGAACTGCCTACCGTCAAAGCCGTGAAGGATGCGAAGGGCGACATGCCGGAGGCCACCGCGATTATCAATGACACGGGGCTGGACTGGTACTCTGGCGACGACGTTCTCAACCTGCCGTGGTTCTCCCTCGGCGCGATAGGTGTGATCTCCGTGATTGCGCACGCCGCACCAGGGTTGATGAGAGAAATGGTGACAAGCTTCGAGGAAGGCGACCTCGCCCGAGCTCGGGAAATCAACGCCAACACCATGTGCGTGCTTGCTGGACAGCAGGCCGTGCTTGGTGGAGTGACATTTGCAAAGGCAGCCCTGCGCTTGCAGGGCATCGAGGTCGGAGACCCCCGTCTGCCCATCGTCGCACCCGACGAGAAGCAGCTGGAGGCGCTGCGACGTGACATGGAAAAGGCTGGAGTCCTTTAAGTATGAATGAATCCCGTAACCGCTCCCGCAAGGTGTCCCGCAAGGCGGGCCCGCCAGAGGCTGGCGACCAGCAACCGGTGTTCCAGACCCCGGACACCCCGCCCGCCGACAACAATGCCGATGCCGGCAACGACCGTGGGGGCCGGGATAACCAGGGCTCCAACAATAACGGCGGCGGCAACGGCAAGAACGACAACGGCGGCAACGGTGGCGGTTCGAACAACGGCGGTAACCGCTCTGGCAACAACCGCGGCGGAAACGGTGGCAACGGCGGAAATGGCGGCGGTGGCAACAACCGTGGCCGTGGACGCGGACGTGGCGGCCGTGGGGGAGGCCGCGGTGACAACCGCCGTAACCCAATGAAGTCGATGCAGGGTGCGGACCTGACGAAGCGTCTGCCCGCCCCGCAGAAGCCGGCAAACGGTGCGCTGCGTATTTACGCGCTCGGCGGCATCTCTGAGATCGGCCGCAACATGACCGTGTTCGAGTACAACGGCCGCCTGCTCATTGTGGATTGTGGTGTGCTCTTCCCGTCTTCGGACGAGCCGGGTGTGGATCTCATCCTGCCGGACTTCGGTCCGATCGAGAACAAGCTGGATAAGGTTGACGCGCTCGTGGTCACGCACGGGCACGAGGACCACATCGGTGCGATTCCGTGGCTGCTCAAGCTGCGCCCGGACATCCCGATTTACTCCGCGCGCTTCACCAACGCGCTCATCGCGGCCAAGACCCGCGAACACCGCCAGAAGCCGAAGCTGCACGAGGTCAACGAGAAGTCGGAGATCACAGCAGGCCCGTTCAACCTGCGCTTCTGGCGCGTGGGCCACTCGATTCCGGACTGCCTCGGCGTGGTGATCAAGACCGGTGCCGGCACCGTATGCATGACCGGTGACATCAAGCTGGACATGACCCCGTACGACAACAAGCCGACGGACCTGCCCGCGCTGGCCCGCTACGGCGACGAGGGCATCGACCTGTTCCTCTGCGACTCCACGAACGCCACCATTCCGGGCATCTCCAGTTCGGAGGCTGGCATCGAGGAGACACTGATCCGCCTAGTCCAGGGTGCGAAGCAGCGCGTCGTCCTCGCATCCTTCGCCTCGAACGTGTCCCGCGTGCAAATGGCGATCAACGCTGCGGTGGCGTCGGGCCGCAAAGTCGCGTTCAACGGCCGCTCCATGATCCGCAACATGGAGATCGCGGAGAAGATGAGCATGCTCAAGGCTCCGCGCGGCACGATCATCCCGATCGAAGAGGCCGCGAAGATGGCCCCGCACCGCGTCATGCTCATCACCACCGGTACGCAGGGTGAGCCGATGGCGGCGCTGTCGCGCATGTCGCGCCGCGAACACCGCCAGATCACGGTGCGTGACGGCGACCTGATCATCCTGTCCTCCTCGCTCATTCCGGGCAACGAGGAAGCGGTTTTCGCCGTGATCAACAACCTCGCCCAGATCGGTGCGACGGTGGTGACCAACGAGGACGCCCACGTTCACGCGTCCGGTCACGGCTATGCCGGTGAGCTGCTGTTCCTCTACAACATCGCCCGCCCGCGTAACGCCATGCCGGTCCACGGCGAGTGGCGTCACCTGCGTGCCAACAAGGAGCTGGCAATTGCGACTGGCGTGAAGCCAGAGAACACTGTTCTGGCGCAGAACGGTGTGGTCGTGGACATGGTCGACGGAAAGATCACGGTCGCTGGCCAGTACCAGGTTGGTCACCTCTACGTCGATGGCACCACGATGGGCGATGTCGACCCGGATGTTCTGGCAGACCGCACTTCGC
This sequence comes from Corynebacterium sp. CCUG 65737, assembly GCF_024454115.1. NCBI lineage: Bacteria > Bacillati > Actinomycetota > Actinomycetes > Mycobacteriales > Corynebacteriaceae > Corynebacterium > Corynebacterium sp. CCUG 65737. The sequence goes on from NZ_JAGPZB010000002.1 coordinate 172,945, forward strand.
TGGCATCCGGCGGTGTCATCTCCATTACCTGCCTGATCGACGACCGCACCGGCAGCCTGATCGAGAAGCCGAAGGTGTCCACCACGGGTCTCATCGACGATGATCGTGGTGTCGTCCCGGTCATCCAGGAGCTGGTGGAGACCACCATGTCTGACCTGGCTGCGGAGGGTGAGAATGACCCGTACCGCATGGTGCAGCAGCTGCGCCGGCGCATTTCCCGCACCATCGAGCAGAAGTACAAGCGCGAGCCGGTCATTTTGCCGACCGTGGTGCCGATGAACACCGACGACATCACCCCGGCGTCGCCCGAGGAGATCGCGGAGTCCCGCGAGTCGCTGTAGACGAGCATTGCTTATCGACGCGCCCTGCCGTAGTAACGGCAGGGTTTTTCCTTGTCATCTGGGCGCTAAATGCGCACAGACTCGCCTGCCCCAGCCGCGCTAGGCTGGGGCGCATGTCGTTTCAGCAAAAAGAACGCGAGAAGCTCGCCGAACTCATGCTCGAGCTCGGCCCCGACGCCCCGACTTTGTGCGAGGGCTGGACTACCTATGACCTAGCAGCCCACCTGTTCATCCGCGAGCACCGCACGCACCTCGCGGGTGGGTACGTCGTATCGGCCCTCAAGGACCTGACTCGATCTGCACAGGAGAAAGCCAAGCAGCAAGAGTCGTATGAGCACTTGGTCAACGAGTGGGCGGCGGGACCACCGCTGCACATCAAGCCTCTGGACAGTTTCATGAACGTCTCTGAGAACTTCATCCACCATGAGGACGTGCGCCGCGGTTCCGGCACCGTAGAACCGCGTGAGTTCTCTCGCGCGGTCGAGACGAAGTTGATGGGCGCAGCCAAGATGATGGGGAAGATGGCTCTGACATCCTCCGACGTGCCGGTGGTGCTCACCCCGCCGAACCACCCGCCCGTCACGCTCGGCGGCAAGCGCGGTGTCGCTGAGCAAGGCGACCGCGTCGTGCGCGTGAAAGGCGAGCCGGGTGAGTTGCTGCTCTGGGTCACCGGCCGCGACGCCGTCCAGGTCGAAATCGAGGGCAACGAGGCGGACATCCAGGAAGTCAGGCGCCAGTTCTAGTCTTTAGGCTTGACGCTCATTCTCAACCATTGAACCGCTGTAACCGGTGTGGCGTATGTGACTTGAGGTGTGCTGGCCATTAACATGGTGTCCATGTCTGTCACCAGTACCCAGCGCCGCGGCGGCGCGCGAGACACCGGCGGAACTCGCCCGTACCGCGGCCGCTCTACGTCCGATTCCACCGGCTCCACACGTGCAGCCGACACCGCCAACGAGCGTGTCGGCTCTGCTGTCGGCGCCGTCGGGCGCGGGCTGGGCAACGCTGCTCGCGGGGCCACCAGCTCATTCCGGGCCGTTGGTGGGGGAGCCAGCGGTGGGCGCGGCCGTAAGCGCCGCGACGAGAACTTGCTTGACGACGATCAACCCACCACCGGCCGCGGATCCCGCGCCTTGACCCCTGAAGAGGCATACGCCGACGAGACCACCCCGAAGTCGACACGGCGCAAGCGGACGACGCGCGACACTTCTCCCGCAACGGAACCGGCAGCTGATTCCCGTTCTGCTGACGCTGATTATGCCGACGACGCTGTGGGGCTCAACGGCCGACGCGTTGACGCGATCGGCCTTGTACTCATCGGCCTAGCGGCGATCCTTGGCGCTTCGGTGTGGATGGACATTGCCGGCCCGGTCGGGGCGGCCATTGCGAACGGGACCCACTGGGTCATTGGTGCCGGCGCTCTCGTGCTGCCCGTGATCCTCGTCTGCGTTGCCATCGCGATCATGCTCCGCCTGGGGTCGAACGCGTCCGGGCGCGCGCACAGTGGTCTGGGTCTGACCATCATCGGCATCTGCATGCTCGGTCTGATCCATATCTTTGCTGGAACGCCCGAAACATGGGAAGGTCGACGCGTCGCCGGCGGTGCGATGGGCGCTTTCGTCGGTGGCCCGCTCAGCGCAGGCTTCAGCCCGTACGTCGCTGTGCCGCTGTTGATTCTCGTCATCGTCTACGCCGCGCTGTTGGCTACGGGCATTACGGTGCGTGAATCCTTCGACTACATCCGCGCACTGTTCCGCAGCATCGCTGACAATGCGCGCACGCCCGACCCGGAGGACGACCTCGCCGAGGATGACATGTACGGCCATGTCGAAGACGACCTCGAAAACATCGCCGAGGGTCGCTCACGCCGCCCGCGCGCGTCCAGCGCTCGCGTAGAGCCCACGCTTTTCGACGTCCCCACCGACAGCAACTTCGACGACGACTACGACGACTACGACCAGGTCGACCGTGGCGCCGGCGCTAACCGCACCCAAGTACTGGACCCGCAGGCAGAACCACCGCGGAAGAAGCGTTCGACCCGCAAGAAGGTCGCTGTCGCACCGACCACCGTGGACGACGACATCGAGGGCACTGACATTGACGGTGCCGACACCCACGCAACGGACACCGCTGACGCTGCTGACTCTGCAGACCCTGTCGCGCAGTCGCGCGAGCAAATGCGTCAGGCGATCATCGCCCGCTCCGGCATTGATGCGTCGGCTGTGCCCGCATCTACTCCGAACTCGGAGAAAGAAAAGGCGCAGTCCGGACAGACCGGCAAGGGTGACACTGTTGACCAACCTCAGGCGCGTGAGCCGGAGACGTGGTCGCAGACGGATTACACGGTGCCGTCGACAAGCTTGCTCGTGGCAGGCCAAGCGCCGAAGGCACGCACCGAGGCTAATGACCGGATGATCGAGGCGATCACCGACGTGTTCGAGGAGTTCAATGTCGACGCGCGCGTGACCGGGTTCTCGCGTGGACCGACAGTCACGCGGTATGAGGTCGAGCTCGGCCCCGGTGTGAAGGTCTCCAAGATCACCAACTTGCAGTCCAACCTGGCGTACGCTGTGGCAACGGACAACGTCCGTTTGCTCACCCCGATCCCCGGCAAGTCCGCCGTGGGTATTGAGGTCCCGAACGCCGACCGCGAGATGGTCCGCTTGCGCGACGTGCTCGAAGCGCCGAATGTGCGCGGCGACCATGACCCGATGCTCATCGGCCTGGGAAAGAACATCGAGGGCGATTTCGTCTCCGCCTCTGTGCAGAAGATGCCGCACCTGTTGGTGGCTGGCTCAACCGGTTCCGGTAAGTCGGCGTTTGTGAACTCGATGCTGGTGTCACTGCTGACGCGCGCGACGCCGGAAGAGGTGCGCCTGATCCTCGTTGACCCGAAGATGGTCGAGCTCACCCCGTACGAGGGCATCCCGCACCTGATCACCCCGATCATCACGCAGCCGAAGAAGGCAGCCGCCGCGCTGCAGTGGCTCGTGGAGGAGATGGAGCAGCGCTACATGGACATGAAGTCCGCGCGCGTGCGCCACATCAAGGACTTCAACAAGAAGGTCCGCTCCGGCGAGCTACAGGCGCCTCCGGGGTCCGAGCGTGAAATGCGTCCGTACCCGCTCATTGTCTGCGTTGTCGACGAGCTGGCCGACTTGATGATGACCGCGCCGAAGGAGATCGAGGATTCCATTGTCCGCATCACCCAGAAGGCGCGCGCGGCGGGCATCCACCTGGTGCTGGCCACGCAGCGTCCGTCTGTCGACGTTGTCACCGGCCTGATCAAGACGAACGTGCCGTCGCGCCTCGCCTTTGCCACGTCTTCTCTGACGGACTCCCGCGTCATCCTGGATCAGGGCGGCGCCGAGAAGCTCATTGGTATGGGTGACGGCCTGTTCATCCCGCAGGGCGCTGGCAAACCGCAGCGTCTGCAGGGTGCGTTCGTGTCCGACGAGGAAATCCAGGCCGTCGTCGATGCCGTCAAGGAGCAAGGCGAGCCGCACTACACCGAGGGTGTCACCGAGGAGAAGGCCGCCGAGAAGAAGGACATTGACGAGGAGATCGGCAAGGACATGGACGACCTCCTCGAGGCCGTCGAGCTTGTGGTCACCTCCCAGCTCGGCTCCACGTCCATGCTGCAGCGCAAACTGCGCATCGGCTTTGCCAAAGCCGGCCGCTTGATGGACCTGATGGAAAGCCGCGGCGTCGTCGGCCCGTCCGAGGGTTCAAAGGCCCGCGAGGTGCTGGTCAAGCCGGAAGAGCTGGACACCATCTTGTGGATGATCAAGGGTGCGGATCCAGCAGACGCGCCCAAGGAGGTGCTCGAGGAGCAAGCACTGCAGGAGGAGAGCTCCTCCGATGCTGACTCCGTTTCGAACGACGGCGCCGACACCGATCCCCAGACCGTGAAGGCCGCCTACAATCCGACCGGTGGAGCATTCTAAATGGGAGTCGATGGCTCCCGTCTGCGGGTGTCGGTCGTTCTGTTCGACGATGTCGAGCTACTAGATGTCGCCGGACCTGTCGAGGTTTTTTCCAAGGTCGACGACATCGAAGTGGAGATGCTGTCGGCGGACGGCGCGTCTGTTACAACCTCCCAAGGGGTTCGCCTAGGTGTAGACGGGGAACTCAGTGCGAAATCTGGAGACGTCCTCTTCGTCCCCGGGGGTCTGGGTACCCGCCAGCTCGTGAAAGACGAGAGTTTTCTGACCGACTTGAAGTCTTTGGCCGCCGATTCGCAGATCTTGATGTCGGTATGCACCGGTTCGGGACTATTGGCGGCCGCCGGGCTACTCGAAGGATACGCTGCAACGAGCAATAAGAATGCGTTCGCCTGGGCGACCACGTTCGGCAGCGCTATCGAATGGCGTCGCTCCGCACGGTGGGTTCATGACCGTGATCGGTGGACATCGTCGGGAGTCACTGCCGGAATCGATATGGCGGCCGCCTTCATCGCGCATCGTTTCGGCTTTGATGCCATCGCTGAGGTTGCGGGCTCGATTGAGCTGCGACTTAATCTTGACCCCGAGGATGATCCGTTCGCTGTTTAAACCACAGTGCAGCGGGCCAGGGCGTGTGGCGGCCGCGACGATCAAGTAGGGTTGCTTCCTGTTGGAGGGGAGTACCCCGAAAGCGCCTCGGATCGTCAACACGGTTCGACGGGCGGCCGTATGGTCGCGCGTTGCCCGGTCCAGGCGGCCCGCCGTCGCAACGCGCAGGTGGGGGAGACCTCCGGTCCGTACCCGTTTTGACCGGAGGTCACATCATGCACGTCCCTTTGTGGATCTGGCTTGTCACGTCGGCAGTCATCCTCGGCTTCTTCATCTTTGACTTCGTCTCCCACGTCCGCACCCCGCACGAGCCCTCCATGAAGGAATCGGGTGGTTGGGCTGCGTTCTACATGACCATGGCGGCGATCTTCGGCGGCATTGTCTGGTGGCAGTGGGACGCGGAGCACGGCGTGCAATTCTTCACCGGTTACATCACCGAGCTGTCGCTGTCGGTGGATAACCTCTTCGTCTTCGCGCTGATCATGGGCGCCTTCAAGATTCCACGCGCGTACCAGCAGAAGGTGCTGCTCATCGGAATCGTCATGGCGCTCGTGTTCCGCCTGATCTTCATTCTGCTGGGCGCTGTGATCATCTCGGCGTGGTCGTGGGTGTTCTACATCTTCGCCGCGTTCCTGCTCTACACGGCGATCAAGCTGGTGTACGACGAGGCCACCGATCAACCGGAGACCGACCCGAACGACATGCTGGTGGTCAAGACGCTGCGCAAGGCTATTCCGGTGACGCAGTCCTACCACGGCGACAAGCTCATGTCTGTCACCGAGGCAGGTAAGAACGCCGTCACCCCGCTGTTCGTGGCCCTGCTGGCGATCGGCTTCATCGACGTGATGTTCGCCTTCGATTCCATCCCAGCCATCTTCGGTATCACCACCGAACCGTTCCTCGTCTTCACCGCAAACGCTTTCGCGCTGCTCGGCCTGCGCCAGCTGTACTTCCTGCTCAACGGCCTGCTGGACAAGCTGGTGTACCTGCCGTACGGCCTCGCTGTGGTGCTCGGGTTCATCGGTGTCAAGCTGCTGCTCCACGCCCTGCATGAGAACAACCTGCCGTTCATCAACGGCGGCGAAGGCTTTGCAGTGCCTGAGATTGGCACGGTCACCTCGCTCGTTGTGATTGTCGGCGTGCTGGCCATTACCGCCATCGCTTCTCTGATCAAAGAACGCCAGATGGTCAAGAACGGCGAAAAGGACCCGAACGGCCCGCAGTTCCACATCGATTACGACGACCACGGCAACCGCCGCAAGGTCGACCCGGACGGCAACCACCTCGAGTGGATTGATGACCCTGCGACGTCCGGCAAGGGCGACCACACCGCCACTGGATCGCGCGACACCGGCCACCTCGACGTCTCACGCGGCGGCCAGCAAGCGTAACCGTCGCAGGCGGAGCTAGAACGCGTTGATCACCGGGTTCCACTCGCGGATTTCCCGGTCTGCGAGCGCTCCCGCCTCGGTGTAGGGGTCCGCGGCGAGAATCTCCTCGAGAGCCGCCCGGTCCGCCACGCGGAAGAGAATAAGCGACTGGGCGTCGCCCTCGAACGGCCCGGCCGCGACCACGATGCCGTCGTCCTTCAGGGCGGTCATGTAGTCGCGGTGGCGTGGGCGGGTGGCGCTGATGAGCGAGCGCTCACCATAGGTGTAGGTCACTGCGTAGTACTTCATGGACCCCGAGTCTAGGGATGTAGGGTTAGAACTGTGACCGAACCAGCACCCAAACAGTCCAACTGGAACCTGCCCAACATTCTGACCTCGCTGCGTATCCTGTTCACGCCAGTTTTCGCGTGGCTGGTGCTTTCCCAGCAGTGGTGGTGGGCGTTCGGGGTGTTTGTCGCACTCATGATCACCGACAAGCTCGACGGGGACATCGCGCGTTCACGGGGGCTGATCACGGACTTCGGCAAGATCGCCGACCCCATCGCCGACAAGGCGCTGATGATCACGGCGCTGGTCACCTTGAACATCGCCAGCAACCTGCCGGTGTGGATCACCGTGGTCATCTTGGTCCGCGAACTGGGGATCACGTTCTGGCGGATGTGGATGCTCCGGCAAGGCAAGGTGGTCCCAGCGTCGAAAGGCGGAAAGCTCAAGACCGTCCTGCAGACCGTCGGTGTGGCTATGTACCTGTGCCCGCTGCCTGGCTGGATGGACATTCCGACGCTGGCGGTAATGCTCATCGCGGTCGCGGTCACCGTGGTCACGGGCGTGCAATATCTTGTCGACGGTGCGCGGGCCAACGCAGCAGGTAAGGCCTCCGCATGACCCGCTCCCTAGTCCCCCGGATCGAACAGGTCGATGTCGAGCGCAGCGTCCAGATTCGTGTCGCGGAGGCACTCGCAGCCGACATTATCGACGCGCTGCGTCGGCGGAAAGAAACTCTGGCGCTTTGCGAATCTCTCACGGCCGGGCTGGCCACCGCCACCGTTGCCTCCGTGCCGGGCGCGTCCGATGTGCTGCGCGGCGGCCTGGTCACCTACGCGACAGACCTGAAGGAAACACTCGCCGGTGTGCCCGAGGCGGTGCTGGATCTGCACGGCCCGATCCACTCGGCGACGGCACGCCACATGGCGCGCGGCGCGAGAACAGCGTGCGGTGCCAACTGGGGCGTAGCGCTGACCGGCGTCGCAGGACCCGACAGCCAGGACGATCACCCCGTGGGAGAGGTGTACATCGGGGTATCGGGGCCGCGGCGTACCGCCGCGACGAGAGCCGCCGGCATTCTCGCGCTCGACTACCCGAACGCGGTGCGGTACTCGCTCGTCCCGTGGTCTGCGACCCCGCAGCGGGTCGTGGCAGGGAACCGTCAACAAATTCGCGAGAACGCTGTGCTCGCCGCCATGTTCGCCCTGCGCTATGAAATCGAGGGTGTGAGCAGGCGCTAGACTGTCGGGAACACGACGGGAACAATATCTGCCGACCAACCGTTGAATAACACGATGGCAACTACAACAACGCTCAAATACCAGCCCGCACATGCTGCTCCGGTGGAGCAGCCGGCGACGTCGACACGCATTCGTGAACCGCTGCTGCGTGAGGCGCTCGGCATGTCCCTGCGCGCTTTCCGTGCAGATAAGGGAGTGACCCTGCGCGAACTGGCCACGCAGGCGCGCGTGTCGCCGGGCTACCTCTCCGAGCTCGAACGCGGCCGGAAGGAAGTCTCCTCCGAGCTGCTCGCCTCCGTGTGCCTGGCGCTTGATACCACCGTGTCCGATCTGCTGCTCGAGGCAGCAGCGAACCTGTCGCTGCAGGCGATGGCCGACGAACTGGCTCACACCCCGCCGGCAGCCGCCGAGGTCTAAGCGCTGCCTGTTCGCCGCGTTCTCCCGCGCACGGCTGGCACCACTCGGCTACCATGTAGGCGTTAAAGATTCTTTAGACATCGCCGCAGAAAGGCTCGAACACTCATGGCTAACCCGTTCACCAAGTTCTGGAACTACCTCATGGCCCTCTTCGATAACAAGATCGAGGAGAACGCAGACCCGAAGATCCAGATCGAGCAGGCGATTGGCCAAGCCCAGCGCCAGCACCAGGCCCTGAGCCAGCAGGCAGCTGCCGTGATCGGCAACCAGCGCCAGCTGGAGATGCAGCTCAACCGCCGTCTGGCGGATGTCGAGAAGCTGCAGGCGAACACCAAGCAGGCGCTGCAGCTGTCCGACAAGGCACGGTCCGAGGGCGACATGCAGAAGGCCACCGAGTACGAAAACGCGGCCGAGGCTTTCGCCGCCCAGCTGGTCACCGCGGAGCAGGGCGTGGAGGACACCAAGGTTCTGCACGATCAGGCGCTGCAGCAGGCACAGCAGGCTAAGCAGGCCGTCGAGCGCAACTCCATGCAGCTCCAGCAGCAGGTCGCTGAGCGCTCCAAGCTTCTGTCCCAGCTGGAGCAGGCCAAGATGCAGGAGAAGGTCGCCGAGTCCCTGCAGTCCATGAACTCCATCACCGGCGGCAACCAGCCGAACCTGGACCAGGTCCGCGAGAAGATCGAGCGCCGCTACTCCAACGCACTCGGCCAGGCTGAACTGGCACAGAACTCCGTCCAGGGCCGCATGGCTGAGGTGGAGCAGGCAGGCATCCAGATGGCCGGCCACTCCCGTCTCGAGCAGATCCGCGCAGAAATGGGCGGTGGCGCTCTCGAGTCCGGTCAGCAGCAGGCTCTGCCGCAGGCCAACCAGGCGCCGAGCCAGCAGCCGCAGATTCAGGGTGGCTACCAGTCCAACACCGATGCGCCGGACGTGTCTAGCGATGCTGTCGCAGAGCGCATGCGTGAGCTGCGCGGCGATCACTAAAAACCCCTGCGGCGAAGCCGCTAATCGACGGCTCCTCGCGCCATGAGCGCCTCACCCGTGAGCTGAGCGCGGCGAACGCTGCGGATCACCAGCGGAGTCCCGAAAGCCAGGAGCGACGTATTCGCGCCCCTGGCTTTTCGCGCGTCTAGGGACTCATTGGCGGTGTTGAACAGCAGCGGGATCTGACGGATGGTCAGGGCGATAGCCAGGCTGATCGTGTCCACCGGCACCCCGATGCGTGCGAGCGGCGCCATGTTCGACTCGAGGGCCTCCATGAGTTCCTCGATGGTGGTCGTCAGGGTCAGCAACGTGGCCGCCATGAAGGTGGCAATCAGCCCGACCAAGGTGGTGAGCATGTTCATCCACCCGTTCTGCCACCACATGAATGCGCCGAGGAACGCCATGATCGGCAGGACCGGGGCGACTTGCCGCCATGCTGTGTCCACCGGAATGCCGGCAATGGCGTAGAAGCCGAAGATGCCAGCAAGGACACCCAGCGCATGCCACGGCTGGGTGGGCAGCCACACCACGAGGATGATGAACACGACGAGCGCGACGAACTTCGCAGTTGGGGACGCGCGGTGCAGCAGTGTGTCGCCGGGCACGTAAACACCGAGCGGGAGTTCTCGCAGGCTCATGGCGTGCGCTTCATCAAATCGCGGTAGAACGCGATCGCATCAGCGGGTGCGCCGTCGTAGACGAGCTCGCTGTCGTTGATGCACAACACGCGGTCGAAGTTGTCGAGCATCTCCAGGTCATGCGTGACGACGATCAACTGCTGGTCCAACCCCTCCAACTCCTGAATAATCCGGCGCCGGTTACGCAGGTCCAGAAGGGTGGTTGGTTCGTCCGCGATGATTGTTTCCGGTTCGATGACGAGCACCGCGGCTAGCGCGAGCATCTGTTTCTCGCCGCCGGAGAGGGTGTGGGGCGAGTTTTCGGCGCGGTCGCCAAGCTGGAAACGTTCCAGCATCTCGTCGACTCGGGCGTTGACCTCCTGTTTGGGCAGTTTGAACCGGCGCAGAGAGAAGGCGATGTCGTCGCGGACCCGCGGCATGACGATCTGGGCTTCGGCGTCGGAGAAGATGAACCCTACCCGGCGGCGGATGTCTTTGCCGTGGGAGTGGGTGGCTAGTCCGTCGTAACGCACGGCGCCCGACGTCGGCTCAATGAGACCGTTGACCATGCGCACCAACGTCGACTTGCCTGAACCGTTGGAGCCGATGATGCCGATGCGCTGCTCAGACAGTTCGAAGGACAGCGGCTGGAGAATGACCGAGCCGTCGTAGGCGACGCACGCGCGGTCGAACGTGATTGTGGGCACGGTGCACGCCTAGCTGCGGCGCAGTTGCGGGAATGCCGCGTGGACAGCAAGCGCGATGGCGATCATGACGGCGAGCTTGCCCAAGTCGGGGAGAACGAACGCCCCCTGGGCGGCGATCGCCGCGCCGAAGCTCATGTCCGCGCGCCACATCATGCCCAGCGAACCGAAGAGGTACTGCAAAGCGAGGGCGACCACGCCGGCGAGAATGAACATGGCCACGGTCGCCCCCTTCTTTGCCCAGGGGGAGCGGTAGGCGATCAGGCCGGCGACGAAGGCACTGATGAGGTAACCGACCAGATAGCCGAATGTCACGCCCGCGAAAGCTTGAATGACGGTGCGGCCGCCGGCGAGAACCGGAAGAAAAAGTCCCACGAGAAGGAACAGGCCGGTGGCAAGGAACCCCCGACGGGCACCGAGGACGAGGCCGGCGAGGATGGTGGCGGCGTTCTGCAGGACAATCGGCACACCGGCAGCGCCGACCGGGATGGCCAAGAAACCGAGCACGGCGATCAGGGCGGCGAAGACTGCGACGTAGGCGATGTCGAGCGCGGCGGAAGAGCTGCCGGTGCCGCGGGCAGAAGTGTCAGTCGTTGTCGTCATGGACAACACAATAGCGGACCCAATTGAACACCGTTCAAGAGGTGCTGCGCGGGGAACCCTGCGTTAGCTCGCTGCGGCGTACTGCACGGTGCCGAAGAGCGCGTCCATTGCTCCGTACGGATGCTTCGTGTTCGTCCGCGGGTAGCCCCTCGGTGAGACGTACACCGGGCGGCCCGCGCGGATCTCGATGCGGCCGCGCTTGCTGATGTGGGGATCATCGTCGTTGACGCGGTTGTGGTACTCGCAGACGATGGCCAAGTTGTCAATGTTGGTGACACCGCCGTTTTTCCACGGGTCGACGTGGTGGACTTGGCAGAGGTCGGCGGGCATCCGGCAATCCGGGTTCGCGCAGATAGGCTGAGTGATTTTGGCCAGGGTGCGCTGCTTCTCCGACGCGAAACGCAGGTCCCGGTAATGGTTGAGCGGGCCCTCGGTTGGGTGGAACAGGGCGGCCTCAAGGCCGTAGGCGGGATTCTGGAAGTACTGTGCCAGGAAGTCCTTGCCAGTGATGGTGGTGCCGTCGGTCAAGCCTAGGAGGACGTCATCACCCTTGCCGGCGTGAATCTGCGCCAGGTCAGGGGCGGGGACGATGATGGTCGGCCGCGGTGCCGCCTCGGGGACTCCTGCGCCTGAGCGCATCAGCTCTTCGAAGGCGTCGGCCATCTGCGGCGCGGCCGGCAAATCGCGAGAAATGTTCGAGCGCAGCGTCGCTTCGAGCGCCGCCATGACGTGCTCGCAGGCGGTGATGACTGCCGTGCGCATCCCCTTGACCGATGCGCCGAATGACACGCCCTTGCGCGGGTTGACTTCTTTCGCCGGAAGAATCGCCTTGGCGTAGCGCGCCAGCCCCGCACACGTTGTTACGGTGCTGGCAGCCGCAGCGATGAGCTTTGCCCGGAACCCGGCGCGCTCGACGTCGGAGGTGACGTGCTTGATGGAGCGTTCGATCTGGGCGAGCATGTCGACGCACACCCCGCCCGACCGGGCGGCGTCGGCGGCGTCGCGCTGCGCCACGGCTAACGACGACGACCGTGCTGGCCCGTAGTAGGCCGCATGCACCAAGGTCAGCTCGGCTACCCGGGCTGGTGCAAGGCCGGCCGCGAGGAAGGCATCGCGGTCGAAACCCGCGAGGTCGTCCACCCCGATGCTGGTGAGGAAGTCAAGTAAGTTCACGCCCTCACGCTAAGTGGGCCTCACCATGGCTGGCAAGGGATGTTTGCGCACTACAGTGAGCAAACTCAAAGAAAGTGTTCCGTTGCCGGGCAGTCTTATAAGGGGTTGGGCAATGGCCGTCGATAAGCGAACGGCGGTGCGCGTATCCTTGGCCGCATGCGCTTGACGGAATTCCAGCAGCTAATCCACGACGAGTTCGGTGACGCGAAAGGCCAGTGGGTCGTGTCATCCCACGTCTTTCCCGGGGTGGGTAAGACGGCGGAGGAGCTGATCGAAAGTGGAGTCGATCCGCGCTACGTGTGGGAGGGGCTGTGCGAGGCGTTTGACGTGCCGGAAGAGCGCAGGTGGGGCGTGGATAAGCCAGGGGAGTGACGCGACGGAAACTTTCTTTTCGAACATTCGTGCGTGTATGTTCGAAACAATGTCCGTTGCCGAAGTAGATTGAGTTTCTGACAACGGGGAACCGGAAACGGGTCTTCGGCGGTCTAACGAAATATGCAGACCGCAACCGACCCAGATAACAGCACAGACAGCAAAGTTATTAGCGAAAGGACTGACCACGCGATGGCGACGAAGAAGAAGGCAAGCAACACAGGCAACGACCGGCAGAACGCGCTCGACGCGGCAATGGCCATGATTGAGAAGGACTTCGGCAAGGGCGCCATTATGCGCCTGGGCGACGATAACCGCCCGCCGATCCAGGCGATTTCCTCCGGCAACACTGCCGTCGACGTGGCGCTGGGCATTGGCGGGTGGCCGCGCGGCCGCATTGTCGAGATCTACGGCCCGGAGTCGTCCGGTAAGACCACGGTGGCGCTGCACGCGATCGCAGAGGCGCAGCGCGCGGGCGGCATCGCAGCGTTCATCGACGCGGAGCACGCGCTGGACCCGGAGTACGCTAAGAAGCTCGGCGTGGACACCGACAACCTGCTGGTCTCCCAGCCGGACACCGGTGAGCAGGCGCTGGAGATTGCGGACATGCTGGTGCGTTCCGGCGCGATCGACATGATCGTCATCGACTCCGTCGCCGCCCTGACCCCGAAGGCTGAAATCGAGGGCGAGATGGGCGACAGCCACGTCGGCCTTCAGGCCCGCCTGATGTCTCAGGCGCTGCGCAAGATGGCCGGTGCGCTGTACAACTCTGGCACCACCGCGATCTTCATCAACCAGCTGCGCGAGAAGATCGGCGTCATGTTCGGCTCGCCGGAGACCACCACCGGTGGTAAGGCCCTGAAGTTCTACGCGTCCGTGCGGTGCGATGTCCGCCGCATCCAGACGCTCAAGGACGGCCAGGACTCGATCGGTAACCGCACGCGCCTGAAGATCGTGAAGAACAAGGTTTCCCCGCCGTTCAAGGTCGCCGAGTTCGACATCATGTACGGCGAAGGCATCTCGCGCGAGTCGTCGATCATCGACATGGGTGTGGACAACGGGATCATCAAGAAGTCCGGTTCGTGGTTCACCTACGAGGGCGATCAGCTGGGCCAGGGCAAGGAAAAGGCGCGCGTCTTCTTGAAGGAGAATCCGGAGCTGGCGAATGAGTTGGAGCGCAAGATCTTCGAGAAGCTCGGGGTGGGCGAGTTCGCTGGTCAGGACCAGCTGTCCGACGACCCGGTGGACATGGTGCCCAACATCGACTTCGACGACAATGAAGCCGACGAGCTCGCCGGCGCCGCTCAAGAGTAGTGCCGGACTATCCCGCGCCTGACCCGGAGAAGCTGCGCAAGCTGCAGGAAGCGCTCGACGAGTATGCGGCGGGTCAACACGCCCCGCTTATCGACGAAGCCCACGAGAAGGAAACCTCGCGCATCCGCGAGAAAGCACTGCGGTTGTTGGACCAGCGCTCCCGCTCACGCCACGAGCTGCGCGAGCGGCTGGTGGGCACGGGGCCAGAGCCGCAGTTCGAGCCGGACCTCATCGACGAGGTGCTGGGCGCCTTGGAGTCGAGCGGGCTTATCGACGACGCATCCTTCGCCCACGAATGGGTCCGCCAGCGCGCTACTGCCCGGGGCAAGTCCGCTCGCGCCCTTGACCTCGAGCTGCGGAACAAGGGCGTTGCCGAGCCGCTGCGTGCCGAAGCGCTCGCGCAGATCACGGCCGAGGATGAGGAAGCTCAGGCGCGGGCCGTCGCGGAAAAGAAAGTCCGCGAAGTGAAATCAGCGCCGTTGGATCGCGCCGAGTACGACAAGGTGCTCCGCCGCGTCGTCGGCGTGTTGGCTCGTCGTGGGTATAACTCGGAGCTGACCATGCGCGTTGCGCGGGAAACGCTCGACGCGCGCATCGCTGAGGTGGGCTGAGCCCGGGCGACGCCGGCAGTGCTAGTTCAGGAAGGACATGTCGCCCGGGGTGTCCGCCTGCACGGCGGCGTCGGAGGCAAGGTGCTCGTCGACGAAGCGGTCGAAGGAACCGTCTTCGTGCATTTTCTCCAGCGCCTCATTGACGGCTGAGACGCTGGCATCATTGTCGCGGGGGAGGCCGAGGCCGTAGTGCTCGTCGTTAAGCGGTGCGCCATCGCGCTCCAACGGGACGAGCTGGAACACCCCTGGCTCGTGCGCGGAGAACCCGGAGAGAATCGCCGCGTCGGTGGACAGGGCGTCGACCTCCCCGGCGCGCAGAGCGTCGAGGCACGCGGTGTAGCTGTCGTATTCGGCAAGGACCACGCCCGGAATGTCCTCACGCAGTGTTTTCGCGGCCGTCGTGCCGGTGACAAAGCACAGGTTCTTGCCGTCGAGCGACTCCAGCCCCGTGATGTGAGACCCGTCCACCGTGAGTAGCGCCTGGTGGGTCAGCAGGTACGGCCCGGCGAAGGAGACCTCCTCGGCACGCTTGGCGTCGATGGAATAGTTCGAGGCGACCATGTCCACGTACCCGTTGTCCAGCAGTGACGCACGTTGGCCGGGCGGGGTCTCGCGCCATTCGATCTCGGGGTGGTCCCACCCGTTGTCGTCGGCGATCGAGTTGATCACGTAGGTGGCGATGTCGATGTCGAGGCCGGCAGGGGAGCCGTCGTCACGCATCATGCTCAGACCGGGATTTGTGAACGCGGAGCCCACATCGACGCGGCCGGATTCGATCTGGGACAGAAGATCCTGATCATCCGGCGAACCGCACGCACTGAGTCCACTGACTCCGAGAACCGAGACGAGCGCGGCAGCAAGGTGGATCGAGCGCATGAGACCAACGTTACGCGGTTAGGACTCTCTCGGTGCGCGGAATACACTGTGTCACCGTGACACTAGCGACGAGCACCGTAAACGGAACCAGCCAGCACCCCCGCACCTACGAGGTGCGCACGTTCGGCTGCCAGATGAACGTGCACGATTCCGAACGGCTGTCTGGCCTGCTGGAAGACGCTGGATACGTCGCGGCGACTGACGACAACGCCGACCTGATCGTCTTCAACACCTGCGCCGTCCGCGAAAACGCTGACAAGCGCCTTTACGGCACGCTGGGTGCGCTGCGCGACAAGAAGCGGCACCACCCGGGCATGCAAATCGCGGTCGGCGGATGCCTCGCGCAGAAGGACCGCGACACGGTGGTGGAGAAGGCGCCGTGGGTTGACGCGGTGTTTGGCACGCACAACATGTCGGCGTTGCCGGCACTGCTTGACCGCGCCCGTGTTGAGGAGGAGGCGCAGGTCGAGGTCGTCGAATCCCTCGAAGTCTTCCCCTCGGTGCTGCCCGCGAAACGCGAATCGTCCTACGCCGGCTGGGTGAGCGTGTCGGTGGGGTGCAACAACACGTGCACGTTCTGCATCGTGCCGTCGTTGCGCGGCAAGGAACAGGACCGCCGCCCCGGCGACATCCTGGCAGAGGTGCAGGCGCTCGTGGACCAGGGTGTGTCCGAGGTGACGCTGCTGGGCCAGAACGTCAACGCGTACGGCGTGAACTTCGTCGACCCGGACATGCCGCGCGACCGCTCGGCGTTTTCGAAGCTCCTGCGCGCGTGCGGCGAGATCGAGGGCCTGGAGCGGCTGCGGTTCACCTCCCCGCACCCGGCGGAGTTCACCTCTGATGTCATCGACGCGATGGCCGAGACGCCGAACATCTGCCCGCAGCTGCATATGCCTTTGCAATCCGGCTCCGACAAGGTGCTCAAAGACATGCGCCGGTCGTACCGTTCGAACAAGTTCCTCGGCATTCTCGACGAGGTCCGCGCGAAGCTGCCGCACGCGTCCATCACCACGGACATCATCGTGGGTTTCCCGGGTGAGACGGAGGAGGATTTCCAAGCGACGCTCGACGTCGTCGAAAAGGCACGGTTCACCTCGGCGTACACCTTCCAGTACTCGCCGCGCCCCGGCACGCCCGCCGCGGAAATGGACGGCCAGGTTCCCAAAGAGGTCGTCCAGGAGCGTTTCGAGCGCCTGCTCGCCCTGCAGGAGCGGATCAGTTACGAAGAGAACCTCAAGCTCATCGGCACCTCCCAGGAGCTTCTCGTCCAGGAGACGAACGAGAAGAAGGCGGACCGCGCGCAGAGCACGCGACTGTCCGGGCGCGCACGCGACGGACGGTTGGTGCACTTCGACGCCGGTTCGCTTATCGACGCCGTCCGCCCCGGCGACATCGTCCACACCACCATCACTGACGCCCGTCCCTTCTATCTGATCGCGGACTCCCGCGTGACGGCGCACCGCCGCACGCTCGCCGGCGACAACTCTGAGGCCGGCCAGGTGCCCACTACGGCGCCGGTCGGCGTGGGGTTAGGCATGCCGAAGATCGGAGCGCCGGTAGCTGCGCCCGCTGCAGCTGGCGCGGCCGACGCGGGCGGGGCATGCGGGAGCTGCGGATAGGAGGATCATGAGCAACCCGACGCAGACCGAACTCGCCCAGCAGGAGAAGCACTCCGCTGACACCCTCGATCTAGGCTGGCACCAATGGCTACTGGTCGGTGCGATCGTTGTTTACGTGGTGTCTCTGTTCCTACCCTTCGCTGGCGACACCACGGGCCTTCAGATGCTCACGTTCACCGAGGCGGACGGCATGTCGATCGCGGTCACGGAGCGGCTATTCACCATGTTATCGTTCCTCTGCTTGATCGTCTTCACGCTGCTGACGGTGATCCTGCGGCGCACGTCGTTAGCCTTGCTGGCGTGGATGGCCGGTTGCGTCGCGTTAGTCATGGCGCTGCTGGGCTTGTGGCTGCGCCAGACCAGCTCGGCAGCCGCCGCGGGGGTGACATCTGGGGCCGGTATTTACGTGGCAATCCTCGCGGTCATTGTGGCTATTCCGGTGCTGTCGGTCGCCTGGATGCGCCGCACTCCCGAGCAAAAACGCCTGGAGGAGCAGCGGCGCGAGCAGACGGAGTTCAACCCCGTCGCTGATCTGCAGACGGATGCGGCGACGCAGGCCGTGCGGCGCACAGACGGCGCGGGCTCCATTGTCGACGACCGCCGCCAGCGGGCAGCCCAGCGCCACCGTCAAACCGGGCACGCGCACGACTAAATAGGGGCGGGACGCAGTACGCAGAGCATAGGCTCACCGCCCGGGATCGGTTCAACCACCGCAGCATCGGGAACTTTTCATGCTGACGCAGCATTCCACTTCCAGAGTGTGAATGGTCGGAGTGCAGCGTGAACGAGCAGCGAAGAAGGTTAGAGAAGCCGACATACGGTGGCGGTACCGACACCCGTCCGGAGTACCGCATTACCCCGAACGGGTTGGAGCCTCCGGGCAAGCTGAAGCCGTGGACCATGTTGTACATGGGCAACATGGTGTTGCACCGACCCATGGGCCTAGCGTTCATGTACTGCTTTGCTGCGGGATTGCCCTACGTCGGTAATTCTGGGTGGTTGGGTTTGACCTACGGTGGTGCGCCGTCGGAGCCTGCGGCCGCGAATCTAGCGGAGACGATCTCCTTCTGGGCGGGTCTCCTCGGCATTTTGCTCGTGATGCTTGTCGCAGCGAATTTTCGGTTCTACTTCCTCATCGTCACAACGACACTGACGTGTGCTGTTTCCACTGCATGCTGGTGCATCGGCGCATTGCAGCGATTCGCCGAGTCGATGAGTAACCCATCTTCTGCGGCAGCCAACCAGGTGCACATTGGTTACTTCCTGCTGCCCGTGCTGACGGCGAGCCTCACACTGATGCTCGGCAGCGTGTGGAAGGGATGCGAATGGGCCACCCGTCCGAACGGCAACCAGTTGTACGAGCGGAACCGCTATGCGTGGGACCGCCGCTACTTCAAGATGGATGAAATCAAACGGCCTTTCGAACGGGTCCCGCGTCGTGAGGTCGGCGGCAAGCGATGGCTGCTTCTCGGATGTGTGGGCGCGTTCGTTTTCTTTCTGTCCGCACCGGTGGTGGATGGCTTGAACACGTTTGATGTCTTTTCCGTCGTGGGCGATAACCAGCCCATTAGCAGTACCGGAATCGAGCTGATATTCCTCGTACTTGCCATCGTTGGAGTCGTTGGTTTTGGCATGTGGGTGGTTCTGAGCAACCGTGCCGGCAATGCCGTTTACTGGGCGTGGTTGTTGTCCTGCTCAGCTCAGTGGTGGTGGATGTTCGGCCTTGTCATACAGGAGAAGGAAGGCTGTACCGGCGGAACAGGGAGCTGTTACGACTACGGGTACTACTGGCTATTCTTCACATCTATCGCTGCGTCGATTGTTCTGTATCTGATCAACAACGACCGCGATGCCCACGAGTCTGCGAACGCCCAGTGGCGCCAGGCACAACGACACGAAACGATGATTCGGTTCAACGTCTACCTCGGGTAGGCATCGTTCTGCGGTTCTACCGGGGCACTGGAATCTTTGTCTTACCTGTGCTGGGTTCGCACAGGCAGCCGGAACTCGTCGGGTGAGGCGTGGCGCCAGGCTTCGGACCATTGGTCGGGGGCGTCGTCAAGCAATTGCCCGGGCTCGAGCCAGTCGAACAGTGCCTCGTAGGAAAGCGTGACTCCGGGCTCGATGACTTTGCGCAGCATCGCTGGGGTGAGGTCGTCCGGGTGGGATGCGCCGCACGCCGCCATCATGGTGGTGGCTTGGCGTACGGTGGCCTGCTGGAAACGCTGCACGCGTTGGGCTTTGAGGTCGACGTCGATGGCGCGCTGGCGCCAGTTGCTCTGGGTGGCCACGCCGGAAGGGCACTTGCCGGTCTGGCACTTCTGGGCTTGGATGCAGCCGACGGCCATCATCATTGCGCGGGCTGAGTTGGTGTAGTCCGCACCCTGGATAAGTCGTTTGACGATGTCGTTCGACGCCGCCACCTTGCCCGACGCGCCGAGCTTGACCTTGTCGCGCAGATTCGTGCCGACGAGCGCATTGTGCATCATCTGCAAGCCCTCGGTCAGCGGGAGCCCCATGTGGTCCTCAAACTCGAGCGGGGCGGCGGCGGTACCGCCTTCCGCGCCATCGATAGTGATGAAGTCTGGCGCGGTCCCCACCTGCTCAATTGCTTTGCAGATTGACAGCACGTCGATCATGGAGCCGACGCACATCTTGAAGCCGATCGGCTTGCCGCCGGAGACCTCCCGGATGTGGGCGATGAACTCGATCAGCTCGACCGGGGTAGAAAAGACACGGTGACGGCTGGGGGAGAGGCAGTCCTCGCCGACGGGGATGTCGCGCACGCGGGCGATCTCCTCGGTCACTTTCGGGCCGGGCAGCATGCCGCCGAGGCCGGGTTTGGCACCCTGCGACAGCTTCAGCTCGATCATCTTCACCTGGTCGATCTGCGCGATGTCCTTGAACTTCGCCTCGTCGAAGCCGCCGTCTTCGGTGCGGCAGCCGAAGTAGCCGGTGCCCAGCTGCCACACGATGTCACCGTTGTTCTCCAGGTGGTATTCGCTCAGGCCACCTTCGCCGGTGTTATGGGCGAATCCGCCGAGCTCAGCACCCTTGTTCAGCGCGCGGATGGCATTGGCGGACAGTGCGCCGAAGGACATGCCAGAGATGTTCATCAGCGCCATGTCGTATGGTTGCGAGCACTCCGCACCACCGATGTTCACCCGCGGCGGGTCCTCCGGCACCTCCGCCGGGACCACCGAGTGCACAAGGTACTCATAACCCGCCTGCGACACTTCCCTCTCGGTGCCGAAGGACCGTTCCCCATCGGTGCCGTCGGCGCGCTGGTTGATCACTTCACGGGTTTGCGCGTCGAACGGTTTGCCGTCGGCTTCGCCCTCGATGAAGTACTGATGGATCTCCGGGCGGATCTCCTTTGCCAGGTAGCGCGCGTGCCCCAGCACAGGGTAATTGCGCAGAATGTTGTTTTTCGGCTGGATCAAATCGTTCGCAGCAAGGCCCGCGGCCGCGGCCGCCACAGCGCCAGCCACTGTTTTGCCCGGGTTGCTGCCTACAAGTTTGCTTATCGACGAAAATCGCTTACCCACTAGCCATCACCTTCAATGATCACGGGATTGTTCCGCTCACCAACGTACCTATTCGCCGCTGCGCTGTCTGAGGAGCAATTCCCTCGCCTAGGAAAGAGGTCTGCGGAAAAGTTGACGTGCCCGATGCGTCCCGAAACTGCGCTCGCTGGTCAGAGCGTTGCGGATGGGTAAACGGAAATCCAGTTTGTCAACTTTTCCGCACGTGCTTCTGCCACGCGGTCGCATACGAGATGATGTCGGGAGACAACGGCCCGGGAAGCCGTGCAGCAGGTTCGCTGTCGGCAGGGTAGGAGGCATACGCTGTCTCGACCTTCGGCCATTCGGTCTTCGCGGCAGCGAGGAGATTTTCAAGCATCCGCTTTGCGGCGCCCTGGCCCCGATACTCGGGAAGCACGTAGATGAGCCCGAGCTCCATGAGTCGGTCGTCGTCGACATCGTAGTGGACGGCTTCTGCCATCCCGATCACTTTGCCATCAGGGGCGTGGGCGACCGCGGTGAGTTGGGTCCCGCCCCGGTCCATCAAGCGGGCGCTCGCGTCACGGAGACGCTGCTCAGTCCAATTGATCGAGTCGAGGATGAGGTCACCGCGCGGATAATCCCGCGAAGAACCGGACAACAATGCCCGCAGCGATGGTAGGTCATCAGGGTTGAAGCCCATGTTGCGGACAACGGAGATGCCCGGGCCTGCTGCCTCCGCCGCAACCGCGCCCAGCGAGAACGTCGCCTGCGCCTCGTGGTACGCAGCTGAATATCCGTGACTGGTGAGACTCAGTTCGGGTTCAACTAGAGGCTCGCCCGAGTGCGTGACCCACACTTGCCGGATGGGGCGGTCGAAGGAGGCGGAAAGGGCGTCGATAAGCGAAAGGGCGGCGACCCACGGCTCACGCGGAACGGGCTCTCCGGACCCGGGGACGGGCGCGACGGCGGCGTCGAGAGTGACGGTCGCTTCGATCACGCGTGTGTCCTCGAGTAGGGGCAGGGAGATGAAGACCCACGCGGCGATGTCGGCGAGATCGTCGACATGCACCTCCGGATATCCGAGCGGGCCGAGCGGACGCGGTGCCTGCAGGTCAGTTAGCGCGAACAAAAAAGCCTCGGACTCCGCGGAGCCCTCGAGGCGCTTCGCCATGTGGGCGGCGCTCACGCCGGAGTAGGGGCTGCCGGTGATGTCCTGGATGGCGAGGGTCGCTGAGAACACATACGCGCCCACGACGTCGCCGGAGTCGCGGCCGCCGTGGGCGTAGATGAGGGGAGTGAGCAAGCTAGTCGTTCAACGCCTTCGCGGCGACATCAGCGAACTCCTGCCACTGCTCCGCCTGCGCGCGCAGCTCCGCGGCCTGCTTTGCATTGCCCTTGGCTTCGGCGGCGTCGGCCTTGGCGCGGAAATCGTCCGCCTTGACCTGGAACTGGTTGGCCTTGTCCTGCTGGACCGGGTTGGACTTGCGCCACTGGGCTTCCTCGGCGTCGGACACGCGCTGCTCGATGTCGCCGATCTTGTCCTCGTATTCGCGCATCTTATTGCGCGGGACGTAACCGATCGCGTCCCATTTCTCCTGCAGCTCACGGAGTTTAGACTTGGCGGCGCCGAGGCCCTTCTCCGGGTCAATCAGTGAGTCGTACTCAGCGATGAGTGCATCCTTGGCCTGCGCGTTGGCTTCGTACTCGCGGTCGCGCTCGTCATTGACAGCGTTGCGGGCAGCGAAGAAGTGGTCCTGAGCGGCACGGAAGCGGTTCCACAGCTTGTCGTCGACGTCGCGCGGGGCGCGGCCGGCAGCCTTCCACTCCGTCATCAGGTCACGGTAGGCGCGGGCGGTGTCGTTCCAGTCGGTGGAGTCCTTGAGCTTCTCGGCACGCTCGATGATCTCCTCCTTCTTCGCCTTCGCGGCGGCGCGGCCGCGGTCAAGTTCGGCGAAGTGGGCGCCACGGCGGCGGTTGAAGGAGTCGCGGGCCTTGGAGTAGCGCTTCCACAGCCCGTCATCGGTTTTGCGGTCGATGCCGCGGATGGTCTTCCATTCCTCGAGGATGTCGCGGATACGGTCGCCGGCTGCCTTCCACTCAGTGGAGTTCTCGGCCAAGTCTTCGGCCTCCGCGGCGAGGGCTTCCTTGCGCTGAATAGCCTCGGCGCGGCGAGCCTCTTTGGCTTCTTTCGCCTTCTCGCCGGCGGTGTCGGCCTCCTCCAGGAGGGTTTTCAAACGTGTTTCAATCGCGTCCAAGTCACCGACGACAGCCTGCTCATCGAGGGAGCCGATGAGCAGCTGCGCCTGGGTGCGCACCGAGTTCGCGTCTTCCGGGCGGGTGCGCAGGCGGTTTTCCAGCACGCCGACCTCCGTGGACAGATCAGCGAAGCGCTGGGCAAAGTGCTTTAGGCCCTCCTCGGGGCTGCCAGCCTGCCAAGAACCGACGGCGCGTTCAGCACCGCCGCGGATGACGTAGACAGTGCCGTCTTCATCCACGCGACCGAACTCAGCGGCCTTCGCGGTGCCAGCGGCAGAAGCGGGCACAGGGCTCGGCGTGGACGGGGCACCAGCGGGAGCAGCGGGACGTGCACCAGGGCGCGGGCCGGGCTTCGGTGCCCGAGAAGGCATTGCGCCGGGGGAGGGAACCGGCGAGGGCCGGTTGTTCTCAGGGGTGGGGGGCTGCGTCATAGTGGGCCGTCCTTTCATCCTGTGCCGCGCGTCGCGGCTGCCGTTATGCCCCAAAACAATACCGCGACGGGGAGCGCAATGTAACGGTTCGGCGCACACGCACTCTTCTATAGGGTGAGGTTCATGCGCGGTTTCAATCTGCTTGTCGTTCCGGGGTCCCCAGCAGTAGTCGCTGAGCTGTCTCCGCAGGATGCGGCGGGGCGCGCAATCGTAGCCAAAGCTCGCGAGCTGACCGAGGGAGATACCCGCCCGGTTGAGATCGTCGGTTCGCGCGATCCGCGGTGGCGCACCGAGCACACTGGCAGCTTCCGTGCGTGGGGTGCTGATGTGCACGTCGGAGGCGGCAACTACCTGCCGGAACTCATCGCACGCTACATCCTGCCGGGCCGCACCATTGGGGATTCCCGCGAGCACATCCAGCCGCTCAACCCCGACGCGCTCACCGTGGTGGTCGTCGATGGCTCCGCCGGACTCACTCCCCGCGCACCCCTTGCGCTTATCGACGGCGCCACCGACACCCACGACGCCATGACCGCCTTCCTTGACGGCACCGGCGAACTCCCCGCCGATCTGCCCGGGGTGATAGAGCAGGGGTTGTGGGAGGAGCTGGGGGCGTTGAAAGCGTCGAAAAGCGTGCTGTCAAGCGATGACACGCTCGGCGTTGGACGCTTCCTCGCGGCGTGGGAGGTTCACGCATGATCAGGCCTATCGCTGTCGTCGGCCCCACCGCGTCCGGGAAATCTGATCTCGGGCTGGCTCTCGCGCACGAGCTCGGCGGGGAAGTGGTCAACGTTGATTCCATGCAGCTCTACCGTGGCATGGACATCGGCACGGCGAAGCTGTCACTGGCTGAACGTGAAGGGATCCCGCACCACTTGCTGGACATCTGGGATGTCACGCAGACCGCATCCGTTGCCGAGTATCAGGCACGCGCGATTGAGGTTGTCGACGCCATCGCTGCGCGGGGCAGGGTTCCCATCCTCGTCGGCGGTTCGATGATGTACGTCCAATCGCTGATCGACGACTGGCAGTTCCCGCCGACCGATCCCGCCGTCCGCAATAAATACGAGCAACGGCTGGAAGACGTTGGTGTGCACGCGCTCCACGCAGAATTGGCTGAAGTTGATCCAGAGGCCGCGGCCATCATTGAGGACAACGATCCGCGCCGAACGGTGCGTGCGCTGGAGGTCATTGAACTGACGGGCAAACCGTTCCAAGCCTCGCAGCCGCCAAAGGATGCGGCGCCACGGTGGGCCACGCGGATTCTGGGGTTGCGGACGGACGCGGAGTGGCTCAACCCGCGCATCGATAAGCGCACCGAGTTGATGTTCGCTGCCGGGTTCGTCGACGAGGTGCGAGGGTTGATCGCCGAGGGACTGGTCGCGGAGTCCACCGCCGGCCGCGCGATTGGCTACTCGCAGGTTCTCGGCTACCTTGCCGGCGCGATCACCCTCGAGGAAGCTCAGGAGCGGACCGTCACGGGGACCCGCCGCTACGTGCGCCGGCAACGTTCCTGGTTCAATCGCGACAAGCGCATCACCTGGCTCGACGCCTCCACAGCCGACAAGGGCCGCGAGGCGATCCTCACCGCCGCGCTAGACTCGCTGGCGTGAACGAGAACACCCCGCAGCCGCAGACGACCCAGGCACCGGAGAACCTGTCCACCCTGCCGTTCATCAAGGCGCACGGAACAGAGAACGACTTCGTGGTGCTTATCGACGTCGACGACCAACTAGAACAACTCGGCATCCTCGACGATGACCTTGTCGCCTCGCTGTGCGACCGGCGTGCCGGCGTAGGAGGCGACGGATTCCTGCGCATAGTGAGCTCGGATGCTCACGATGCGCAGGGTGCGAACGGCAACCGCTGGTTCATGGATTACCGTAACGCCGACGGCTCCATCGCGGAAATGTGCGGAAACGGCATCCGCGTGTTCGCCCACGTCCTCGTCGCCCAAGGCTTGGAGCAGGCTCGCCAGTTCGACGTGGACACCCGCGCCGGGGTCAAGCACATCACCATCCACTCCCTGACGGGGGAGGACCCGAACGGCTCGACGCACGCAGTCGTGGAAGTGGGCATGGGCCCCGTCGGCGTGACCGGGGTATCCACAGGCCGCATGGGGGACTTCGAATTCGCTGGACTAGGCGTGGATGTGGGCAACCCGCACCTCGCTGCCGTCATCCCGGGTTTGACACCTGTGCAGCTGGCGGAGCTGGCCTTTGAGCAGCCGGCCTTCGACCACGAGTTCTTCCCCGAGGGCGTGAACGTGGAGATCGTCACCGACCCTGAAACCGCCGGCGGTGAAATGCGCGTCGGGATGCGTGTGTGGGAGCGCGGCGTCGGCGAGACCCGGTCGTGCGGCACGGGCACGGTCGCTGCGGCACGGGCAGCGCTTGCCGATGCCGGCGTGGAGAACGGCACCATTACCGTTGACGTTCCGGGCGGCACACTCACCATCGCGATCAATGACGGCGAGGCGACGATGACGGGGCCGTCTGTCATTGTCGCGCGCGGCGAGGTCTCGCTGAAATCGCTGCGCAAGGACTTCACGTAATTAGCGCATTGCGCGTTGGAAGAACGCGACAGCGTCCGTCTTCTCCTGCGTGATGTTGGTTAAGTCGGCTTCGAGCAGAGCGATGTCCTCCAGCGTGGGCGCGCCGGGCGGGCTGTCGACGTCGGTGCGCACAGGCAGGTAGTTCAGCTCCGCGGCGGT
This sequence comes from Corynebacterium sp. CCUG 65737, assembly GCF_024454115.1. Classification (NCBI taxonomy): domain Bacteria; kingdom Bacillati; phylum Actinomycetota; class Actinomycetes; order Mycobacteriales; family Corynebacteriaceae; genus Corynebacterium; species Corynebacterium sp. CCUG 65737. Next base: position 198,931 of record NZ_JAGPZB010000002.1, read on the forward strand.
GGTCTGCCCTTGGCGGGAGACAAGATAAGACACGAGCCGCTGGGCAGCCTCGCGTGACGGCGATGCCGCAAAGACCGCCGCGGGCTGGGTGATGTACGGGGCGCCGTCGGCGGGATAAACGGCCTTGATGGGGGAGCCCTCGTCGGCCAAGTCGCGCACACGGTAATCAGTGACGATGCCGATAGGGTGGCCGCCAGCAGCGACCTCTTCTGCGACAGGGCCAGCGGACTGCGCGATCATCGGGCGGTTTTCGCCCAGCTTGTTCACCCAGTCTTCGCCGAGCTCGGGAGTCTGCAGCCACACCGCCGCATTGAACGCGGTGGCGCCGGACACTGCTGGGTCGCCGAGCACGATCTCGCCCTTGTACTTCGGGTCGGTCAGGTCGCCCCAGGATGTGGGAGCCTCGTTCTCCGGGACCCGGTTGGAGTTGTAGGCGATGATGGTGGGCATCATGCGGGTTCCTACGTAATAACCGTCGTCGTCGATCGCCTCCGGCAGGATCGCGGTGAGGTCGATATTGGTCAACTCCGCCAGGTCGCCCTCCTGCTTGTACACCTCGAAGGTGGGGGCGTCGGCGCACCACAGCACGTCGCCCTCGATCCCGCCGGTGGCTTTCTCGGAGGCGACGCGGGCGACAAGCTCGCCGGTTCCTGCGCGGTACATCTTCACCTTGATGTCGGGGTTGAGTTCCTCGAACTCGCGGATCGCGATGTCCGCCTTCGCTTCCGGCTCGGAGGTGTACAGGGTGATGGTGGTGACGCCGTTGCGCATGTTTGGCGAGCGTTCGCCCTCCGCGGGCGGTTCGGCGCAGGAGGACAGGAACGCCAGTGACGTTGCGAGAACGGCTGACACGAGCGAGGTGCGGCTGCGGGCGAGGTTTGCAGAAAAGGTCACGGTGCGGTCCTCTCGTCGGCGGCGGTCCTGTCATCCACCGGGTAGGCGAGTACCCGTTCTGTGCGCACACCGACGGTCTCGCCAATGCGCGGGCGTCGGCCGCGGACCCTGGCACGGAAGGTTGTGCCGTCGACATCGAGGGTGCCGGAGTGCCCGTCGAGCTCGAACAGAGCGGATTCGATCGTGCCGCGCGCGGCATACGGGTCGGAGGAGTCGACGACGCGGACGGCAGCTGGCAGGACCGCGATGTCGATGACCTCGCCGAGATCCTCCATTCGGCCGCCGACGGTTACCAGATTGGATTTATGGAAGCTCATAGCCGGGTCCTGGCTGACGTATTCGAATCCGTTGCGGCGAGCGCGCAACACGGTCGCGTCGGAGAAGAACTGTGCGACCCAGGCCGTGGCGGGTGCGGAGTAGAGCTCATCGGGGGTGGCGACCTGTTGAAGTTGCGCATCGGCAAGCACTGCGATGCGATCGGCCATGGCCAGGGCTTCGCCGCGGTCGTGCGTGACATGCAGCGTGGTCAGTCCGTGGGTGCGAGTCAGAGCCACAAGTTCACGCCGCAGCACGTCGCGTAAGGGTTCGTCGAGGGCGGAGAGGGCTTCGTCGAGAAGCAAAACGCGCGGATCGCCCACAATGGCGCGCGCGAGCGAGACGCGCTGACGCTGGCCGCCGGACAGGGCGTCCGGTTTGCGTTCCTGGAGGCCGTCGAGTCCCACCAGTTCAAGTGCGTCGGTGACGCGGCTTGCGCGCTCACGCTTATCGACGCCCGCCCGCACCAGCGGGTACTCCACATTCTGGGCGACAGTCATATGGGGCCACACCGCGTGCTGCTGGAAGACCATGCCCATGTGGCGGTCCTCCGGCGGAATGCCGGTCATGTCCTTGCCGCCCACGTAGATGGAACCGGAGCTCGGCTCGACGAACCCTGCGAGGGCCCGCAACAGCGTCGTCTTGCCCGAGCCGGACGGGCCGACGAGCGCGAGGAATTCGCCGGCTTCGATGTCGAGGGTCACATCGCGCAGGCCCTGCGTGCCACCCGGGAACGTGACGCTGACGGTGTCGAAACGGATGTCTTCCACGGTCTACCTCCTAGCGGATGCCGAGCCACGGGAAATGCCCGCGCTGGCGAGGACGAGAACGATAAGCCCACCGAGCGTGAACATGAACGCCAGCGCGGAGGCTTGGTTATAATTTCCGGCTTGCTGCAGGTTGAACAGTTGCACACCGAGCGTGGTGGTGCCGGGAGCGATGAGCAGGACCGAGACCGTCAACTCGCGGATCGCGGTAACGGCGACAAGGACGGCACCCGAGACCGCGGCGGGGATCGCCATGGCACCCGAGGTGTTGAAGATGGCGCGCAGCGGCCCCGCCCCGGAGATACGCGCGGCCTCTTCCATGGCGAGTGGAGTGCTTTTCAACGGCGCGCGGACTGCCTGCAGCACCGTGGCGGTGTAGGCGCACAGGTAGGCGGCGAGAATGATCCACGGGGTGTTGTAGGTGCCGGTGTAGCGGCTGATGATAAGCCAGCCGACACCGATGATGAGCCCCGGAAGGGCGGTGGGTAACAGCGTCACCAGGGTCAACAGGGTGTTGTCGCGGCTAATGGTACGGGTGACGAGGATGCCGATGAGCCAGCCGAGCACACCGCACAGCACCGCCGCGGTGAGCGACATCCACAGGGAGTTAGCGAAGCCGTCGATGACGCGCGGGTTCTGTAGGGTGCGTTCGAAGTTGCGCCATGTCAGCGTCTCCCACGTTAGCGGCACACCCGGAGCGGGCAGGAGAGCGCGGTAGATCAACCCACCGACGGGTAGCAGGGTCACGGCGAGGCCAGTAATCCAGGTGGCCACTGTCACCGGCCACGTGGCGGCGCCGAGCTCGAAACGCAGCGGTGCGCCAGCGTTCGTACCGGAGCTGGCGGCGCGCTCGGCGACGATGTAGTCCGCGATGACTGCCAAAATGCCCATCACCAGCAGCACAACACCGATTGTGGACACCACCTGCAACGGGTTAGGCACCGTTCCGGATTCGACGAAGCGGTACACCATCGTGGCCAACGTTTCGAAGCGGGCAGGTGATCCGACCAGGGCCGGAATGCCGAAGTCCCCCAGGTTGGACACGAACGTCAAGGTGAACGCGCTGAGCAAGGCTGGGCGGACCAGCGGCAAGGTGATGGTGCGCAGGGTGGTCCAGGTATCAGAACCTGACAGGCGCGCAGCGAGCTCTAGATCGCGCGGGATTTTGCGCAGCGCAGCGGCCATGATGACGTAGACGATCGGGTAGGCGTGCAGCGTGAGCAGAAAAATGACGCCGTCAGCACCGTAGATGTTCCAGATCGGTCGATCGAAGATGGCGTTGAAGCCCTGGTTGCGGCCGAAGAGCTGCAGCCACGCGATCGCGCCGACAAACGGCGGCACAAGCAGCGGGGACAGCAGCAGCAACCGCGCCACGTGGGCACCGGCGATGGTGGTGCGCTCCACGATGACGGCGGCAAGCGTTCCCACGACCACCGCGAACAAAGACGACAACAGCGTCGAGTAGAAGGAGTTCCAGGCCGCCCGGCCAAGACCTGATTCAATCAGGACGGGGATCTGGTTTCCGCCCAGAGCAAGGCCCACCACGAGGTACAGCGGCGCGATGAAGAATCCGGCGGCAATGAGCCACATTCCGGCCCGGAATAGCTTGGGCATTGCTCAAAGATACAACATGCCCGCCTGCCACAGCAGCGCTGTGCAGGAGTTCTATGCAGGCCCGTAGTCGCGCGCGGCTCGGCGGGCATCCGTCCACGACTCAGCAAGGTCCGCTGCCCGCTGGTCAGCGATGGAGAGCATGCGTTCGAGGGAGGTGCGGTCGAGATCGTCGCTCAGCAAATGCGTGTCAACGCGCGCGAGGAAACGCTTCGCAGAGCTGCGCCGCAAGTGGAAATCTTGCACCTCCGCGAGCCGCGAATGCGGGTTGGCCAGCTCGGGGTAGTGCAGGGTGCGGTCGGCGAGAGCGTCTGTGGAGGGGCCTTGGAGCAGGTCGTCGTACTCGCCCAGGACCTGCTCGATGTCGTCGCGCGCGACACGCAGCGATGCCCGGAGGGATTCAATCTCCGGGTCGGTGGTGCTGTTGCAGAAACCGATGAACGCGACGGCCGCGACGACACCACCGAGGATCAGCCCTAGCCAGCCGAAGCGTGCTCCGAGCAGGATCGCCACAACCAGCGCGAGGGTGAGCCATATGGCTGCCTCGACGCTGCGTCGCGGTTTGTGGTTCTGCGCCATCACAATGTCACTGGCCGGGTTCTTTTTAGGGGGACTAGTGGCCGCCGCAGCCTCCAGAGCCGCATCCGCAAGCGCCGCCACCGCAGCCGCGACCGGTGGCCATCATGACGGAGCCGGATAGGACACCGGTGCCAGCGATGACGGTGTTGCGCTCGGGCAGCGTGTCCGCGTTGGGGAGGACCACATCGAAGGGGAACGCGCCGTCGACAGAGACGTGGATGAACTGCTCACCGGTGAGCATGTTGGTGCGGTACTCGGATTCCAGCACGCGGGCAGAGAACTGGGCACCTGCATCCGGGCTGGCCGGGGCTCCCGTGGAGACGATCTCCGCACCCTTCGAGGTGATGGTTCCCATCACCCCGCCGGTCTCGGACAGGTAGTGATCAACACTGTCGTACCGTGCCACGTCCATCCCGAGGATGGTGAAGCCCATTTCCTGCCAGGTGAGGGTGGATTCGTCGACAAGCAGCGGGCCCTGGGCGATGTTGGCCGTGACGGAGGTGAGCACCGTGCCGGTGGGATCGATGATCTCGCAGAACCCGACGACATCCGTGACCATGGTGACGTTCGCGTACGTGCGGGTGGTGGAGTCGAAGCCGGCGAATGTTGCGAACGGCTCGACTGCCAGGATGTTCAGCTGCGCTCCGGAGATGTCGGCGAACTGGATGAGCTGGCCCCCGCGGACCTCGCCGGTAACGGCAAGCTGATTCGAGGCGATCGCCGCCTCCACCGCGTCCTGCCATCGCGCATAGTTCATGCCGATGCTGGAAAGATCCGTGCTGATCGCTTGAGTCATGTCTCCAGATCCTACAACTGCCGTCAAAGAATCCCGCATACGGAGGGAACAAGCTGGATGGCTGGGTTGTTGAGGTAGAAAACTACTGTGCAACAATAAGGACTCAATGACCACTTCTTCGCACGCAAGTTCTCAACCCAGCCATGACGAGCTGCTCGCCCAGGCTTTCCGCCACAATGCGCCGCAACCGACCGATCGGGGCCGCGACGAGGCCCATGAGCCGTCTGTCGGCACGCTGGACTTGGCCGAACGCAATGCTTTTCGGCGTGTCACCCGCGAGACCGAAATCCGCTCCGAAGAGCACAAGGATGTCTACGAGGTTGAGTACCGAAAGCTCCAGCTGGAGCAGGTCATCCTCGTCGGCGTGTGGACGGAAGGGACGACGGCCGAAGTCGAGGCAAGCATGACCGAGCTCGCGGCTCTGGCTGAAACCGCCGGCGCTGAAGTGGTAGAGATGATCTACCAAAAGCGCGACAAGCCGGACCCGGGCACCTACGTCGGTTCCGGAAAGGTGAGCGAACTACGCGACATTGTGCACGCCACCGGCGCCGACACCGTCGTGTGCGATGGTGGTCTCTCGCCGGGCCAGTTGGTGGCGCTTGAGGAAGCCCTGAAGATCAAAGTCATCGACCGCACCATGCTCATTCTGGATATCTTCGCCCAGCACGCGAAGTCCAAAGAGGGTAAAGCGCAAGTGTCCTTGGCGCAGATGGAATACCTCTACACCCGTACCCGTGGTTGGGGTGGCAACCTGTCGCGTCAGGCTGGCGGCCGGGCAGGCTCCAACGGTGGTGTGGGTCTGCGTGGTCCTGGTGAGACGCGTATTGAGGCCGACCGTCGCCGTCTGCGCACTGACATGGCTAAGCTACGCCGCGACCTTTCCGGGATGAAGACCGCCCGCGACATCAAGCGCGCTCAGCGCCAGCGCTCGACGCTGCCGAAGATCGCCATCGCCGGGTATACGAACGCCGGCAAGTCCTCGCTAATCAACGCGATGACCGACGCTGGGGTGCTCGTCGAAGACGCACTGTTTGCCACCCTGGATCCCTCCACGCGACGCGCCGAGCTTGCTGACGGCCGCACCGTCGTCCTGACCGACACTGTCGGCTTCGTCCGCCACCTGCCCACGCAGCTTGTCGAGGCGTTCAAGTCCACCCTGGAAGAGGTGGTCGGCGCTGACCTCATGCTCCACGTTGTCGATGGCTCCGACCCGTTCCCGTTGAAGCAGATCAAGGCCGTCAACGATGTCCTGGCGGAGATCACCCGGGACACGGGCGAGGAGATTCCGCCGGAGATCATCGTGGTGAACAAGATCGACGAAGCGGACCCCGTCGTGCTAGCCGAGCTACGCCACGCGTTCGCGGATTCGAAGCACAATGTCGTCTTCGTCTCCGCCGTGACCGGCGAGGGGATTGACGAGCTTGAGGGCCGGATCGAGATGTTCTTGAACACTCTCGATGCCCACGTGAAGCTGCTCGTCCCGTTCACCCGCGGCGATGTTGTCTCACGCGTCCATGAGGAGGGCACTGTGCGCAGCGAGGAGTACAACGAAGAGGGCACGCTTATCGACGTCCGCCTGCCCCGCGTCCTCGCCGAGCAGTACGCAGAATTCGTCGTAGCGTAGAACCGAGTTAGTGGTCTGGGTCGGTTCGGACTACGTCGATGCCGTGTTCAGACAGCTTCTGCACCACCTCATCCGAAGCGTCCGCGTCAGTGATGAGCACGTCGATGCTGTCGAGCGGGGCGTAACTGACTACCGCTTCCTGGCCGAACCGTGCGGAGTTGCAAAGAACCACGACCTTCTCAGCGTTGATCACCATTGCCGACTTCACTGCGGCTTGTTGGGCATCATCCGTAGACAGGCCGTGGTTGACGGTGAGAGCGTCGGCATCGATCACGGCGACCTTTGCCCGCATCAACGCGAGCGTACGCAAGGTCGTGTCACCAGCGGTGGACTGTGCCGCGTAGTTCACGGAGCCGCCCAGGAGCTGAACATGTGTACCGGCTGTGCTGGATAACTCCAGGGCGACAGGAATGGAGTGCGTGACAAAGGACAACGCCGCTGCGTTGCCGGTGCCGCTTGATGTCACCGCCTCTGCGAACGATTGGGCCACATGCACGGCCATTGCACCGGAATCAACGAACACGACGCCATCGTCTGGCAGGTGCGCCAAAGCTGCTCGAGCGATAGAGGAGCTCGCCCGAGAGGCCGATTGCGAGCGCGGGTCAGCAGACTCCACATGCCCGTGGGAGGCGGTGAGCTGGCATCGCTCTTCGGCGTTCATGGGTCTTCCTTACCTGCTCAAAGGGGACATGGTCTAGAGCTTACGGAACACGGAGACAACGAGCCCCATGATTTCAGCATCATCCCCCTTGATCGGGGCGAAGGCTTCGTTGTGGGGGAGAAGCCACACACCGGAGGAATCCCTGTGGAACTCCTTCACCGTTGCTTCCCCCTCAATAAGCGCCGCGACGAACTGACCTTCCTCCGCTACCGGCTGGGTACGCACGGCAACCCAATCGCCGTCGAGGATGCCCGCGTCGCGCATGGACTCACCCACGACTTGGAGCAGGTAGAGATCACCGTCGCCGACGAGTTCTTCCGGCAGAGGGAAGTAGCCGTCGACGTTCTCTTCAGCGAGAATCGGGTTGCCCGCAGCAATCTGCCCGACGACGGGGATGTAGCGCGGCGGTGCCGCATCGTCCGGTTTCGGATCAGCCTTGCGCTTCTTCCGGCCATTCTCCGGCAGGTGACGCAGATCAACGGCGCGGGGCTTGTTCGGGTCGCGGCGAAGAAAGCCCTTCTTCTCCAATTCCTTGAGCTGGTAGGCCACAGACGACGTTGACTGAAGGCCGGCGGCATCGCCGATCTCCCGAATGCTCGGCGGGTAGCCGCGGAGCACCACCGCATCCTGAATGACTTCGAGAATGCGGCGCTGCCTCTCTGTCAGGGTCTTAATGTCCGGTTTCTTGTCTGCGCTCTGGGGCATGTTCCTGTTCTCCTCTGATCGGTTGACCTCGGTGCCTTGTTCCTATCGGTGTGGCGAGAAACCCGAAGCTGAAATTCCTCACCAATGTTCGACGACACGCGGCACCGTTCGGTTCCCTTATGTCCACTTTTACCATGCGTAGGCAAATTTGTTCGATATTTCTTGACCACGTCTAGACAAACTCTACGGCCCTTGCTATAAATCGAACATAGGAACTATCGAACATTCTAGCGATCATTGCAATCGAACATGTCCGGTGCGGTTCGTAGAATCAAATCCGAACCAAGAAAGGAAGAATGATGACTATCTCTCTCGCCCGCCCTAACAGTGCTAATACTACCGATAACCTCCGTTCTGCTGAGGTTGAGCCAGCGGATGTTTGGGACCTTGACCGTGCACCGGTGATTCGTGCCTCGCACCGTCATGTTCGAACGCTCGATGGGCATAATCGAATGAATGAATCACCCCTGCGAGCGCGCGCAGAGGATCCGGACAGCCCGAACACGGCTCTCGAAACTCGCCGCGAGAAGCGCGCGGCCACGCTTATGGGCGCACTGCTCGGCCTCGGTCTCGTTGCGGGTTCTATCTTCGGCGGCGCGTTCTCTTTCGAGGACGACGGTTTCAGCCCGGAGCAGGTGAACGAGTCTGCGAATCTCCAGAACGCCGTTGCAACAGTGAACAACCGCTAAAGATTTTTCTGGGGGGGAGTAGAGTTTGAGGGGTGCACTGCCCCTTTTGCCAGAACGATAGCTCTCGGGTTTCTGACTCGCGCCTAGTCGACGCAGGATCGGCCATTCGGCGCCGACGTGAATGCACCGTGTGCGGTGGTCGTTTCACTACGGTCGAGAAAGCTGTCCTGACCGTGGTCAAGCGCAACGGAGTCAGCGAACCCTTCGACCGTGACAAGCTCATTGTCGGCGTACGCCGCGCGTGCCAGGGACGCGATGTCTCCGATGACGCTTTGAAGCGCCTCGCCCAAGAGGTGGAAGAGATTGTCCGCGCGCAGGGAAGCTCGCAGATTCCGTCGAACGAAATCGGCCTTGCCATCCTCGAGCCGCTGCGCGCACTCGACGAGGTCGCCTACCTGCGCTTCGCGTCCGTGTACAAGTCCTTCGAAAGCGCCGACGACTTCGAATCCGAGATCAGGCTCATGCGCCGCAAAGACCGCGGCATGGAAGGCATTTAGAGCTTATCCACCATCTTCTCGATCCGCCTCGGGCTTACCGGTTTCGCCGTACCGAGCCGTTGAGCGAATAAGCTCACACGCAGCTCTTGGATCCGCCACAGAATGTCCTTGACTGCCCGGGATTTACGGGCCGCCTGCGGTAGCCGGGCCAGTTTGGCATCGAGGTACTTCTTCACGTCGTCGACTACCGATTGGCGGTCTGCATCGCGGTCGGGGTCGCGGTTCATCTCCTCGAGCCGAATCTGGATCGCCGACATGTACCGCGGAAGGTGTTGAAGATTCTCCATCCCGTGCACTGTGATGGCGTTCTTCGGTAGAAGGAAGTTCATCTGCTGGCGGATGTCATCGATAGCTGGGCCGTCCCAGTTCTGAAGTTCCGCCGCAGTGTTGATGTATTCGACCACACCACCGGCGACGCCGACGACCGTGCGCCGAACCATGCCGGCCACCTCGGGCTTGACCTTGTTCAGTAGCGCATCGAATTCTGCAGGTGTACGCACGGGTCCACCGTGGGCGAACATGAGATCGCGGATCGCGGCGACGCGCGCATCTTCGACCAGCCCAGCGGCACCACCGTGCGGATACTTATCGACGGCCACACGCTGCCGCAACGGCAGGCCTTTCACCATCTGGGAGACCGAGACGTCGATTTGGCGCATGAGCATTGCCAACGTCGCCGTCACCATGGATTGATCAGCAGCGGCCTTTGTCGGGAACACCTTCACACGTACGCCGTCATTGGTCGCCTCCAAGGCGGGGAAAGCATCGACGTTGTTGCCTTCGATCTTTGTTGTCACAGTTTCCGGCACATCACCAAGGGTGTCTTCCGTCCACTTCGTAACTGAGTCGGATTCAGCCTTCTTGGTCGCCTTTGCTACAGACGAGGTGATTTGGCCGGCGCGGCGCTTCTTCAGCGCGGCCAGCGACGTGTCGTGGTCGGTGATCTTCCCTTTACGGTCGATGGAGGCAAAGGTGATCTTCAGGTGAGGCGGCAACGCTTCGGGCCGGAAATCGGATGCGTTAATGCCGTGCCCTCCGAGGGAGCGCAACACCTCGGCGAGCTGCTCGTTCAACGGAGATTCGTAAGGAACGAGCTTGTCTAGGGCGCGCGCGGCAAACTCTGGTGCAGGAACGACTGTCTTGCGCAACGCCTTTGGTAGGGAGCGGATGAGCTCTGTGACTAGTTCTTCGCGCAAACCGGGCACGAGCCAGTCGAATTCGCGCTCCTCCAGACCCGCTAACAGGGGAACAGGGACAAGGACGGTGACGCCGTCAAAGGGGTCGCCCGGTTCGAACTTGTATTGCAGGTCGTAGTCAATGCTTCCCTGGCGGATCTTGTCGGGGAAGGCGTCTTCGCTGGTGTCGGCGTCGGAATCGTCGATAAGTGCGCTCGGATCGAAATCGAGGAAAGCGGGGTCCTCGTGCTTCTTCCACCAGGCGTCGAAGTGGCGGCCGGTGCCGATATTGTCCGGCAGGCGCTCGTCGTAAAAGTCGAACAACGCCTCCTCGTCGACAACGAGACCGCGGCGGCGCACCTTCTCCTCGACTTTGGCGGCCTCTTCGAGGAGCTTGGCGTTGTGTTTGAGAAAGGCGTGGTGGGCGTTCCATTCGCCGTCGATAAGCGCGTGCCTGATGAACATGGTGCGCGCAGCATCCATGTCCACGCGGTGGTACGGCACCAGGCGATCAGCGACAACCGTGACTCCGTAGAGCATGGACTTCTGGTGCACCATCGGCGCGGCCCGCTTGATGGACCAGATCGGCTCGGAATAGTTGTGCTTGAGCAGGCCGCCGGCGACTTTCTCCACCCAAGCGGGATCGATAGCGGCGACATCACGCGCCCACAGACGAGACGTTTCGACGAGTTCGGCAGCCATCACGAACTCCGGCGGCTTCTTCGCCAGCACCGAACCGGGGAAGATCATGAAGCGTGTGCCGCGTGCTCCCTTGAACTCCTTCGAATTGCCGTCGCGGGCACCGATATTGGACAACAGGCCGGTGAGCAAGGCCTGGTGGATGGACTTGGGGTCGCGGTCCCGCGAGTCATCGTGATCGTCCGTTGCGGTGGCGGTGCGGGCCCAGCCGAGCTGCCTCTCCGCCTCACGGAGCTGGCGCACAAGGTCGAACCACTCGCGGATGCGCATGTAGTGGAGGTACTCCTTCTTCATGCGCTTGCGGAAGGCGTTGCCGGACAGTTCATCCCGGGAGTCCTTGAGGTAATCCCACAAATTCAGCGCAGCGAGAAAGTCGGAAGTCTTGTCCTTGAAACGCGCATGGGCCTGGTCGGCTTGCGCCTGGAACTCCAACGGACGTTCGCGGACATCCTGGATGGTCATGCTGGCGACAATGACAGTGACATCGTCCAGTACACCGAGGCGGTGTGCCTCCACCAGCATGCGGGCCATCCGCGGGTCGACAGGAATGCGCGCGATGTCGCGGCCGATGCCTGTGAGCACCGGCATGTCTTGGTCTTCCTTATCGGTGATGGCGCCGAGCTCGTGCAAGAGCATGAGGCCGTCGCGCACAGCCTTCTTGTCCGGTGGCTGGACGAACGGGAACTCCGCGATGTCGCCCAAGCGCAGGTTCGTCATCTGGAGGATGACGCTGGCCAGGTTGGTGCGCAGAATCTCGGGGTCGGTGAATTCGGGGCGGGCGTGGAAATTGTCCTCTGAATAAAGGCGGATCGCGATACCGTCCGCGATGCGGCCGGAGCGGCCCGAGCGCTGGTTGGCGCTGGCTTGCGAGATCTCTTCGATGGGGAGGCGCTGCACCTTGGTGCGCGTGGAATAGCGGGAGATGCGCGCCAGGCCGGTGTCCACCACGTAGTGGATGCCGGGGACAGTCAGTGACGTCTCCGCGATGTTGGTGGCTAGCACGATGCGGCGCCCGGAGTGCGGGGAGAATACCCGGTGCTGTTCGGCGTTGGAGAGTCGGCCGAACAGGGGAGTGACCTCGACACCGCGCCAGCGCTGCTTTTCAATGAGCTCCATTGCGTCACGGATGTCACGCTCGGAGGCGAAGAAGCACAGGATGTCGCCGTCACCTTCCGCCATGAGCTCCTTCAAGGCTTCAATCAGCCCGTCGAGCATGTCTGTGTCGACGACCTTCGTGCCGCCGTCTTTCGTGGGCACCTCCGTCTCAAGCGGACGGTAGCGGATCTCCACTGGGTAGGTGCGCCCCGAGACTTCAATGATGGGCGCCGGGTTACCGTCACTGTCGGCGAAGTGCTCCGCGAACGACTCTGGGTCGATCGTGGCGGAGGTAATGATGATTTTCAGGTCCGGCCGGTACGGCAAAAGCCGCTTGAGGTAGCCCAACAAGAAATCGATGTTGAGGGAGCGCTCGTGGGCCTCATCGATGATGATCGTGTCGTAGGCGTTCAGGTAGCGGTCCCGCTGCATCTCGGCGAGCAGGATGCCGTCCGTCATGAGCTTGACCGCGGTCGTGGCAGACACACGGTCATCGAAGCGGATGGCGTAGCCGACGGAGCGCCCAATGTCCTGGCCGAGCTCGTCGGCGATGCGCTCAGCGACAGTGCGCGCAGCGATTCGCCGCGGTTGGGTGTGGCCGATCAGCCCACGCCGGCCACGGCCCAGTTCAAGCAGCATCTTCGGGATCTGGGTAGTTTTACCAGATCCCGTTTCACCTGCAATGACGACGACTTGGTTGTCCCTGATGAGGTTCTTGATGTCCTCGCGTCGGGCGGAGACAGGAAGCTGCTCCGGGTAGGTGATCTGCGGGACCAGAGCGTCAATCGCGGCGACCTTCGCAACTTCTTCTTCTAAGTCGGTGTGGATCGCGGCTAAAGCGTTCGGAGCCTTCGCCTTCTTCAGGCGCCTGTCAAAGCGGCGGACTTGGGCAATCGGCAGCTCGTCGAGACGCGCTTTGAGGGCGTCGCGGGTGATGGGCGGGGAAGACTCGGGGGTGCTCATAATCAACGGCTGATCTTACCCGCGCAGCAGGTAAAGGCAGAAGCTGCTGAGAGCGAACAACCTGAGCGAACGGGACTAGACAGTGAGACCCAGCGGTTCGCCTTCGGCGACAGTGTTCTCGTAGGCCTCTGTGATCGCGGCGCCCAGCGCGGTGAACTCCGCGGCGCGGGTGGAGGAGGAACGGTAGACCAACCCCACGTTACGTTCTGCCGCCACGGCAGTATCGAACTCAGCCACTGTCACGCCGGGACGGGAGCATTCGGCGGAGACTGCTGACACCGGCAGCAGCGTGGAGCCGAAACCCGCTGCGACGAGCTGAATGATCGTGGTTAGTGACGATGCCCGGGTGACGGACTCGGTGACCTCGGTCAGGCTGATCTTGGCCAGACGGCACAGGTCCATGATTTGGTCGCGGAGACAGTGGCCGTCATCAAGCAGCAGCAGATCAAGGTCGTCGAGCACGCTGAGCTCGAGGTCGTGCTTGCCCGCCAACGGGTGGTCGTCTTTGACCGCTACCGCGAAGTTCTCGGTGTACAAAGGGATTTCGCTCAATCCGGCCACGTTGGAGGGGAACGCGATAAGAGCGACGTCGAGGCGCCCGTCGCGCAGCTGGTCCAGCAGCGTAGGGGTCGTTTCCTCCACGATCTTCGGGTTCAGTGCCGGGAAGCGTTCGTGAATAATGCGCAGCAGCTCCGGCAGAATGTACGGCGCGATGGTGGGAATGATGCCGATTGCTAGCGACCCCGTCAGCATGCCCTGTGCACCGCGTGCCCGATGCACAAACGCATCGGCAGCCTCCAAGGTGGCTTTGGCGTAGGGGAGCAGCTCTTCGCCGCTGGGGGTGACAATGACTTTACGTGTGGAGCGCTCAATCAACTGGATCTCCAATCCCGACTCCAGCGCGACGAGCGCCTGGGACAGTGAGGGCTGGGAGATATTCAGCTTGGCCGCGGCAGAGCCAAAGTGGCGGTTCTCCGCGATCGTGACAAACGTGCGCAGCTGCGCAAGCGTCGGACGATACTCCTTATTGTTCATACCTATTAGGCTACAACCGGCAATAGGTAGAAATGGCCTATTTGGGATTCTTGTTTTCCAGCCCTAAGGATGAAGGTCTCCGTAGACGGTTTATACCTGCTTCATCTCCAGCGAACTCAAACGCACTTCACCGGCGGCGTCTGATGCGTCGAGGTCCACCGTGCCATGCAGCTGGAAAGCATTGTCGCCTTCTGGGTCTTTGAGAATCTGCACGACTTCCCACATTCGGGTGTCGTCGCCGGAGACGCTGAAGTAGGACGGGCCGCGGGCATCGTTGTCCAACTCCACATCCTCGTACTCGTCGAAGTAATCGTCCATGAGCGCCGGCCAGTCAGGCTGGTCCGCAAAGTCCATATAATCGAGCATCTCCTCGAGCTGCTTCTCCTTCTCGTAGGCGAAGAGCTCAACCAAGCGGAAGAAATAATTGCGCACCATGATGGTGAACGCACGGCGGTTCGCCGTCAGCGCTGTCGGGTCCTCCACGCCGAAGGCCAGCTCTCGTTCCAGGTCGGATTGAGAGATCGGGGTGGTCTCGTCGGTCATGTGGGCCCATTCGTCGATCAGCGAGGAGTCGACCTGGCGGATAAGCTCACCGAGCCACACGATGATGTCGTCAAGACGCTGCGTCATGTACGCCTCTGGAATGGAGTGTGACAACGTGCGCCACGCGTCGGTGAGGTAGCGCAGCACCACGCCTTCACTGCGGGCGAGACCGTAAGTCGCGATGACATCGGAGAAGGTCATCGCATGCTCAATCATGTCGCGCACGACCGACTTGGGGCGCAGCTCGAACTCCTTGGCCCACGGATTGCCCTGCACGAAAGTCTCGTAGGCGTCTTCCAGCTCCTCGCGCAGTGGCTGCGGGTAGGTGACGTCTTCGATGAGCACCATGCGTTCTGTGTAGTCCACACCGTCAGCCTTGAGAGCCGCGATTTCCTCACCGCGAGCCGCCGACTGCTGGGCTTGGAGCAACTGGCGCGGATCATCCAGGATCGCCTCGAACGCGGAGATGACATCCAGGTCGTACGCCTCGCTCTCCGGGTAAAGCAGGGTGAGAAACGCCAAAGCGAAGGGGGACAGCGGCTGGTTGAGCGCGAAATCGCGGTCAAGCTCCGCCGTCAACGTGTACGGACGGAACGCGGGCGAGTCCGGGGTTCGTTCCACCACACCGGCGTTGATCAAGCCGCGGAACAGGTCAAGGGCGGTGAGAATATCGCGGTTCTGCTTTGCACGGGTGTCGTGGTTGGTGCGCAGCAGATGCTTCATGTGCTCATACCCGTCGCCTGGGCGGGCGACCACGTTGAGCAACATCGAGTTGGACACCGTGAACTGGCTCTGCAGCTCTTCCGGCTCTGCCTCGGTCAGCCGCAAATACGTTTTTTCTGACCACGACACTTCACCGTCGCGCGCGGACTTTTTACGGATCTTCTTCAGCTTCTTCGGATCGTCGCCGGCCTTGCGGCGCAGCTTGACGTTCTCGATCTCGTGCTCGGGCGCTTCGACGATCACCGTTCCTTCTGTGTCGTAGCCAGCGCGTCCCGCACGTCCCGCAATCTGGTGGAATTCGCGGGATTTCACGATGCGCTGCCGGGTGCCGTCATACTTCGCCAGCCCCGTCATGAGCACCGTGCGGATCGGGACGTTGATGCCCACTCCGAGCGTGTCCGTGCCGCAGATGACCTTCAGCAGACCAGTCTGAGACAGTCGCTCGACCAGACGCCGGTACTTCGGCAGCATCCCAGCGTGGTGGATGCCGATGCCGCGGCGCAGCAGCTTTGACAGCGTCTTGCCGAAGGTCGTCGTAAAGCGGAAATCTCCTATCGCTTCAGCGATCGCGTCCTTCTCGTCGCGCGTGAGCATGTCGCTTATCGACGTTAAAGCCTGCGCCCGTTCCGTCGCCTCCCGCTGCGAGAAATGCACCACGTAGATCGGCGCTTTTCCGTCTTCGAGCAACTCCTCAATCGTCTCGTGAACGGGGGTGAACACGTAGTGGAAATCCAGCGGGACCGGGCGCTGTGAACCACCCACGAAGGTCGTCTCGCGGCCAGTGCGGCGGGTGAGGTCCTCCTCCAGCCAGGCCGTATCACCGAGGGTGGCGGACATGAGCAGGAATTGTGCTTTCGGCAGCTCCAACAGCGGCACCTGCCACGCCCAGCCACGCTCCGGGTCGGAGTAGTAGTGGAACTCGTCCATGACCACCTGGCGGATGTCGGAGTTCTTCCCCTCGCGCAAGGCGATGTTGGCGACGATTTCCGCAGTGGCCGCAATGATGGGCGCATTGCCGTTCACGGTGGCATCGCCTGTCATCATGCCGACGTTCTCCGGGCCGAAGATCTCGCACAACGCGAAGAACTTCTCACTCACCAGCGCCTTGATCGGAGCGGTGTAGAAGCTGCGCTGGCCGCGGGCCATGGCGATGAAATGGGCGGCGTTGGCCACCATGGATTTTCCTGATCCGGTGGGGGTAACCAGAATGACATTGTCTCCGGCCAGAATGGCCAAAGAGGCCTCCTCCTGCGCCGGATAAAGGGAGATGCCACGGTCGGTGGTCCAGCGGATGAAGGTGTCCCAGACGGCGTCGTCGAAAAGCGACTGCGGGACGTCACTCAAATCCGCAAGGCTGTCACCGAGCGTGGGGTCACTCATCGTCGTCGGTGAGATCGATCTGGTCGTTGTCCTGCCACATGCTGGACTCACCCGACTGGCCGGTCTGGTCTGACTGGCCAGAGCCAATGCCCTTGTTCAGGCCGCGATCCCTGTCGTCGATAGCGGCGAGGAAGTTCTCAAACGCCTCACCGATCTCGTCGCCGGACGGCATCTGAGCTTCACCCGGCATCATCTTCTGCGGGTTCTTGTCGCGGTAGGACGCCATCTCAGAGTCGTAGTGCTGCTCGAGCTGGGAGACCACTTGCGCGATTTCCTCGGACTCGTTCGTCTGCTCCGCCAGCTGCTGCTGGACGCGCGCGATGTCCTGCTCGATGGAGCGCAGCGGGAACTGCAGCTTGGACGTGTCAGACACCGACTGCAGGAGCTGGTAGACAGCCTGTGGATACGGGGAGGCTGCGACGTAGTGCGGCACATGCGCGGTGTAGCCGGCGACCCGGCGACCGCGGTTGTGCAGCTCACGCTCGATCATCACAGCGGCAGCACCCGGCATGGAGACCATCCCGTCGTAGGTGAACATCGGGCCGACCAAATCGCGGTCATTGCCGTGCGCCGAGACAACCAGGGGACGCGTGTGCGGCGCACCCATCGGAGCGGCGTACAGGCAGATTGTCTTGTCCACGTTGAACCGGTCTGCGAGATCTGCAACCGCCTTGGAGAATGCCTCCCACCGCAGGTCCGGCTCTGGGCCGGAGAGCAGCAGGAAGGATTCTCCCTTGGCATCGCGCATGACGCGGATGTCCAAGTCGATCTCTTCGATGTCGGTGATTTCGTGCTCGTTCATCGTGATCATGGGGCGACGGGAGCGGTAATCGATGAGCTCGTCGTTATTGAATGTCGCCACCGTGCGGGAATCCAACGCCGCCTTGAGGTGCCCGGCGGCACCTTCGACTGCGTGCCCCGCGTCAGCGTAACCCTGCATGGCCACAATGAGAGTCGGGCCAGAGGAGGTGCCGTCGACAGCTGGAGCGGGGTACTCCAATTCGTACATTTTCCTCTCGTTCGAGGTCATGTCGCATCCTCCTTTACCTATGCGCACCTTCGTGTGAGCTTGTCAGCGTTCGACAATAATCACAACAATGTCGGTTCAGTTAAATTCCCACTCTAGATCCGATTGCCTCCCAGGGGTGGACTGCGTCGGCGATTGTCAGTGAATTGCAGAAACTGTCAGGCCGCAGTCAGCCTCACACGGTTGCGCACTGCAGTGCGCGACGGGCAGGGAACCGTATCGGGGGTTTGGGAAGACTAACAAGGGCATGACGCATTCTTCAGATCACCAACACCAAGCGACAGTAGACAACCCTTCAACCATCATTGCGACGGTGCCCGGCACCCTGGGCTACTACCCGCACGAATCAGTCGTCGTCATCGGGCTCATCGCCAGCGAGGACACCGACAGCGTATATCTCGGCCCCGTGCTGCGCGCAGACCTCGGCCGCGTGCGCGAACTGAGTGCTTACCTTGACAGTGCACCCGTGGACACGTGCATTGCCTTCCTGGGCATTTTAGTCACGCGCGTGCCGGGGTCCCGTGCGGCGCTTAACGCCGTCGAAGACTTAGAGAAGTTGGAGCGCACCAACGGCGAGCCGCTTATCGACGTGTTGTGGCACGTCTCCGAAATCGCCCAGGGCACTCCGTACTCCATGGTTTTCGGGCCCGAGCCTGCCGAGTTGGGCATGTTCTGGTCCGAGCTGGCCTGGGAGCATGGGGTCGTGGGCTCTGTCATGGCATCGCCCGCAATGGAAGCAATGCGTGCCAACGGCACACTGCCCGCCTTAGATCGCAACGACACATTTTCCTACTTCGAGCCTGCCGTCTTGTCAGCCGAGGAAGAGAACCGCATCGACTCGCTGACCCAGCAGGCGCTTGCGCGTTCTGCTCAACTCCAGGTGGAACTTGCCCGGGGCAGCTCCCGCCCAGCGAGTGTCGTGCATCAGGCGTGCACGGCTTTGATCAATGCCCCAGCGCAGCCCATCATCGGGGCCGACGAGCCGCTCAGCATCGCCGAAGCTGTTCCGGATCAGAACTGTCTTGCTGCTCTCGCTACCGTTCTCGCGCGTCCCACGCTGCGCGATTGCGTCATCGGGGAGGCGGTCCGCCACCCACAGGAATCCGCCAGTGCGCTCCTCGCCGTCGCGCGGTCCTTCCGGGGCGTCATCCGAGCAAATGCATTGAGCATCTGGGCGCTCGCGGCCATCTCCCGCGGTGTGTCGTCGTGGGCATCAGCGGCACTGCATTGCGCTCAAGAGGAAATGCCCGAGCATTCCATGTCCGCGATTTGCCTGGAAGTGTTAGCGCTGGGGGAGCAGAAGAAGCTGGTCACTACCATCCTCGAAGGGTGCGAGCTCGCCTGCGAGAAGCTGCTCGGCCCAGCGGCTCCGCCAATGAAAAAGAGCGCTTAACCCCTCGCCTGGGTGAATTCCCACGCGTCGGTGACAATGCGGTCCAGTTGCGTGCGGGTGGGGTTCCAACCGAGCTCGTCTTTCGCGCGCTGCGAGGAAGCGATCAGGGTGGCTGGGTCGCCTGCGCGACGCGGAGCTACTTCGGCGGGGATGTCGTGCCCGGTCACGCTGCGGCAAGTCTCAATGACTTCTTTCACGGAGTAGCCGTCGCCGGAACCGAGATTGAAGATCTTGTGGGTGCCCGGTGTGTTCGCCTCCAAGGCGAGCATGTGCGCGTCCGCCAAATCGCGGATGTGGATATAGTCGCGCACGCACGTGCCGTCCGCAGTAGGCCAATCGTCACCGAAGATGAGGATCTTCTCGCGCTGTTCTTGAGCCACCTGCAGCACCAACGGAATCAAGTGAGTCTCCGTGGCGTGGCGTTCACCGTAGCCCGCGTAGGCTCCAGCGACATTGAAGTAGCGCAGGCTGGTCGCACCGAGCCCGAACGCCGCGGCGTAGGAACTAATGGCGTAGTCGATGGCCAGCTTCGACGCGCCGTACGGGTTCGTCGGTGCCGTGGGCATGTCCTCGGTGATCGGCACGTGCTCCGGTTCGCCGTAGGTCGCCGCGGTGGAGGAGAAGACCAGCGAGTTCACATTGCGGTCGCGCATCGCGTTGAGCAGTGTCAGTGAGGTGACAAAGTTGTCGCGCCAGTACTCATCCGGCTTTTCCACAGATTCACCCACCAGGGACCGTGCCGCGAAGTGGAGCACACCATCGACCGGGCCGCCGCTGCGGTCGCTCAGCACATCGTTGATCACATCGGTGATGGTGCCTTCCACCAAGGTGGCTTCCGGGACGACTGCGTCGCGGTTGCCCGTGGAGAAATCATCGATGATGGTCACATCGTGGCCAGCTTCTACAAGCACCTTCGAACAGACGCTGCCGACGTATCCAGCGCCGCCAGTGACTACGAGACGAGCCATTGATTAACCTTCCAGCGGCTTCACGCGCAGCGCGTGAGCCAAGTCGGGGGCGAGATCCACGTGGCCATCGTTACTGGTGATCACCGTGATAATGCCGTTGCTCTTTTTCTCCAGAGTGACCACTGACCCGCGATCGACACCATAGCGGCAGATCGAAGAGTACTGCTCCGAGTCGAGCTGCAGAATCTCATTGATCTGCACGACTTCAGCCTTGACCGGTTCACTGAGATCCAGTTCGGTGGCACGGGTGCCCAGAGTCTCTCCGCCAGCGTCGGAGTATCCCAGCTCGTCCAACGCCGGGATCGGGTTTCCGAAGGGAGAGCGGGTGGGGTCGTCGAGCACGTGGATGAGGCGGCGTTCCACCTCTTCACTCATCACGTGCTCCCAACGGCAGGCTTCAGCATGGACTTGGCTGATATCCAAGTCGAGAACGTCAGTCAGCAGACGCTCCGCCAAGCGGTGCTTGCGCATGACCGAGGTGGCCAACTCACGGCCGCGCTTGGTCAGGCTGAGAGAACGATCGTGCTCGACGACAATGAGGCCGTCGCGCTCCATACGGGCGACGGTTTGGGATACGGTCGGGCCGGACTGGTCGAGGCGTTCCGCTATGCGCGCGCGCAGCGGAGTAATGCCTTCTTCCTCCAGCTCATACACCGTGCGCAGGTACATCTCAGTGGTGTCGACGAGGTCTCTCAAAACTGCATTCCTTACCTACTTGACCAACTCAGTCGGTCCGGCCTGCGTGGCCCGATACATGCCCAAAACTCGGGACCATGGTAGCGCACTCACGCGCCCATGGCCGGTACTCGAATTACTGGGCGTAATCGCGGAGGCGATCTGCGCGCTCGCCGACGCGCAGCTTGCTCATCACTTCGCGCTCAATCTGGCGCACACGCTCACGCGAAAGGCCGAACTTGCGGCCGATCTGGTCGAGGGTGCGCGGCACACCGTCATCCAGGCCGTAGCGCAAACGAATAACGTCCTGCTCACGTTGCTCAAGACCGTTAATGATGTCGTGAATGTCGTCGTGGCGCAGCACGGAAACAACAGCATCTTCTGCGTCTGCGGCCTCAGCATCTTCGATGAAGTCGCCCAACGGTGCTTCCTCGTCAGCGCCGACCGGCATGTCCAAGCTCACCGGGTCGCGGGACTGGCGCAACAGCATCTCGATCTTGGACTCATCAATGCCAGACTCCTCCGCCAACTCCTCGTTGGAAGGCTCGCGGCCAAGAGACTGGTACATCTCGCGACGGATGCGGGAGAGCTTGTTCACCTGCTCCACAAGGTGGACTGGGAGACGGATGGTGCGCGACTGGTCAGCCATGCCGCGGGTGATCGCTTGGCGGATCCACCAGGTGGCGTAGGTGGAGAACTTGAAGCCCTTGGAATAGTCGAACTTCTCCATCGCGCGAATCAGGCCTAGGTTGCCCTCCTGGATGAGATCCAGCAATGGCATGCCGCGGCCGGTGTAGCGCTTGGCCAGGGAGACCACCAGACGCAGGTTCGCCTCCAGCAAGTGGGCGCGGGCTTTGCGGCCCTGCTTGGCCAGGATCTTCAGGTCGCGCGACTTCGCGCGAGTCAGCTCGGTATCAGGATCGTCGAGCAGGTGCTGCGCGTACAGACCGACTTCGATCTGCTGGGCCAGTTCAACCTCTTCCTCGGCGTTGAGGAGTGCGGTCTTGCCGATGCCGTTCAGATACACACGGACAAGGTCTGCAGACGGATTATCGTTCGTCTGGTTCCGGCGGCTTCCGCGGTCGACCTCTTCTTTTTCATCGACATGATCCACATCGGGTTGAGTCATGAGATGGTGCTCCTTCAAATCTCGCGAATCTAACCTACTAACGCCGGACAAAGCGACATTGTTCCCGCTGTGAAACCTCAGCGCGGACTGAAGAGTTTGTGCAGTTCAGAGGCGTTGCTTTACGGGAGCGGATGCACGGTTGCCGTGCATGGAACTCTAGCAGTTTCTGCCTAACATTCAACCAATAGCGTAAAGGGGCCGGAGTTGACCGAGCTGACCTCCATCATCGCTCCGAAGCGGCCTTCTTCGACCTGAATTCCACGCTCACGCAACGCCTGAGCGATCGCTGCGATGACTGGTTCTGCTTCATCCCCGGGGGCTGCATCTGACCACGATGGGCGGCGGCCTTTCTTGGTCCTGCCCATGAGGGTGAACTGGCTGACCAGAAGCACCGGCGCTCCGGCTTCTTCGACCGACACTTCGCCGTCGAGCATGCGCAGTTCGGCAATCTTGCGTGCCATGGTTTCCCACGCGTCGTCGGCGTCCTCCCGGCCGACGCCCACGAGCGCCAGGACTCCGCCTGTGTCGGGACAGTCGATCGCGCCGACCACCTCTCCGTCAACCGTCACAGATGCTTGGGTCACTCGAGTCAATACTGCTTTCACGGCAGAACCACCTCCTGGGGGAGTATCAGGCCGTGGCGGATCAGGTCCACCACCACACTGGCGGCTTGTCGGGTCAGGGTCTCTTCGTCGGCGTCATCAAGCCCTTGCGACGCGGCGAAGATAGAGACGATGTCGCGCAGCGGAAGCCCGTTCGGGTTGAGGCCGGAGACGATTGCCGCGACAGCGTCGTCGATCTCGTGGGTGAAACGTGGGCCGTCGGTACGCGTGAGGCGCTTCACCTGCGTCTCAAAGCCCATGCCCGTCTCAGAGTCGGCCACAGCGACATCCTCGAGCGCCACACCGGGACGCACGGTGAAGCGTGAGTCGAGGATGTCGTTCGTGGTCGTGGTGCGCAGCCAGTCCATTCGAATGAAGTACTCTTCGACCTCCGGGCCGAGCGGATCGGTGAACGGTTGGTCGAGAGTTTCAAATGTTGCTTCGGTCGGGGCATCTCCGATGTCGCGAAGGAAAATCCAGCCAAAGCCCACGGCACGCACTCCGGCTTGACGGAAGCGATCCAGCCAACGACGCGTGCGATCCACGCCCTCCTTCGAGCGTGGATCGATCGACTCGTCCTTGAGCCACGTGGACACATACAGTGCCGGGTCAACGACATCTCGCTGGCACACCCAGGCAGAAACTCCCTTGGGAGGCAGCCACGCAGCGACGCGGTGCTCCCACGGCTGGTCATCCGTGTGGACCCAGGCCCCGAGAATGTACGCAGTCCCGTCCGCGGCGAGATGCTCAGGGGCTTGCTTGACGACGAGCTCCGTCGCCCCGTCCAGATCCAACCCCGAATCACGGTAAACGTGGCCGACCTCCGGCGGACCAACCACGAACGGGGGATTGGCGACGATACGGTCGAAGCGTTGCCCTGCCACCGGGTCGAACCACGGTCCTTCCCGCAGCTCAACGTTGGTGATGTCGGCGCCAGCCATGGTGGCAGCGGCGAGGTCGAGCGCCCTTGGATGAACGTCGGTCGCAGTAACGTGTTGTGCCGTACCCGCCTGCGCCAGCGCCTGCACGCCTGAACCGGTGCCCAGATCCAGGACAGTCCCCACCGGTGTCAGCGGGGTCGCGGAGAGCAGCGATAGGCTCGCCGCGCCCACACCGAGCACGTGGTCTGTCCCAGGGACGTGCTCTGTGACCGATGCGTCCATGTCAGAGAAGATGAACCGGTCCGCACCGGCAATGATGTGCGGACGGACATCCAGGGCGACTTCGATGTCGCCGGAGGGGGAGCGGGTGGCCACAGAAGCGTCGATAAGCGAAAGCACGAGCCGCGCCGGGAGGAACCCAGCCAGCTCTTCGGCGCTCATGGGCTGGCGCAAGAGGAAGAAGCGAATGAGCCCGGAGAGGACAGAATCGTCGCATGCTTCAAGCACCGCGCCGGGCTCACCGCGGTGGAGCGCTTCCGTCGCATCCGGGCCCAGGTGGGCGGCGATGGTGTCGGCGGTGAAGCCAGCCCGCTCCAACTCGCGGGTCAATTCTCGTGCGATGTCAGCCGGATTCATCCTCATCCTCCTGCTCGTCTACTCTTCGTGCTCGATTGTGCCCGGCCCCGCCGCGTCTGGGCGAGGCGCAGACTGCAGCTGGGCTTGCTGCTGGTAGGCCAGCGCGGCCTGCCGGGCGGCGGCCGGCTTGTACACGTTGGCGGTGCGTTTGTCCCGGATCTCATTGCTGTCGTTGGCAATGACAACGGAAATCCACGGCAACGGGATGGAGATGCAGAAGAAGATCAACGCCAGCCACCAGTTCTCCCACCACAGCACAGCGGCAATAGATAACAGCACGAACGGGATGCGCATGCCCTGCAAAATCAGGTACTTGATCTCGCGCTCTTTGCGGTTTTGGGCGGGGGAGCGTTGGGCGGAGGTGATCAGTTCAGCCCGCTTGCGGGAGAACTTCCTGCTTGGCCGTGAATCGCGCGCATCTTCGGCCTGGTCCACGGTCTCGTGGTCACCGAAACTGCTCGCTGTGCTCATGATCTTCTAGGGTAGAGCACATTGCATTCCGGTAGGCACCTTGAGGCATGATGGGGAGCGTGACGCACATGAGCCAGACCACCACGAAGACGATCGAACGCCCCGACGTCCGGGAAGACACGTCGCAGGACAACGACACCCCGAAGTTCTTCCACTACGTCAAGAAAGACCAGATCGTGCACTCCGCTGTCAGCGGTGACATGGTGGTTGCCCTGTGCGGCGAGACGTTCCCTGTGCGTAAGCAGGCGAAGCCCGGCTCACCCGTGTGCCCGGATTGCGAGAGGATTTACAAGGGGCTGCGTCGGCGGTGACGTCAGTTCCAGGCACAACGAAAGGGCCTTCGCTCCGCCAATGGCAGCAGGAGGCCCTCGATCTTTTCCTCCAGCGCAAGCCGAAGGACTTCATGGCCGTGGCTACCCCCGGCGCAGGAAAGACCACCTTCGCGCTGACACTTGCGTCGACGATGCACGCAGAAAAGACCGTCGAGCGCATCATTGTCGTCGTTCCCACGGAGCACCTGAAGATCCAGTGGGCGCAGGCAGCGGCGCGCTTCGGGCTGTCGCTGGATCACGCCTTCACCAACTCGTCTGCGGTCAATCCCGCCTATGACGGTGTGGTGGTCACCTACGCGCAAGTGGGCATGCACCCGTTCAAGCACCACGCTGTGGCATCAGCACGCAGGACCATGGTCATCCTCGACGAGATCCACCACGCCGGCGACGCGAAGAGCTGGGGTGACGGCGTCCGCGAGGCGTACAACGACGTTGAACACCGTCTCGCGCTGACCGGTACGCCGTTCCGCTCCGACGATTCTGCGATCCCCTTTGTCACCTACGACGATGACGGTGAGGGGCATCTGGTCTCCCGCGCGGACTACACCTACGGGTATGCCGAAGCGCTTCGCGATGGCGTTGTCCGCCCCGTGGTCTTCCTTGCCTATTCCGGTGAGGCGCAGTGGCGCGATTCAGCAGGAGAGGAGTATTCGGCACGCTTGGGCGAGCCCCTCGACGCCGCGCAGACCACCCGCGCCTGGAAGACTGCATTGGATCCGAAGGGTGACTGGATCGCGGCTGTTCTGCAAGCAGCCCACACCCGCCTGACCAAGATCCGCGCCAACATGCCGGATGCCGGCGGACTGGTCATCGCTACCGACACCACGACCGCACGCGCCTACGCGAAGATCCTGCGCACGATCTCGAACACGCCTGTCACCGTGGTGCTTTCCGACGAGCCCGGTTCCTCCAAGCGCATCGAAGAATTCTCTGCCTCCCAGGATGAGTGGATGGTGGCTGTGCGCATGGTCTCTGAGGGCGTGGACGTGCCGCGTCTCGCGGTCGGCGTGTACGCCACCTCTGCCTCCACGCCACTGTTCTTTGCCCAAGCAATCGGCCGTTTCGTCCGCTCGCGCATGCCGGGGGAGTCAGCATCGATCTTCTTGCCGTCTGTTCCCGTGCTGCTTCGCCTGGCCGAGGAGATGGAGGTCTCCCGTGATCATGTGCTCGGCAAAGCCCACCGTGAGTCCGGCTGGTCCGATGAACTGCTCGAGCAAGCGAACCGGAAGGAAACCGAGCCTGATGAAGCAGCGGCCTATCAGTCGATCGGTGCGTCTGCAGAGCTTGATTCGCTCATTTTCGACGGCTCGACCTACGGAACGCCGACCCTCACTGGCTCCGATGAGGAACAGGACTTTCTGGGCTTGCCGGGGCTCCTCGACGCCGATCAGGTGAAGCTGCTGCTGAGCAAGCGCCAGTCTGACCAGCTCGATGCGCGGGAAGCCGAGGCGAAGGCCGAAAAGGCTAAAGCCGAACAGGAAAAGGTGCGGAAGGAGAAGATGGGTGCGTCGATAAGCGATGCTCCCTCCGCAGGTCCCGGCACGGGCGTGGCCTCCGAAGACATCCCCGCGCTGCGCCAGGAGCTCAACGCCCGCGTGGCAATCGTTGCGTCGCGCACGGGCCGGCCCCACGGGGCAATCCACACGGAGGTCCGCAACGCCTGCGGCGGCCCGCCGACGGCGCTGTGCTCTGCGGAGCAACTGCGAGCGCGCATTGACTATCTGCGTGACTGGTAATCGCTGCTAGGCTAGCGGGCATTATGGTGCATCCCAATCCTTACGGCCCGCAGTACCCCCGCAGCCCCAGGGACCCGATGAACGAACCATACGGCGGCTACAGCCACGAGCAACGGGGACAGCTAGACGGCTACGGCCAACCATTTGAAGCTGGTCCTGTCGACCAGTGGGGGCGCTACAACCCGCACGGGTCGAACGCGTACGGTACCGGATTCGTGCCCCACGCGTACGCGCCGGTACCTGCAGAGAAGAACCAAACAGCCGTCGCCGCTTTGGTGGTCGGCCTTTGTTCGTTCGCGATGGTGTTCATCGCTGGGCCGTTCGCCCTGCTGCTCGGGATTTGCGGCATCATCTGCGGCATCATGGGGATCAGCAACAGCCGTCGCTTCCCCGGCTCCAACGGTATGGGAATGGCCATCACCGGCCTGATAGCGAGCATCATCAGCACCCTTATGGCGATCGCTTTTCTCGCATTCATGGCATTTGCCATTTATGAGCTGGAACAGGAGGTGGACTCTGGCTCTGGCAGTAATAAAGGGCCGGAAAGCAGCAGCGAGAGTGTGCTCGAGCGCACAGCGGACCGCGACCGGGCGTATATAGAAAACACCTAGCCAGACACTCCCGGTTGAGCCGGGCTGTCTGGCTAGGTGGTGGCGAGGGGTCTCGCTGCTCTAGTCCAGGTAGTCGCGCAGCACTTGCGAACGCGACGGGTGGCGCAGCTTCGACATCGTCTTCGATTCGATCTGACGGATGCGCTCGCGCGTGACGCCGTAGACTTGTCCGATCTCGTCGAGGGTGCGCGGCATGCCGTCGGTCAATCCGAAGCGCAGGCGCACAACGCCCGCCTCACGCTCGGACAGCGTGTGCAGCACGTCCTGGAGCTGGTCCTGCAGAAGCGTGAAGGACACAGCGTCGACGGCCACCACAGCCTCAGAGTCTTCGATGAAGTCGCCGAGTTGGCTGTCGCCCTCATCGCCGATGGTCTGGTCCAGGGAGATCGGCTCGCGCGCGTACTGCTGGATCTCAAGGACCTTCTCCTCAGTGATGTCCATTTCCTTCGCCAGCTCCTGCGGAGTCGGCTCGCGACCGAGGTCCTGCAGCAGCTCGCGCTGGATGCGGCCGAGCTTGTTAATGACCTCGACCATGTGCACCGGGATACGGATGGTACGGGCCTGATCTGCCATCGCGCGGGTAATCGCCTGACGGATCCACCATGTGGCGTAGGTGGAGAACTTGTACCCCTTGGAGTAGTCGAACTTCTCCACGGCACGAATCAGGCCCAAATTGCCTTCCTGAATCAAGTCCAAGAAAGCCATGCCACGGCCGGTGTAGCGCTTTGCCAGGGACACCACGAGACGCAGGTTCGCCTCAAGCAAGTGGTTCTTCGCCTTGCGGCCGTCGCGGGCGACGGCGCGCAGATCACGCTTCACAGCCGGGGTGAGCTTCGCGTCCTTGTCGCCTTCGTCGGCGGCGCGCTGCATCTCATCCAGGCGGTGCTGGGCGTAGAGACCGGCCTCGATGCGCTTGGCCAGAGAGACTTCCTGCTCAGCGTCAAGCAGCGCGACCTTACCGATCTGCTTGAGGTAAGCACGCACCGAGTCCGCAGAGGCGGTGAGCTGGGCGTCTTTGCGTGCTTGGCGCAGAGCAGCAGACTCTTCGATGTCCCACACTGACGGGGGAGCGGCATCATCTTCGTCATCATCGTCGCTTGCCGGAGCCGAGGCCGCGGCCTCACCCTCTTCACCGAGTTCCGGCACGAACTCGTCAGAGTCCTCCTCGCCATCCTCCTCATCGGTGGCAGTGGCAGCATCGACGACAGCTTCGCTGTCGAGCTCCTCGTCTTCTTCGAGCTCCGGATCGAAGTCGTCGCCGTCCATGTCCTCGTCGGCCAGATCCTCATCCAGGTCGCCGTCGAGCATGTCGTCGTCGCCGAGACCGTCCACGTCGTCGACATCGTCTACGTCATCGGTGTCGTCGGCGTCAGCGGACTCGTCCTCGTTCTCAGCTGCGTCGGCCGCAGAGGCTGCCTGTGCGGACTTGCGCACGGTCTTCTTCGCGGCCGTCTTCTTCACCGTCTTCTTGGCGGCTTTCTTCGTGGTCTTCTTCGCAGCCTTCTTGGTGGTCTTCTTAGCCGCAGTCTTCTTGGCGGCCTTCTTAGCCGTCTTCTTCACGGCCTTTTTCCGCGCAGGCTGAGACGCCTGACCCGCGTCTTCCTCGACAGCGGCATCAGGGCTGTTATTGGTGGATGGGGTGCTAGCTGCCACGTACGACCTTTCGTGCACTCATCGCTTGACTACGTTGGTGTCCCACCACGATACGCAAACCTGCATAATCAAGTCGGTAGCGGGGTGAGCCGGTTGATTTCCGATGACGTTAACCGCGGAAAGCGGAAGGCTATTCCTCCCACCATGACGTAGACCGCTCCTACGCGGCCTTTGCGGTAACCCTACAGCATAGGCACGGCTCCCCGGTTCCCGCCACCCCCTCCGGCGAATTATTTTCGCGAATGCGGGGGTTTTAGGGCGCGACGTGCTTCCACACAGCCATCGCGGCACCGACGATTCCCGCGCGATTGCGCAGTTTGGCCGGGATAACGGGCGTGTCCACGGTAAGCAGCGGCACCCACTTATCTGCCTTGCGCGAGATGCCGCCACCGACGACGAAGGCGATGGGATTGAACAGCCGCGCGTACTCTGTCAGGACTTTGTCGACGCGCTTCGCCCACTGTGAGTAACTCAGTTCTTCGCGGTCGCGGACAGCCGAAGACGCCTGGTGCTCGGCCTCCTTCTTGCCCACAAACATGTGGCCAAGTTCCGTATTGGGGAACAGATCGCCGTCCATGAGCAGCGCCGAGCCGATTCCGGTGCCGAAGGTCAAGAACATCACAGCCCCGGTGCGACAGATCTCGTCACCGAAGGCGACTTCGGCCAGGCCGGCTGCGTCAGCGTCATTCAGCACCGCGATGTCGCGGCCAGGCACATGCTCGCTGAACAGCTCATGAACGTCGGTACCGATCCACGCGTCATCGATGTTCGCGGCGGTCATTGCTACCTGCTCCTTGACCACGGAGGGTAGGCAGATGCCCACGGGTCCGTCCCATTCGAGCTGGCGGACAATCTCAGTAACGGTTTCTGCCACAGCCTCTGGGGTCGCGGGTTGGGGAGTGGCGATCTTGATGCGGTCGGTGGCGAACTCGCCGGTGTCCATGTCGACGATCGCGCCTTTAACGCCAGAGCCTCCGATGTCGATGCCGCAGCAGTAGTTGCCCGAGGTGTGATCCATACCCGCCGATTCTACGCACTTCCGCACCCCGCGCGGACGCTGGCTACTTTGAGGCACGATGGCAAGCATGAGTACCGCAGATTTGCTTGTCGACGAGCTTCTCGACGTCGCCCTTTCCACCTGCTTGCTGGCCGCAGGTCACGTCCGCGATAGGCGGGCCGAACTGATCGGTGAAGGCGCATTGACTGCGGCGGAGACAAAATCCTCGGCAGTGGACCCGGTCACTGTCGTAGATAAAGAGTCGGAGCAGTTGATCATGTCCACTCTTCTCGAGCGTCGACCAGACGACGGCATTCTGGGGGAAGAAGGCGCCGACGTTCCGTCTCGTTCCGGAGTGCGGTGGATCGTCGACCCGATTGATGGCACGGTGAACTTTCTCTACGGGGTCCCGCAATATGCGGTGTCGATCGCAGCCGCGCGCGGGGAGGAACTGCTTGCTGGAGCGGTAGTCAATGTTGCTACTGGCCGCGCCTATCAGGCAGGTAGAGGTCGCGGGGCCTTCACGCGTGGGGGAGGGGAAGAGGAATGGCGGCGGTTAGGTGTGTCGTCGATAAGCGATGTGCCTCTCGCGCTTGTGGCCACCGGTTTCTCCTACACGCCACAGTGGCGCGCCCAGCAAGCGGACATTCTGCGCGCGGTATTGCCGCGTGTGCGCGACATCCGCCGCGCCGGCAGTGCTGCTTTAGACTTGTGCATGCTTGCAGACGGCGTAGTGGATGCCTACTACGAGCACGCCACCCACCCGTGGGACTACGCCGCCGGAGCCGTGATTGCCACCGAGGCTGGCGCACAGGTTGAGCATCCTGGCCTGGGTGCCAGCGGCCATGACGGGGCGGTGACAATGGCATCCGCTCCGGGGATTTGGAATAACTTCCGCGCCCTCCTTGCGGAAGCGGGGGCAGATCAGCCCCTGAAACCATTCTCTGACCAGGTCTGATTTAGAAAGGGGAAGTCGAGGTGCGACACGCCGAAACGTCTGTGCGCGGGGCAAACATGACATAAAGAAATTCTTGTTTTAATATCACGCTGACAGTAAGCATTTTGAAAGCATTCTCAGGCTCAGAAGGAGACCTCGTGGCCACCGATTACGACGCCCCTCGCCGCCGCCTCGATGATGAGATCGAGACGGATTCCCTTGAAGGTCTCAAGGCTGAAGAGGTCGCCGGCAGCAGCATGGACGACGATGGGGAAGTTGTTGACGCATTCGATCCGCCGACCGTCGACCTGTCCGGCGAAGAACTCAATGTCTCTGTCGTGCCGAAACAGGAGAACGAGTTCACCTGCGCATCCTGCTTCTTAGTGCAGAAGCACAACCGCCTGGGCCACGTTGAGCCAGACGGTTCGAAGATTTGCCTCGACTGCGAGTAACCGACGTCCCGCGTTGGCCTACTGGCCAGTGCGGTGGAGGGGCTCGGCGGCCGTATCAGCCTGCTCCGGAACGTAGGCCCGAAGCAGTTCCTCCGGATTCTTAGAGGACACGAGCCAGTAAGGGGTGGGGTCCTCCGGGTCGTCGAGAACGAACAAGGCCATTTCTTTCACCCATGCGCGGTGGACGAGATACGCCGCGGGATCGAGCTGCCGGCCAAGCGCGTTCTGCTTCGCCGAACGGGGGACAGCCAGAGAGCGCGACACCACTGACGACGGCAAGTTCGCGTCACCCACGACGAGCCAGCGCGTTCCGTCACCGTCGCGCTCCACGCGCACCACAGTCGACGACAAGTGAATAAGGAACCATGCGGTCAGGGCGCCGATGACAATGAACGTCGCGACGAACCACCACATCCCGCGGTTGACACCCATTTGAGCACCCAACAGCGCCGCGAATGCAGTCCCCGCGATCCACCACCACAACGGCACCCACTGGCGTTCGGAGTACAGCACTTCTGGCGCCGCGGAAGGGGTAGTAGGCGGTGTTGACGGGGTGTTCGCGCTTTCAGTCACACCGTCCATGGTAGGCAAGTGCCCCATGATTCCTTAAATGGTTTGGCGAATGGCGGAGATACGTGCCCCGTCAACCTCACGTAGTGTGGGGACGTGACCAAAGAGACGAAATCGATCGGACCGATCCCCCTCAAGCGGCTCGATCCGGACCTACCCATTCCGCAACGCGCCCACCGCGGCGATGCCGGTGTGGACCTGTATTCCGCCCACGATGTCGCGATCGGCCCCGGTGAGCGCGCGTTGGTGAGTACCGGTGTCGCTATCGCGTTGCCGCTTGGCACTGTGGGTCTGATCCACCCGCGTTCGGGCCTGGCGGCCAAGCACGGCCTGACCATCGTGAACACTCCCGGCACGATCGATGCGGATTACCGGGGGGAACTCAAGGTGTGCCTGCTCAACACGGACAAAGACACTCCCTTTGAGGTCACCCGCGGGATGCGCATCGCCCAACTGGTGGTGCAACGAGTGGAACTGCCGGACTTCATCGAAGTCGACGACCTCGATGAGACTGTCCGCGGTTCGGGCGGATACGGCTCCACCGGCGTGAATTAGCAGCAACTTAGCACTTAAGGAACGAGCGAAAGAGACAATCATGGCACTGTGGCCCTTCGGCAAGAAAAAGAACAGCGACTCCGCTGAATATGGCAATTACCGCAGGCGGGAATGGGAAGACCCGTTTGTTTCTCGTCCCGCGGAGGCCCCCGCCACCCCCACGCGGCCCCGTGCATCTAGCGGGGACTTTCACGACGTGCAATACATGAACCCGGTGAAAGACAAGGGCAGCACAATCGTCCAGACCACGCCTGATCCCGAGCAGGTCAAAGAGGCCGAAGAGGCTGCCGTTGTCCAGCGTGAGCACGACGCCGTGAACGGGAAGACCGGCCCCTTTGATGGTGACAACGTTGACATCAACGACTTCGACTTCAGCGACTTCTCCGCAGGGTTGCTCAACCTCGGCTCGATCCAGTTAGCGCTTCCGAAGAACTCCCAGGTCCAGGTGGAGATGGGTGAGCAGGGCCCGCGCATGCTCCACGTCATCACCGAATTCGGCCGTGTCACCCCGGTGGCGTTCGCCGCACCGAACTCCGGCGGCATGTGGGAAGAGTCCTCCGATGAGATCGCAGAGGGCATGCGCGCTGAAGGCATGCCGGTCGAATATGAAGAGGGCCCATGGGGCCGCGAAGTGGTCGGCACTGGCGACAACGGCATCATCCGCATCATCGGTGTGCAAGGCCCGCGCTGGCTGTACCGCGTCACCCTCGCAGCGCCGCACGGTAAGGAAGACCGGTTGGCGGATCTCGGCCGCGAAATCATCGCTCGCTCCTTCATCTATCGCGGCAACACGCCCGTGCTGGCAGGCAACTCCCTGCCGGTCGAGTTGCCCGCACAGCTCGCTCTGCAAATCCAGCAAGCTATGCAGCAGCAACAGCTGCGGCAGCAGAACCAGCAGAACCAACAGAACCAACAGGGGCAGGGAGAGCAGACCGGCCAGCCTGACCAGCCCGAACAGCAGTAATATGGAGCTTACTTCTGGCGATCGCGTCAGGCTTGAACCCACCGCGATGGCGCACGGGGGCGAGGCAATTGCGCACGCCTCGGACGGTCGCGTGGTGTTCGTGGCAGGAGCACTTCCCGGTGATGTGGTGGAAGCCGAGCTGACCACTGTGAAGAAGCGGTGGGCTCGTGCCGCGCTCACCCAGGTAGTGGAACCGTCGCCTGACCGGACTGAGGTCGCCTGCCCAGCAGCGGCAGCTGGCGCAGGGTGCTGCGACTACTCCCACATCGATCCCGCCGCGCAAACGCGGTTCAAGCGCGAGATCTTGGTCGGGCAGTTGGAAAAGCACGCCCGGCCCAGTGGTGTACTCGAGGGCTTTGACGCAGCGATCGACCTCGAAGAAGAATCGCTCGAACCGACCCTTGGGTGGCGCACCCGTGTCCGTCTTGGTGTCGATGAACAGGGGCGTGCTGGAATGCGCCGCGCACGCAGCCGCGAGATCGTTGCGGGGCAGCCGTGCTCCCAGGTGGTCCCGGAGGCCCTCGATGGAATCGTCGGCGGTGATGCCAGATTCACCCCCGGTGCTGAGCTCGTGGTGGTCGTTGACGGGGCAGGGCAGCGTCACGTCGTCGAAACGCGGCGGGCGCAACGCGGTAAACGTGTGGAGCACATTGATACGCGCATCGAGGGTGGCGATGCCGCGACCGAGATCGTTCCGGTCGCCGGGGAGGAATTCCATTTCAGCTTTCCCCCGACAGCGTTTTGGCAGGCACATCTCGCTGCTCCTGCGGCCTATTCGGCCTATATCCTTGATTGGGCTGCGGACGACTACGGTGAGCGCACAGGGTGGGATTTGTATGGCGGGGTGGGGTTGTTTGTGCCGTCGATAAGCGCTGCCATGGAGGGGGACCAGGCACCGCGCATCGTCAGCGTCGACTACTCTCCCGCCGCGACGCGCACGCCGCAGCCCGCACTGAGCGCGTTCAACGTGGACATGCGCAACCAGAAAGTGGAAGCGGCGCTGGATGAGCTGCCGGACCCAGGGCTCGTGGTGCTCGATCCTCCGCGCACAGGGGCCGGGGAAAACGTCGTCGCCGGCATCGCTGCGCGCCGCCCGCAGCGCGTCATCCACGTCGGGTGCGATCCGGCGACATTCACGCGCGATCTGGCCACATGGGGCGCGGCAGGATACGTCGTCGAACGCATGGCGCTTATCGACGCTTTTCCCGCCACCCACCACTTCGAAGTCCTCACCAGCCTCGTTCCGGCCTGAAAAGCCGATGCCGGGTTAGAGCGGGGAAAGTGTAGAATTGTCCTTCAACCATTCGAGACGCTTTCTCCAACCGTCCGACAACCTCGACCAAGGAGCTACGACGAGCAGTGAGCAGGCTTGAGCACCTCACATCCCCGGCCGAACTGAAGGGCATGTCGGCGGACGAGCTCGAACGTCTCGCGCGGGAAATCCGCGAGTTTCTCATCCAGAAGGTCTCCGCCACCGGCGGCCACCTCGGACCGAACTTGGGGGTCGTCGAGCTGACGGTCGCCCTGCACGCCGTCTTTGACTCGCCGAGCGACCCTATCATCTTCGACACGTCCCACCAGTCCTACGTGCACAAGATCCTCACGGGGCGTTCCGGGCAGTTCGACACACTGCGCAAAAAGGATGGATTGTCCGGGTACACCAGTCGCAGCGAGTCCGATCATGACTGGACCGAGTCCTCCCACGCTTCCGCGGCGTTGTCCTACGCGGACGGGTTGTCAAAGGCGAAGGTGCTTCAGGGCCACGCCGACAGCAATGTTGTCGCAGTGGTGGGTGATGGTGCTCTGACCGGCGGAATGTGCTGGGAAGCGCTGAATAACATCGCTGAAGGGGAGCGCAACGTCACCATCGTGGTGAACGACAACGGCCGGTCCTACTCACCGACCATCGGCGGGTTCGCCCGCAACCTGGACAATCTCCGTTCCCAGATCGCCTCCATCCGGATTCAGCCTGGTTACGACGAAGTGATGGAGCAGGGAAAGCGCACCTTGAAGTCCATGGGCTGGGTCGGCGAGCGCGCATTCGGCGCTATGAAGATGGTGAAGGATGGCATCAAGCACCAGGTGGTGCCGACGCAGATGTTCCAAGATTTGGGTCTGAAATACGTCGGCCCGATCGAAGGACACGACATTCCGTCGCTGCTGAGCGCATTTACCTATGCGCACCAGTACGACGGACCGCTGATCATTCACGTTGCAACTGAGAAGGGCCACGGTTTCGCCCCGGCGGTCAACGATATTGCCGACCAGATGCACTCCACCGGTGTCATTGACCCCGTCACTGGCGAGGCGCTGGGGGAAGCGCGTCCGGGGTGGACATCGGTGTTCTCCGAGGAGCTGCTCCGCGCCGGGCACGAGCGCGAAGACATCGTGGCACTCACCGCAGCGATGGCGGGCCCAACGGGGTTGACACCGTTCGCGGAGAAGTTCCCCTCGCGGTTCTTCGATGTGGGCATCGCTGAGCAACACGCTGTGACGTCGGCGGCGGGCATGGCTCTCGGCGGGTTGCACCCGGTGGTGGCGGTCTACTCGACGTTCCTCAACCGCGCTTTTGACCAGTTGCTCATGGACGTAGCCCTGATCAATCAGCCGGTGACGTTCGTGCTCGACCGAGCAGGCGTGACCGGCAGCGACGGCGCGAGCCACAACGGTGTCTGGGACATGGCCTTGACCTCCATTGTTCCGGGTATTCGTGTCGCCGCCCCGCGCGATGCTGACCGTTTGCGCGAAGAGTTCCAAGAAGCCATCGCTGTGGAGACCGGCCCGACCGTCGTCCGCTTCCCGAAGGGCGACGTGGGGGACCCGGTCACGGAACTTCGCCGCACGGACGGTGGGAGCGACATTCTCGTCGAGCCCGCTGGAGACGCCGACGAGGACATCCCCGAGGTGCTTCTCGTCGCAATCGGTGAGTTCAGCAAGAACGCAGTTCAGGTTGCACGCGAGCTGAATGACGACGGTGCCCGCATCACCGTCGTTGACCCCCGGTGGATCATTCCGATCAACCCTGAGCTGATCGACATGGCAGCCGAAGCGGACCTGGTGGTCGTGTACGAAGACGGTGTTGTTCGCGGAGGCATCGGCTCGGCACTGTCTGAGGCGCTGTCCGCTGCCGAAGTGGACACCCCGCTGCGACGCCTGGCCTTCCCGGATATCTTCCCGCCGCACGCGTCGCGCTCCGAGTTGCTTGCCGAGGTTGGACTCGACGCCGATTCCGCCCGCGAATCCATCCGCGAGTGGATTGAAGGGCTGGCCTAAACTTCTTCGCCTGGCCTGTTCGCGGCGAACAGATCCGCTGTGTTTGCGACCTGCCATGGACGTGCCCCCTGCTCGGCCAGAAGGCCGGCGACAGCGTGTGTGTCCCATGAGACCGTGCCCTGGGAAAGTGCCCAGGCGGTTTCCCGGAGAACTGCCGGGGTTAGCAGCACTTCGGCAGGCAGGTCCATGTCATCAGCGGCCTCTGCGATGGCGGAACGCATCGTTTGCAGGTAGTCCCACGACTCCGGGTGGTGGCGCTGCCAGGCAGACTTCCCGGGTGTGCCCTCATTGTTGCGCGGTTTGTCCGGCCACGTGGCGGGATCAGATTGATATACCCCGCGCAGGACCCGGAACCACTTGTGGCTCGCGCCTGTGCGGCGGGCAGGGAAGCCCTTCATGGCCGCGAGATCGGCGGGGGAGCGCGGTTGTTCTTTCGCTATCGCGATGATCAGTTTGGACGGCAGGATGTGGGAGGGGGAGATGTCGCGTCGTAAAGCATCGGCGTTGCGCTGCTCCCACACTGCACGAGCGATGGCACGGGAGAGGGCAGAGGGAAGGTTGTTCACGCCTTTGAGCCCTTCCCATGTCAGCGTGGGGGCAGTCCACTCCGCGAACGTGTCCACGATGTGCGCGAATTCTTGCTCCGCATAGTCCAGCTTGCCCAGCCCACCCAGCAACTCCGCCTGAGCCTCTGCCAGATCGGGCAGGTAAATCACGTCGAGGGCGGCGTAGTCCAGCCACTCCCGCGGAAGGGTTGGAAGCGACCAGTCTTCGCGGCCATGGCCCTTCTCCAGCTCGACTCCGCAGAACTCGGCGACCATGGCGGCGAGGTTCGGTTTCTCGAAGCCGGCAATGCGGCCAGCGAGAGCAGTGTCGAAGAGTGTTCCGGGATGCAGACCGAGCTCAGCGAGACTCGGCAGGTCCTCAGGGGCGGCGTGAATGATCCAGTCTTCGCCGTTCACAGCAGGCGCGAGGGCGGACGTCAGTTCTTCGCGTAGGCCCTCTGGTTGGAAGAGGAACGTTCCTGCGCCGCGGCGGTGAATCTGGATGAGAAAGGCGCGGTCGTCGTAGCGGTACGCAGACGCTCGCTCCGTATCCACGGCGAAAGGTCCGCGCCCTGCGGCGAGCTGTTTCGCAGCGCGCGCGAACCCGTCGGGGGTGTGAACGAGTTCGTAGTGCATCCCCCACAGCTTAGACGGTCACCTTCGGTCGAGCCCCGCCACGCCCTCCGGCGGGAGACCGGCGACATGGGCGAGCACCTTAGAGAAAGCCTCAACATGGTGGGAGAGATCGGTGGTGTCAGCCGTCCACGAGGCGCGCATCTCGATCTGGTAGGCGCGCGGAGGGCCCCCGATGTCGCCGAAGCGCACCGATGACGTGGACGTCACCGTGCCGCCCAGATCCGTATACCCGGCGTGTGTCTCAGCCAGGGATTCACCGAGCCACTGCCATGCGACGTCGGGAAGCAGCGGATCGGACGCAACGGCATCGTCCATATCCGCCTGGATGTAGGCGACAAGACGCATGGAGCCTTCCCATTGCTCCTCCCCGGACGGCGAGTACAGCAGGATGAGACGGCCGAAGGCATCACCTTGGGCGTCGGTCGGGATCGGACCGTCATCGTCGTTGCCCCGAACTTCCAGGCCCACTGCGTGGCTGAACGGGGCCGGGCGCTGCGGGGGACGGATGGTGCCCAGGCTGATCTCGGGGCGCAGCTGGGCGCGGTGCATCGATTCGACAGCTTCCGTGAATTCCGCTGGGATCTGGGTGGTTTCGGCGCTCTCGGATGATGTTGCGGCGGAGAGCTTAGGGTGGTCCGAATGTGTCACGGGTTCCAAGCTATCCAGCCTGTCGCTGATTACGTGGAGGCGCGCCGCTGCGAGGGGGTAGGGTGAAAGATAATACTTTGGTTTGATTGTTTCAGGAGGTCTTCGCTATGGCGGAACTAGATATTGAAAAGCTCAACAACACCCAGCGATACGCTCAGTGGGCGACCTTCCGGGTGATTCCGGGCGCACTCGGTGCCGACCGCAGCGAGATCAGCGCAGAAGCGCAGCGTTTCTTCTCTGGCCTTGAGGACGAAGGCAAAGTTGTCGTCCGCGGGATCTACGACATTTCCGGCATCCGGGCTGAGGCTGATGTGATGATCTGGTGGCACGCCGAGAACTTCGATGAGATCCAGGAGGCCTACAACGCGTTCCGCCGCACCACGGTGCTGGGCCAGGCGCTCGAGGTGTTCTGGATCGGTGTCGGTCTGCACCGCCCGGCGGAGTTCAACCGCGGCCACCTGCCGGCATTTATCATGGGCGAGGAGCCGCAGGACTGGATCACTGTTTACCCGTTCACCCGCTCCTACGACTGGTACATCATGGATCCGGCTAAACGCCGCGATCTGCTCATCGAGCACGGCCAGGCCGCCGCGGACTACAAAGATGTGCGCGCCAACACGATGTCGGCGTTCTCACTCGGCGACTATGAGTGGATGCTGGCGTTTGAGGCGCCCTCGCTGGAACGCATCTCCGACTTGATGCACAAGATGCGCTACACCGAAGCGCGCCTGCACGTGCGTGAAGAGCTGCCGTTCTTCTCCGGCCGCCGCGTCAACGACGTCGCGGAGATCATTGAAGCGCTGCCTTAACGCTTGTCCGCGGCGCCTTCCTCCAGCGTCAGCGAAATCGAGTTGATGCAGTACCGCAGATCGGTGGGGGTGGGGTAGCCCTCACCGGCGAAGACATGGCCCAGGTGCGAGTTGCAGGTGGCGCAGAGCACCTCTGTGCGCACCATGCCATGCGAGCGGTCTTCGCGCTCAATCACTGCGTCGCCGGCCAGTGGGGTGAAGAAGGACGGCCAGCCGCAGTGGGAGGAGAACTTCTCGGTGGAGCGGAACAGCTCCGCTCCACAGGCGCGGCAACGGTACACACCCTCAGTGGTGGTGTCGGTGTACTCACCGACCCCGGGAGGTTCAGTTCCGGCCTCGCGCAGAACGTAGTACTCCTCAGGGCTGAGCTTCTCGCGCCACTGCTCCTCGGTCCAGTCGCGGTAGTTCGTCGGCTTGTCCATGGTCATGTTTCGGCTCCCTCCGAATCAGTGCTTCTGACACTACCCAGGCCGCGACGGCGACGATGAAGATCATCCATCCTGCGGTGGGCAAGAACGTGTTCGCCCAACGGCCTGCCAAGTAGGTGCCATCGGTCACCCACGTCAGCGGTGAGAGGCACAGGAATATTCCCACCCATGCCGCGGGAGTGTGGAAGACGCTGTGGCGGCCCAGAACAGTGAATACAGCGGGGAAGACCATCATGGAGTAGTACGCCTGGCCCAGCGATGACAGCAGGCACACCCCCGTAATCAGTACGGCGGCGGAAGTGGCCGCCCACATGAACTCGTCGGAGTAGCGGTAGCGGGCAACTCCCAGCACGGCCACAGCGACGGCGGCGGCGATGAGCACGAACAGCAGCCCGTGCAGCCACCCCGGCATATCGAAGTACACGGCGGCACCGGCCAGCGAAGAGTTCGCGTAATCGCGCGTGATGCCCAGGTAGGGAACGACGATGTCGACGTAATCGCGTGCTCCTGGCGTCAGCGGCCACGCCACAAGGTTGAACAGCACCGGCATTGCCACGGCGGACACGACCGCACGCCATTCCAGCCGCATCAACGGCAACACAATCAAGGGGGCGAACATCGGCTTGACCAGGATGCACAGGCCTAGGACGATGCCGGCTGCCCACGAGCTTCCCCTGCTCCCGTGCAGTAGTAGCGCCAGGAAGGCAGACAAACCGAGCAAGAGAACGCCGTTGATGTTGGTGAACATCAGGGTGTTGGTGACGGCTTCCGTCGCAAAGCATGCGGCAATGGCGCCAGGGAACACAGGGTGGGCCAGACCGCGGCCAACTAGACGGGTCAACCATGCCAGTGCGCCAATGATGCACGCGGCGTTGAACAGGATGAACAGTGGCCGCACAACAGACATGTCCGGGAACACACCCAGCGGCGACAACAGCAACGTTGCGCCAGGGTTGTACAGATAGTGCGGGTCCACATGGTGGTAGGTCTCGCTGTAGACCGGCACGCGCTCAACGAAGCGGCGTGCAGCGGACCAGACCGTGGTGAAATCATCCGTCGCGGTGCCCGGCAGCGCCAGCACGACAATGCGATGAATGACCAGAAGGATTGCCAGCGGCCACAGTGCCCCGTTTGCCACCTGTTGCCAGCGCAGCGCACGCTCAGGGGACTGGGCGGTCCACAGCTGGGTCAACTGGCTCAGGCGGGTAGTCACCCCCTCAACCTACACGCGGCGATAGCGCGCGAAGAGGAACGACCCGTCCGTTTGCACCTGCTCCAACTCGAGATTCACGGTGAAATCGCCCTGCAAACCGGCGGGTTCGCCGTTGGTGCGGGGGTCGATGGTGAGATGGAGGACGTCGATAAGCGAATGCGCGAACATGTCCGCATACAGCGAGGGGCCGCCTTCACAAATGATTCGCCCGTACCCCAGCTCCCGCAGCTTATCGACGATCTCACCCGCACCCCCTTCCCCGGTGGACACCAAAGAGCAACCCGCGTTTGTAAGCGCCTGGCGGCGGTCGGCGAGCGCGGCGTCTGTCAGCGACGCCTCTGGCGTGAGAATGAGCGGGGGAGCCCCGCCGAACAGTTTCGCGGAGGTGTCGAAGTCGAGTGAGCGCGACACCACCGCCATCGGAGTGTCCGATGGGCCGTAACCCTCCGCTTTGACCGTGCCGGAGCCGACCAGGATGACATCCGCCCACTCACGTAGGGCGGCCAGGACCTGTGAGTCCGTGTCGTTGCCCAGCTCCCCGGAGTTGCCACC
Source organism: Corynebacterium sp. CCUG 65737 (assembly GCF_024454115.1). Classification (NCBI taxonomy): domain Bacteria; kingdom Bacillati; phylum Actinomycetota; class Actinomycetes; order Mycobacteriales; family Corynebacteriaceae; genus Corynebacterium; species Corynebacterium sp. CCUG 65737. The sequence continues at coordinate 240,375 of NZ_JAGPZB010000002.1, forward strand.
AGCCGTGAACGAGCCGAAAACCGTGGTGACCGCGACAGCGCGGATTTCTTCGCGGGCGCTTGTCGGGCCGATGATCGTGTCGAGCATGAGGCCGATCGTAGTGGGGTGGGCGCTGGGGGCAGCTGATCGTCTATGCCGATGTCTTGGCGCGCTTTTGTTGTTACATCCATAAATAATGGCTTATTTTCGTGCCGTTTGAAACCGGTCCGTGAACGCCCAGGTCAGATGTTTCGAAAGTGACTCCAGTTAGTTGACGTGTGGACGGCACGAAAACGCGCCCGTTTTCGCGCGCAAGCCCTTCCCGCGGTGCCTCCAGACGCGACGAAACCCCGGCGACTATTGCCGCCGGGGTAGTGGAGCGGATGACGAGACTCGAACTCGCGACCCTCACCTTGGCAAGGTGATGCGCTACCAACTGCGCTACATCCGCAAAGGGGTCAGACCCTTCGTGCGCGATACTGGGATTGAACCAGTGACCTCTTCCGTGTCAGGGAAGCGCTCTCCCGCTGAGCTAAACGCGCGCAATATTCACATGAATATGGAGGTGGAAACGGGAATCGAACCCGTGTACAAGGTTTTGCAGACCTTTGCCTCACCACTCGGCCATTCCACCGTGGGCGATTTCCGCCTCTTTCACAGTACCAATTGCTGCCAACTGGGACTTGGAGCGGATGACGAGACTCGAACTCGCGACCCTCACCTTGGCAAGGTGATGCGCTACCAACTGCGCTACATCCGCA